>CAYTCJ010000001.1:0-220518 GCA_964436545.1 uncultured Candidatus Saccharibacteria bacterium
CGGTTGGAATCGAACCAACATCAATGCCTTAGAAGAGCACTGCTCTATCCATTGAGCTACGAGACCGCTATTTTTTATGGTGATCGCGGCAGGAGTTGAACCTGCGACCTCAAGCTCCGCAAGCTTGCGCTCTATCCAGCTGAGCTACGCGACCTATTGCAAACTTTTCATATTTTAGCAAACAATCCATTAGGTATCAAGGATTAAAAATTACGATTTTTTATCGTGATATTTTTTATGGATATCCCTGAGTCCTTGGTTGGTAATGTGAGTGTAGATTTGGGTGGTCGTAATGGAAGCGTGCCCCAATAAGGTTTGTACACTTCTTATATCGGCTCCGTTTTGGAGCAAATCAGTGGCAAAAGAATGTCTAAGGGTGTGCGGAGTGACTTGTTTTACTATGCCGGCAATTAAGCAGTATTTTTTTATGATTCTTTGAATTGAGCGGGGAGTGAGGCCTAAAGTGGAATTTTTAGTTTCTAATTTTGAATTTTTAATTTTGGCACCCATACTGGCGATTTCTTTTTCAATACCCCCCCTAGCCCCCCCTATCTTAGGGGGGGAAGAAGAATGAATGCCCCCAACATTAGGGGGGGAAGAAGAATGAATGCCCCCTACCTTAAGGAGGGAAGCAGAACGGACATCTCCTACTTTAGGGGAAGAAGCAGAGGAGGATTCACCAATTTTACTATGAGCAATAAATAGAGCTTTGTTATTATCGGTTCGTTTACGGAGATATTTTTTAATCGCTTCTGCGGCTTGGTCGCTTAAAAATACCAGCCTAAGCTTGCTACCTTTACCTCGGACCGTAAATTCTCTGCGTTCTAAATTTACCATGTCTTTTTTTAAGGAGGCCAATTCGCTTACCCGAAGACCGGTAGAAAACAAAGTTTGGAGAATTGCATAGTCTCTTAAGCGGGCTATTTCATCTTTCTCTTCATTTACTGCGGTAAATAAGCGGTCAAGTTCGTCACGTTCTAAAAACTCTACTTGTCGTTGAGGGTTTTTTGGTAATTCAATTTTTTCCGGGGAGAGAGTTTTAATATCTTGTTTGGTTAAATATTTCAAAAAGGCCCTTAGTGCAATGAGATGATAATTTTGAGTAATTAATTTGAGTGTCTTACCGTTTTCATCGGTAAGTCGGTTTAAGTAAAGTCGATACTTGTTTACGGTTTCCAAAGTAATGTTTTCCGGATGGTTGATTTTTAGGCTTTGGGCAAAGGTTGCAAATTTATTCAAATATCTCAAATAAGCTGTAATGGTGTTGTGGCTTTGGTTTTTGCCAATTTCACAATATTCCAAAAAGTCAGTAATGGATTTTTTCAGTGGGGATGGGGGAGAGGTAATATTGGTATTTGTCATAGGTAAATTTTTTTAAGCTTAAGCACTATGTAATATTGCTTAACTTTAAGCATATTTAGAGACAATCTTATTGTAGCACAATATTGCATTATGCGACGTAGGTAGTTATCCACAAATACACAGTTAAATATTGCGACATGGGAAATTTGGCAAAAATTAAAATGCATTATGCGACATGTTATTTTAATGACAAAAATAAGCAAAAATGACATAATTGAACGAAAGTTATCTTATGGCGAGCTTTTTATGATTTATGTTATTTCATCTAAGAATATATATGCAGCGCAGAGGCTCCTTAAGGAAGCCCGAATTATGAATTATGAATTAAGAATTTTGGATGTGAATGATTTGCTTCATTTGAACTTTAAAACTTCTCTGAGTAAGAGAGATGTTTTGTATATTAGGAATCCTTATTTAAAGGGTGGTCCAAAATACATTCCAAATATAATCAAATTAGCAAAAGAATTTAGAGTAAGGGGCGGACGGGTTGTAGATGCAAATATTACCAAGGGTCAAATTGGAAAAGGCAAATGGGTTGATTATCAAATGTTAAAAAAAGCAGGGTTGTCAATTCCAAGAACCTTGAAGTATGAATCCCCCTTTTGCCAAGGCTTCGGAGGGCCGGTAGGAATTATGAATGATGATTTAAACTACCCGCTAATTTTAAAGTGGATTTATGGAATGAAAGCTAAAGGAACATTTTTAATTCAAAATGAGGAGCAATTTAAAAAAACTGTTAAATTGCATCCAAGCAACGAATGGTTAATTCAGGAGTATATAAAAGCTAAATACGAATATAAAATTATATGTGTAGGTTATAAAGCGCTTCCGGTAGTATTGAGGTTTGAATTCAATACCCAATTAGGCAGAGCGGATTTTGATTCTAATTCCCTTCTCTCCCTTGAGGGAGAGGATAGGGTGAGGGGGAACAGTAAAATAAAAAAATTGATAGAAGTTGCCGAAAAAGCCTCTAAAATACTTGGTCGAGAATTGTCCAAAGTTGACATTTTAGAAGATCATTCAGGCAAGCTTTACGTTTTGGAAGTAAACCGCTTTCCGGGTTTAAAAAGTTTTGAACAATTAACCCAATACAATGTTGCTAAAGAATTTTTAAATTATTTAATCTTTCCAAATCAGCATTTGCCAAAAGAGTGAGTTTTTTGGTATAATCAGGACAATTAATTAAACCACGGATGAATTAGGAATGCGGTAATTTAGCACCGCAATTTATCTCGTGAAAGGAATAAGTCAAATGTTAACTCCCAAAGAAAAAAATGAAATAATTAAAAAGTTTCGCACTCACAAAGACGACACAGGAAGTCCGGAGGTGCAAATTGCCATTTTAACTGAGGAGATTTCTCGGGTTCAGGAGCATTTAAAAATCCATAAAAAAGACAACCATTCCAGAAGGGGTTTGCTTAAAATGGTCGGCAATCGAAGAAGATTAATGAGGTTTTTAAAAGGAGAAGATGAAAAGCGTTATTTAAAAATTGCCGATAAATTAAAGTTGAAAATTGTGGAAACCGCGGAAAAAGTTTCCACTAAAAAAACCGAAACCGTGGAAGCTGAACAAGAATAATTTATGTTAGATTTAAATACTTTTGAACAGGATTGGCGAAAGCTCTGTGTGGAAATTTGCCAAACTGTTTATACGCAAAAAGAAACTCAACAACTCAAAAATTTATTACAAACCAATGGCTTTTTGTCCGTGGGAGAAAAAAGTCAATTTATTGAAATTTGTGATAAACACAAGTATTTGGTCATAGAAAAAAAATTTGGTAAAGAAGGCACCGAGGGCTATAAAAGTTTTAGTAAAAGTTGGGAGGAATGGTTTCAAAAAAAAGGCGTGGAAAGTGAACATAGTAAGGGTCAGAGAGATAGCGTGGAACACATAATGTTCGGTTCCACCCCCGACCCGGAAAGATTTTTATTAAATTTTGAACACGAAGCCCTGGGAAGTATAAAAAATCCTCATTAAGAGGATTTTTTATTATTTAAGGCGTTAAAGTCCACTTGACTCGTAGCATTTAAGTGGGCATTAATGGGTAGGGTAAAAATAAAACCGGAGCCTTTGCCTTCCCCCGGGCTTTCCGCCCAAATTTTACCTTGGTGCTCTTTAATAACTATTTTGGCCACATATAAACCCAGTCCAAGCCCTGCCGCTTGTCTAAAAGATTCTTTCCCTCGGGTATATTTTTCAAAAATTTTACTTAGTTCATCTGGGTTTATGCCTTTGCCTGAGTCTTTGACTTCAAAACGCACTTCTGTTTGGTTCATACTTACAATAACTTGCACTTGTCCATTTGGGGTGTATTTAATGGCATTGTCTATTAGGTTATTCATGACTTGTCTGAGTTTTTCTTTGTCTGCATGAATTTTAGGCAGAGGCAAAGTTTTACAAACGAATTCAAAATTAAGTTTTTTATCTTGGGCGAGGGGTTCTAGTTGTTCAAAAGTGATTTTTGCCAAATTGTAAAAATCCACTTCCTCAAATAAAAATTCCAAAGTGCCTCGTTCTATGCGAGAGACATTTAAGATATCTTCAATTAAGGAAATTAATAAATTGTTGGATCTTTCGGCTTTTAAAATGACAGCTTTTAAGTCGGCGGGAACCGGTCCATAATCTCCAGATAGCAAAGCGGATAAATACCATTTAACCGTAGCCGGCGGAGTACGCAGTTGATGACTGGCAATCGAAATGAATTCCGCTCTGGCTTTATCTAAGACAGTCAGTTTTTCGTTGGCTTGTGAAAGTTGCTTGGTAAGCGTTTCCAATTGTTCTCGTTGTCTAACTTCTCGTTTGATGCTTCGGACCAGAAAAACGCCTAAGATACAAAATAATAATAAGGTTAAAGCCAGAATGATTCTAATGTGATCAATAGAGGAAATGAAAAAGATGGAAAAAATTAAAAAGCCGGTGGTAAAGAGGAGAGCCTGGGAACTTAGGATTTTTAAATTAAATGTTTTAAAACTCACTACCGCATAGCCTAATACAGCAACGAATAAAGGCATGCCAATTAAGCCGGCTTGAGCTAATTTCCAATTATCGGAAAAACTGCCCATAATATTGCCCCAAGAAAAGGCCACTAAAAATAAAGTTATCCCTTGAGAGAAAATCGCAATTTCTTGTTTGCGAGAGGCAGTTGTTTCTTTTTTATAGGCATAGATGGAAAAGAGGATAATGAGCAGAATGCTACTGAATTCAATTATGTAGGTAACGAATTTGGCAAAAAACCCTTCAATGGCCAAACAGTCAACTAAGGTTACCCCGATTAAGTTATAATGAGTGCCTAAAAAGAGCAGAATGGGTAAAAATGACAAGAAAAAAATCAGCTTTACTTGAATGTTTAAATCTTTTTGTTTAATAAATACGTAAGTAATATAAAAAGCAAAAATAAAAATTAAGGGTTCCAAAAGAATTTGCAATGACCAAAAGAACATTACAGTACTCGGGGAGTTGGTGGCCCAGAGGATTAAGTCAAAAAATGCCCAAGCAAAAAATAAACCGCAAAGAATGGCCATTAGCCAGGCCAAGGTTTTGTGTCTGGCTTTAATGATGGAAGTTAAGCCAACGGCCAAAGCTAAAAGCATGGCCGGAATATGCGAATAAAATAATAACGCCGGAGTGTTGCTGGAAAAAATTAAATATTTAGCTCCATCCCAAGGGCAAAATAAGTCCATAAATTTAATGTGGGGAAGCGGTATAGAGCAAATAACTGCCCACAATTATAATAATAATGGAAATTAATTTTTGAACGAGGTGTTTTATTGAGATTTTTTCTGTAATGATTTTTGGAAGGAAAACTGTAAGCAGTACTCCTTCAATAAATACAAAAAGCGGTTGGTAACTGGCAACCACCAGAACTAAAGCCACCGGGGCCAGAAGTGTGGCAAAATTGTTGGCTAAATTACCTAAAATGTATAAAATTTCGCTAGTAATATTTAAGCTTAAATTTGTCCAATTTTTGCCTTTAAAAATTTTAAAAAATTCTTCTCTGGCATGTGTGGAGATCAATAAACTAAAAAATCCAAACAGGGAAAGTCCGGTATACTGCCAAAAAGCTGACACCCAAAAAGTATCTTGAATGGCAACAAGTTTAAAAATAACATCATGCAAAGCAAATAGGAAAGAAGATAAAGATACCCAGAAGAGAGCTTTAATTTTAAATTTAATTTTATTTTCAGTATCAATTTCTATGGAGATTAATGCTATTCCTAATAGAATAAGTAATGAAAATAAAATTTGTTGTATGCTTAAAGATTCTCCGAGAATTAAAAAGCCCAAAAAATAAGCAAAAATCGGAATTAATTGAAGTAAAGGCACCACAATGGAAGGGTCTTCTATGTTCATGGCTCTTAAGTAGAAATAAGTAGCGCTAGCACTTAAAAGCCCCACTATAATAAGCAAAAATAAATCAAATAAGGGTAAATTTAGAAGAGTGCTTCTGTTAAAATATCCGATAATGGGAAGAATGGTAATGGAAAATAATGACGAAAATAACATTATTGCTCCAACTCCTTTGCCTTCCGGATATTTAGAGAGGAGTAGTTTGTCTATATAATTAATAAAACTCCAAAATAGAGGTGCGGCTAAAGCAATTAAAAACCAATTGGAAAACATAAATGAATTAATTAATATTAAGAAGTCGGGACTTTATTCTTGAATAATGGTAAAGTCGCGTTTTATGTAGGCTCTTTTATTGCTGATAAAAATTGAGGCACACAACACAGCTAAAAAAACAATAAACAAAATTTTTGTTTTTGTATCCATAAGCTTATTAGCTTAAATATTATAACATATTTAAATTTTATGTTATAATATGTTAGTGATAAATTGATTTTGAGTATTTTATTTATGGCTATGAACCAAAAAATTGTTATTATGGAAGATGATCTGGCAATGAGAGAGATTATGCTTCACAAATTGACTAAAGCGGGGTTTGAGGTAAAGCCGGCGGAAGATGGCAGTCAAGGTTATATTTTAGTAGAGGAAGAAAAGCCGGACTTGGTCGTGATGGATTTAATGATGCCCAATATGGATGGTTATGAAGTGTTGGAAAGATTAAGGGCACATCAAGATGCTAAAATTGCCAATACGCCGGTAATTGTTTTAAGTAATTTATGGAGTAAAGAGGATATTTTAAAAGCTCAAAAATACAACGTTAGAGATTATTTAATTAAGGCCTACTTTACACCCGATGAAATTTTAGCTAAAATTAATGCGGTTTTAGAAAATCACTAATTAAATTGTTCTGGTTTATAGATACAGCGATAGGCTTCTTAAAGTCATCGTAAATCTATAAATCAGGCGGAAATTCACCCCCCACTTTCCAGATATAAATAATTCCACTGACTATTAAATCCTAATAGTTTTAATAGCATCAAAATTACGAGCATTTAGAAAGTGGGGGGTAACAACAATATGGAAGCAAAAAAGATTTCTTGCAAAATCGGTGAAGCTGATTTTGTTTTTGAAACTGGCAAATTGGCGGGTCAGGCCAGTGGAGCGGTGTTAGCCAGAGTGGGAGATACCGTGGTATTAGCAACCGCGGTCATGAAGAATCAAGCTAGAGAAGGGATTGATTTTTTCCCTCTCTTAATGGATTACGAAGAGCGTTTATACGCTGCGGGAAAAATTAAAGGGAGCAGGTGGATAAAAAGAGAAGGCCGGGCCACCGATGATGCTATTTTAAAAGGTAGAGTTATCGACAGAACGCTAAGGCCATTATTTCCCGATGGGATGCGGAATGATGTGCAAATTATTACCACGATTTTGTGTATTGATGGCCAAAATGAGCCCGATATGTTAGCGGTAAATGCTGCTAGTATGGCTTTGGCGATTTCCAATATTCCATTCGACGGTCCTGTGGCCGGTGTGCGGGTGGGTAAAATTGATGGCCAATACATTATTAATCCGACTCATGAGCAAAGCGAAAAGTCGGTTATGGATTTAATTGTCTGCGGAACCGCTGAGCACATTATTATGGTGGAAATGGGTGCTAAATTAGTGAGTGAAGCGGAAATTGTGGAAGGTATAAAATTTGCTCAAAAATATTTGGGTGAATTAGTTCAGTGTCAATTGGCTTTTGCCAAACAAATCGGCAAAACCAAAACCGAACCTATTATTGTAAAAGCCAATTCGGAAGTTTGGACAGTAGTTAGCAATTTGCTTACCGAAGAAAAAATCGATAAGGCTGTGTATGTAAAATCCAAAGAACAAAGAGAAGTAAATATTACAAATTTAAACGTTGAAGTTTTACAAGCAGTCAAAACCACCTTGGGCGAGAGAGCGGATATTAATTTAGAAAAAGAAACAGCCAACGTGGTAGATAAGTTAATTAAAAAATATACTCAAAAACAAATTTTGGAAAAGGAAAGACGAGTAGACGGTCGGGCCTTAAACGAAACTCGGCCAATTAGTTGTGAGGTGGGAGTCTTACCTCGGACTCATGGGAGTGCATTATTTACTCGGGGCGAAACCCAAGCTTTAACTATTGTAACTTTAGGCAGTAAAGGCGACGAACAAACTTTAGATGGTATGGAAGATCCAAGCGAAGGCCGAACTAAACGTTACATTCACCATTATAATATGCCCGGGTACAGTGTAGGTGAGGTGGCGCCGGTAAGAGGTCCCGGTCGCCGAGAAATTGGTCATGGGGCCTTAGCTGAAAGAGCGGTGGAAGTGGTGTTGCCTCCGCAGGAGGAATTTCCATATACCATGCGTTTGGTTTCGGAAATTATGTCCAGTAATGGGTCTACTTCCATGGCCAGTACTTGCGGTTCTACTTTGGCTTTAATGGATGCCGGCGTGCCGATTAGAGAAGTTATTGGCGGGTGTGCCATGGGCCTGGTGATGGATGAAAAAAAACCCAGTCATTTTAAAGTCTTAACCGATATTGCCGGCATTGAAGATTTTAACGGACATATGGATTTTAAAGTCACAGGTAGTGAAACCGGAGTTACTGCTCTGCAACTAGATATGAAGTTGAAAGGTTTAAGTGCGGAGATTTTAGCCCAGGCTTTAAACCAAGCTAAACCGGCGCGCGTACACATTATTAGTAAAATGAAAGAAGCGCTTTCTGCGCCAAGAGGTGATTTGTCTCCTTTTGCCCCGCGAATTACCAGTTTTAAAATTAAACCCGATAAGATTCGCGAAGTGATTGGAAGCGGAGGTAAAACCATTAACGAAATTATTGCTAACTGTCCGGGAGTGAAAATTGATATTGAAGATGATGGTTTGGTAATGGTTACTTCTACCGATGCCGAAAGTGCCAAGAAAGCTGTGGCGTGGATTCAGAATATTGTGAAAGAAGTGGAACCCGGAGAAATTTATGAAGGAAAAGTCACCCGACTGATGGATTTTGGCGCTTTTGTGGAAGTCTTGCCGGGTAAAGAAGGTTTGGTGCATATTTCCCAGTTGGCTAATTATCGCGTGGCGAGAGTGGAAGATGTTTGTAATGTGGGAGATACTTTAAAAGTTCAAGTGAGTGAAATTGATGAACAAGGGAGAATTAACTTAACTCATAAACCGTTTGCGCCTGAGCCTACCCCAGAGCAATTATCAGCTAGTGCTAATCATCATTTTGATGATTCTCGTCCGCGCCGGCCGTCGTTTGGTGGTAGAGGAGGGCATGGAAACGGTCATGGGCGTCCACCCAGAAGAAGTTTTGACCGATAGGTTTTAATTTAAAAATACTCTCGCCAAAGGCGAGAGTATTTTGTTATACTGTCTTCAATATGCCATATTTTGAACTTATAAAATCTGATGCTAAATCCACAGCTCGTAACGGGGTTATTCATACCGCTCATGGCGATGTGCAAACTCCGGCGTTTTTACCGATTGGCACCAAGGGTGCGGTTAAGTCCATAACCAGTGAGGAGTTAAAGTTTTGGGGCGCCGATATGATTTTGGCAAATACCTATCATCTCTGGCAAAGGCCCGGAGATACTTTAATTTACAAAGCCGGGGGCTTACATAAATTTATGAATTGGAAAGGGCCGATTTTTACCGACAGCGGTGGGTTTCAAGTTTTTAGTTTGGCCAAAATGCGAAAGGTGATGGAAGTGGGAGTATTGTTCCAGTTTGATTTGGACGGTAGACAAGAAATTTTAAGCCCGGAAAAGAGTATGCAAATTCAAGCTAATTTGGGCAGTGATATTTGTTTAATTTTAGATGATTTTCCCGGGTTTCCGTTTGAGTATGAACGTTCAAAATTATCAATTGAATTAACCAGACGCTGGGCGGAAAGGGCGATTAAAGAGCATAAAAATATTTTAGCCAATGGTGACCCTATAAATCCCGGACAAAAATTGTGGGGGATTGTGCAAGGCGCGAGTTTTCCAGACTTAAGGGCCCAGTCGGCAAAAGATATGGTGAATTTGGGTTTTGAGGGGTTTGCGATTGGCGGGGTGGCGGTAGGTGAACCGCACGAGGAAATGATGAAAGCCATAGAGTTTGCCATGCCACATTTGCCAAATAATGCACCAAAGCATTTGTTAGGTGTAGGTACGCCGTTGGATATCGTGCAAGCCGTAGCTAGAGGGTGTGATACTTTTGACTGCGTGATTCCCACTAGGGAGGCAAGGCATGGGAGGTTGTATATTTCCTCTGTCATTCCTGCGAAAGCAGGAATCTATCAAACTGGATCCCCGAGTCTCGTCCACCAGCCTGTGGATTCGCCCGAGGATGATAGTAAGAAAGATGGCTATTCCACCCTTAACATTAATAATGAAAAATACAAAGAAGATTTTACTCCCGTGGACAACACTTGCGATTGTTATTTGTGTTTAAATCACACCAAGAGCTATTTGCGCCATTTGTTTGCCACGGGTGAGCCTTTGGCAATTCGGCTGGCTACCATGCATAACCTAAAATTTTACTTAAATTTAATGGCTAAAATCCGCACTGCCATAACTTACGATTATTTTGAGGATATGGTAAAATATTATAAGGAAGTTAAATAATCTGAACTTATTTCTGTTGTTCCCTCCCCCTTGTGGGGAGGGTAGGGTGGGGGTAAGAGCGCAAGTCATAATAATATGAATTTTATTAAATTTAGTTTTTACTACATTGCCGGTTATTTGGGGTTTACGGCTGTGGGCTTAATTTTTGTGCCGGAGTCGTTTCAAAAATTTATGTTCGCTTCGGAAGTTTATTCCGGCGTGCCTATGCAATTTGCCGGAATGTTTGCTTTGTTATTATCCATAGTGGTTTTTCAATTAGCCAGAAAAGGTTTGTGGCAATTATATTTAACCACCTTATTGGCAAGAACTTTTGCGTTAGCTATTTTAATGAATTTGTATATTAAAACTCATAACCCATTTTTTCTATCCGCTTTGGTTGTGGTAAGTGTCGGGTATTTATTAACTTTAATCGGGCATTTTAAGAAAGCATAAATTTATGAATCCCGTTAGAAATGAATAAGTTTTAAAAAATTTAGAAGATTAATTTTTATTATGACAGATCAAATCAAACAACCAGATAGTCAAATTTCTAACGGGATGGATAAAATTATTTCGCTATGTAAGCGTAGGGGGTTTGTGTTTCCGGGGAGCGAGATTTATGGCGGATTGGCCAATAGTTGGGACTATGGTCCTTTGGGGGTGGAATTAAAAAATAATATTAAACAGTTGTGGTGGAAAAAATTTGTGCATGCCCGCGAAGATGTGGTGGGTATAGATGCAAGTTTAATTATGAATCCCAAAGTGTGGCAGGCGAGCGGGCATGTGGCGACTTTTAATGATCCTTTGTCTGAATGTAAAAAATGCCACCATCGGTTTAGAACCGACCAACTGGAAAATTCCAGTAAGTGCCCAGATTGTGGGGGAGAATTAATGAACGCTCAACAGTTTAACTTAATGTTTCGGACCAATTTGGGTCCGGTGGCCAGTGAGGAGTCGGTAGTGTATTTAAGACCCGAGACAGCTCAGGGTATGTTTGTGAATTTTAAAAATGTGGTGAATACAGCCAGAAAACAACTTCCTTTTGGGATAGCGCAAATCGGTCCGGCTTTTAGAAACGAAATTACTCCCGGCAATTTTATTTTCCGCACACGGGAATTTGAACAAATGGAAATAGAATATTTTGTCAGACCACAGGAGTGGGAAAAATGGTTTGACTATTGGCTGGACCAGCAAAAGGCCTGGTGTAAGGCCATTGGGATTTTTGAGCGGTGTGAATTTGTAGAAATTCCGGAAGCTGACAGAGCGCATTACAGCAAACGCAGTGTGGACACGGAATACAAATTTCCGTTTGGACAAAAAGAACTCTATGGCTTGGCTTACAGAAGTGATTTTGATTTGGCTCAGCATCAAAAAACTTCTGGGGAAAGTTTGGAGTATTCAGATCCCCAAACCAATGAAAAGTTTTTACCGCATTGCATAGAACCTACTTGGGGCGTAAACCGAACTTTATTGGCTGTGTTATGTAGCGCTTACGATGAAAGTAATCCGGAAAACCTTACTTTAAAATTACCTTATGCTTTAGCACCCTATAAGTGCGCTGTGTTTCCATTACTAAAAAATAAACCCGAATTGGTGGCTAAAGCTCGGGAAATTTACCAGTTATTGGCTACTAGCTATCAGTTAGGCCCCATAGCGTGGGACGATAGAGGTAATGTGGGTAAAAGGTACTACAGTCAAGATGAAATTGGCACGCCATTTTGCATTACCGTAGATTTTGATACTTTGCAAGATAATGCCGTTACGGTTAGAAACCGCGATACTAAACAGCAGGAGAGGGTAAGCGTGGAGGAGTTGGTTCATTATATAGTTAATAAAATTAATTAAAATTATATGTATGAAACATCAAAAGAGAGTTATTTACCACCAAGAGTGACACAAGTGAGATTAGATACACTTCTGAAAACATTGAATCAAATTAAGAATAGGGTAGGAGCTGAAGACTTAATTAGAATTGTGAGGGAGAAACAAGCACAAAATTCTCCTTGCACCGAAGATGAATTGATGGGCTTAGAAAATCGTGTTGGAGATTTATTTCAAAAGCATGAATCTTTTTAAATTAAAAAAACTTCAGGAAAGTATACAAAATCCTATACTTATAAAGAAAAAAGAAAACCTGTTTTATTTGACAGGGAGGGGTTTTGATTTGCGGGCAGAGGAGTATTTGCTCATTACCAAAAAGAATGTGGTGGGGTTTGGTTCGGGCCTTGAGCAAATGAAGTGGATAAAAAAAACCGATAGATTAAAAAATATTGGCGAGTATTTAAAAGGTTATAAACAACTTGGGCTGGAATACGGGTTTACTTTTGGTGAAGCCAAATATTTAAGGTATAAGATTAAAGATTCCGGATTAAAGATTAAGGTGACGGCAGAAAAATCAGCAGTAGATGCAATGCGTCAGGTTAAAGATACCGGCGAATTGGCCAAAATTAAAAAGTCCATGCAGATTGTGGAAAAAGTTTTCGAGCTTTTGAAAAAGAAGCTCGTCCACCGTAGCTTTGGCGAAGGTGGGTGGACAGAAATAAAACTGGCACAGTTTATTCAATCTGCAGGTCTTAAAATGGGTGCTCATGATTTATCTTTTCCCGCGATTGTAGCGAGTGGGGTAAACGCTTCGGTGCCTCACCATGTGCCGTCAAATAAAAAATTAAAAATAGGTGAATCTATAATTATAGATTTTGGGTTTAAATATGAAAATTATTGTAGTGATTTTACTCGCACGGTTTTTTTAAAAACAGTGCCAAAAAAATTGGAAATTGCTTATAATCAGGTAGAGAAAGCGTATTGGAGTGCGATTGGCTCTTGTTCCTTTGTCATTCCGGAATTTTTGAGTGCATCCGAAAAAATATCCGGAATCCAGAACGATAAAAGCAAGATAGATTCCCGCTTTCGCGGGAATGACAAATCAATTTTAGCAGGTAAGGTATATCAAAAAGCCGTTGATATATTGAAAGAAAAAAAGTTAGATAAATATTTTATCCACTCTTTAGGTCACGGCACGGGTTTGGAAATTCACGAACTGCCCAACTTGTCGCCAAAGAGCCAAGATGTTATAACCAATAATATGGTGTTTAGTATAGAACCGGGGGTATATTTACCTAAGGTCGGCGGGATAAGAATTGAAGATTTGGTGTATATGGAAAATGGACAGTGTAAAAAATTTATTAAAGTCGCGACAACATTAAGAGAAAATATTTTATAAATATATGGATATATTAGGGATTTCATCGGATGCGGAATTGCAACTTAGCGTAGAGCAACAAGATATAGTAAGGAGATTAAATTTTCTTTTAACAACCGTGAGCGAATCAGTTTCAAAAGCACAACTTCCCCCAAGTCATAAAGCTCTACAAAAGATTGATACTTTAAGGGAAAATATAATGAAAGTTTTAAATAATATTCAGAACGGAGAAAGTGATTATATGGGTATGGAAACAATGAAGGATTTGGAGAATCAAGCACAGCAAATTATTTTTTTATTGCCAGAAACTAAAATTACTATCCAATAATTATGAAATACACTAAAAAAATTCTTTCCAACGGACTTACTATCATTGAAGTACCCTCTACAGACGCACAAAGCGTGGTGGTGGATTTTTTTGTGAAGACCGGTTCTCGTTCGGAATCGGCAAAAGAAAATGGCATTTCGCATTTTTTAGAACATTTTTTATTTAAAGGCACCAAAAAATATCCATCCGCTTTGGCCATCTCATCGCTCATCGATTCCATTGGCGGGGAAATGAATGCCAATACCGGCAAAGAACATACACAGTTTTATATAAAGGCAGCCTCGCACCATTTGCCATTAATTTTTGAAGTATTAACAGATATGATCCAAAATCCTTTGTTCAATGAACAGGAATTGGAACGGGAAAAAGGGGTGATTGTGGAAGAAATCAATATGTATAAAGACACGCCCATGTACGAAATTGAGAATATTTTAGAACGGGCAATGTGGCCGAAAGATGCTTTGGGCAGAGATATTGCGGGTACCAAAGAAACCGTAACTAAATTTAGCCGAGAGATGTTTGTAAATTATATTAACCGTCACTACCAGATGCCCAATATGATATTGGGGATTAGCGGTAAATACGATGCCAAAGTGTTGAATGGATTAGTTAAACAATATTGGGAGCCTGTGCCCAGAAAAAAATTTTTTGGTTGGCAAAAAGCCAGCGATAAGCAAACTTCACCGAGGATTGAAGTGCAGTTTAAAGCCACCGAACAAGCGCATTTGGCTTTAGGGTTTAAAGGCTTGGCATATGGTGACAAACGCAATACTGCCCAGAGTGTTTTGTCGGCAATTTTAGGCGGAGGAATGTCTTCCCGGCTGTTTACCGAAGTGCGGGAAAAAAGGGGGCTGGGGTATTACGTAAGAGCCAGTGGCGGTTGTTATCAGGATACCGGAGTGTTTAATATTGGCGCCGGAGTGCAGGTGGATAAAATTGAAGAAGCCATAAAAATTATTTTCCAAGAATTGGAAAAAATTAAATCATTTAAGGTTGGCGAGACTGAATTAACCAAAGCAAAGGAATTTTTAAAAGGCAAGACAATTTTGGCTTTGGAAGATAATCAGGTGAGACTGGATTGGTTTTTAGAGAGTACGGCTTTTCGGCCAAAAATTTTAACCCCGACCGAAGTGTTTAAAAAAATTGATGTGGTTAAAGCAGAAGAAGTTCAAAAGGTGGCTAAAGCTTTGTTCAATAAAAAAACCATGACCTTGGCGGTAATCGGCCCGTATAAAAATGAAAAAATTTTTAAGCAATTAATTTAATGAGTATATCTATTGGTTGTCATGTTTCGGCTTCGGGGGGAGTTTGGAATGCGCCAAAGAATGCGTTTGATTTAGGTTGCGAAACTTTTCAAATCTTCACTCGTCCACCAATGGGTGGGCCTGCACCAAAGCTTGATGACGTGGTGGTTGAAAAATTTAAAATGGAAATGGTAAAATATTTTCCGAGTTTTAACTCCCCTCCTAAAGTAGGAGGGGATAAAGGGGTGGTATTTGTTGTCCATTGTCCGTATTTTGTAAATTTCGGTTCTGCTAAAAAAACCACTTATCACGGGTCAATTTCCGTGGTGTCCGAAGAATTAACACGGGCTAACTTACTTGGCGCAAAGTATGTTATGACCCACTTGGGGAGTTTTAAGGATTTAGGGCAAGCGGTAGGTATGAAGCAAGCTCAAGCGGGGTTAAAAAGCGTTTTGGAAAAATATGAAGGCAACTCCGACGCTACGGTCGGAGGAGTAAAAACAAAGTTTTTACTCGAAATATCTGCCGGAGCTGGAGAAGTGATTGGGGATACTTTTGAAGAATTAGCCGAACTTATGGAGCCATTAGTAAAATTTAAGACTTTCGGGGGGATTTGTTTTGACACCCAGCACGCGTTTTCAAGTGGCTATGATTTGCGCGATGCCTCATCAGTTGCCCAAACCTTTAAGGAGTTTGATAAAGTGATTGGCTTAAAATGGCTAAAAATGAGTCATATGAATGATTCTAAAGTGGAATTAGGCGGAAAAAAGGACCGTCACGAACATATTGGGGAGGGAAAGATAGGCGAAAAGGGGTTTAAAGCAATTTTGGAGTATTTTAGCACCCTCTCTGTCCCGCACAAGCGGGACATCCCTGCCTTGCCGGCAGGCAGGTCTCCCAAGAAGGGAGAGAAAAATAATGTGCTTCGCTTTATGCCCTTGATTTTGGAAACCGAACATGATAAAGTCAAAACAGATTTAAAAATTTTAAAACAATTAAGAGACAAAACTTTAAAATAGAAAGGAAAAATATATGAATCCTGAGGTTAGAGGTTTAGGCGAATTATCACCGGCGGAAAGACTTAAGGAACTACAAGCTAATCGAGCTGTGCTTAAAGAGGTCATTTTGGCATTAGAGGAGCAAGGAGTATAAAATGAACGATAAACTTCAAAAGGTGATTCAGTTGGTACAAAACTCTCAACTGGACCAAACTATAAAAGATATTTTAATTCGCGATTTACAGACCGAAGGCTTAGAAAATAATGCCTTTTTAAAAGAGCAGGTTAAAGCTTATTGTCTTTCGGAAATTCAGAAAATCGATGCGGAAATGGAAGTGGTTATGCAGATTTTGGATGAAAAGGACCCTCAGTCAAAGCCAGAGTAAGCGTTAATTTATTAAGTTGTGCAAAGCCTCAAATATCGGTATAATAAAAAAGCTTAGAATTAAGCTTTTTTATGTTTTATGGCAGAGACTTTAGTAAGTCCAAGTGAAGTTAGTAGAGATTTAACTAAATTCGAAGTGGCAGACATTCAAGATATAAACAGTAAATTGGGCGATCCAGACGCAGATAGGGAATATTATGCATTTTTTAAGATGGAAGGCAATAGGTTTGGTAGATTTACAGTAGAGTTGGATAACGGAAATAATTTCGCAATTATTCCTTCAGACAAAAGTTTTACGCCAATTAAAAATTTAGTTTACGTGGTTTCTTTAATTGCCAGGGTTGATGGAGGAAATCGAGATAAGAAATATAAGGGACTTTGGGCAAGTAAATCAGTAAGAGTTGTGGGTTATGTGGGTGAGTCAACAATTAATCCCGATGCATTAATTGCGGACATGTTAGCACAGCAAGAAAAAATTTTAGAGAAAAAAAGAAATGCCAAATAAATTTTATTTAACCACCACTTTGCCATATGTAAATTCCAGCCCTCATTTGGGGTTTGCTTTGGAAATGGTATTGGCCGACAGTATTGTTAGGTACCAAAAACTTTTAGGGGGGGAAGTATTTTTTAATACCGGTACCGACGAACACGGAGTGAAAATATTTAGAAAAGCTCAGGAAGAGGGTAAGGCGGTACAAAAGTATGTAGATGAGTTTGCGGAACAGTTTAAGCAATTAATGCCCGCTTTGGGGATTCTGCCCGAGATTCATTTTATTCGCACCACCGAAAAATATCATATTAACGCCTGCCAAGCTTTTTGGGAGCGTTGTTTTCAAAACGGGGATATTTATAAAAAGATTTATCATATTAAATACTGTGTGGGCTGTGAATTGGAAAAAACCGAAAGCGAATTAAGCTCGGACGGGAAATGTTTGGTGCATCCGAATTTGGTAATTGAAGTTTTAGAAGAAGAAAATTATTTTTTTCGGTTTAGTAAGTACCAACAATCTTTGTTAGAGTTTTACAAGCAATCCCCCGATTTTGTGGTACCGGAATTTAGGTTTAATGAAATAAAAGAATTTGTAAAAAACGGTTTGCAAGATTTTTCCATTTCTCGGCTGAAAGAAAAAATGCCTTGGGGAGTGCCGGTGCCCGGAGACGAAACTCAAGTAATGTATGTGTGGTTTGATGCTTTAATTAACTATGTTTCTACGCTAGGGTGGGGAGTAGATAGCAATCAGCAAATCAGCAAATCAGCAAATCAGTTTACGGATTTTTGGGGTACAAAAGAAAAACCAAATGCCATACAAATTGCCGGTAAAGATAATTTACGCCAACAATCGGCCATGTGGCAGGCTATGTTAATGTCTGCCGGGCTTCCCACCTCCAAACAAATTATCATTCACGGGTTTATTACCAGCGGAGGACAAAAAATGTCCAAGAGTTTAGGTAATGTGGCAGATCCTTATTCCATCTTGAGCCAGCTAAAAACCAAAGGGCTTACCAATGAGCAAGCTATAGATGCTTTACGATATTATTTACTTAGAGAAATTCCCACTTTTGAAGATGGGGATTATACTTGGGAAAGGTTTGTAGAAAGTTATAATGCCAATTTGGCCAATGGGGTTGGAAATTTAACGTCACGGATTTTGAAAATGGCAGTGAATGCCGGAATTATGAAGTATGAATTAGGAATTAGGAATGAGAAAACAAATCAGCATTTAGAAAAATACGAACTCCAAAAAGCCATGGACCTGATTTGGCAAAAAATTAAAGCTTGTGACGAGTATATTCAAAAAACCGAACCCTTTAAACAAATTAAAGTGAATGAAGCGGAAGCTAAAAAAAATATTCAATTTTTACTTTCCGAATTGCATCAAATCGCCTTTGATTTACAAGCTTTTTTGCCTCATACGGCAGAGCAAATACTTAAAGCATTAACCGGAAATACGCAGAATGAAATTCCGCGTTTATTTCCAAGGATATAAATTTATGAGTTCCAGAGTGCCTAATTTAGCGGGATATAGTAATAGACCTGCATATGAAATACAAAATACGGGCGCAGAGTACGATAGGTCAGGAGCAGATTTATCTGTGGAGTTAAACAGAGACGATTTAATAAGCCAAATACAAAGTGCTATAGAAGGAGTAGCTTCAATATCGGACAGTAATATTCAAAGTTTGGAAAATCAATTAAAAAATTTATTAAGAGAATTGCAAGATAATTCTTCTGGTCGTTCTTTAGAGACTATAAGTAAAGAGGTAGATAGTATTTTACAACAGTTAGGAGTTAATGATTATTAATTTATAAAAATCTATGCCAGACGAAGAACAAAATGAATCTAATGGTAATTGTGGTGGGGCCACAGGTTCTGCAGGGAGTGCGATTGGGGGTTTCTTAGGTGGTGTGGGTGGTGCTATTGGTGGTGCTTTGGGTGGTTTAGGTGGTATGGTGGGTGGGTTGTTAGGCGGATCGAATTCGGGAGAACCGGAAGCCGGCAATGGAGAAAATTCAGAGGAAAATTAAAGGTCTAAGAAATATTAATTAATTGAATAATCAAAAAGATGTTATGCCTTCAGAAGTTTATGATACGGATAGAGAAAATTTGGCAAAAGCTGATGCTAATTTAGTAAGAGTAGGATTAAATGTTAGTTTAATAAAAGAGTTTAAAAGAGTGTTGGACTTAGGAGCAGGAGATTGTGTAATTGAAAGAACAGTTACACAAGCTGGGGGTACGAATGTTACTTCTGTTGGATTAAAACCATCAAATACCAATCGATCAAGAGCTGTAAATTTTACTTCCATGGATATTACTCGGGGGGTGGGAAGATTACCTTTAGCAAGTTTTGATTTAATTGTGAGTATTAACGGACCAATGGCTTTATCTAAAACCCGTGAACAAGCAGTAGCAATGTTGGAAAATTCAATTAGATTATTGTCACCTCATGGTGAATTAAGGATTGCACCAATTCGTTTTGGTTTTATTAAACAGGAATTATTTTCTCGAGATGAAAGATATGCCAACATCCAAGGAAAATTATCACATTTAAGAACTGCAAAAGAAATTGATTATTTACAACAAGTTAATCAACAAGCAGATTCTTTGACTCAGGAAAGATTACGAAATTTAGGTTATGTGTTTGAGGTTGGTCATGGGCTAAATGGGATAGAAAACAGTTATTTGGTTTTTAAGAAAAGTCAAAATCCTTATGTTAATTGACACTCACGCCCATATTAATTTTAAAGCCTTTGAGGCTGATGCTACGGAAGTGGTTCAGCGCGCTTTTAATAATGGAGTAAGTCTAATCTTGGTGGGGACGCAAATAGATACTTCTAAAGAAGCAGTTGAGCTTGCTGAGAAATTTAACTCCCCCGCCTTCGGTACCCCCTCTTTGGCCAAAGAGGGGGGAGGGGGAGTTTATGCTGTCGTGGGTCTTCATCCGGTTCATACTTACAGCCAGCATTTAGACGAAGAAGAAACCAGCTTTCAAACCCGCGAAGAAATTTTTGATTATGAAGCTTATTATAAACTTGCCAGTCATCCGCTGGTGGTGGGTATAGGGGAGTGCGGATTGGACTATTACAGAATTAAGAATGATGAATTAGGAATTATGAATGTGGAAGAAATTAAGAAAAAGCAAAAACTGACTTTTATTCAGCAAATTAAATTAGCAAAAGAATTAGACAAGGCATTAGTGATTCATTGTCGGCCCAGTGTCGGCACGGCAGATGCTTATGAAGATATCCTTCAAATTCTGGACCAAGAATTTGAAAAATTCCAAATTCCAAATCCCAAATTCCAAATGCGGTTTGAAATTCATTCTTTTACCGGTTCACCGGAGATTGCTATGGAGTTTGTAAAACGTGGCGCTTATGTAGGTTTAAATGGTATAATTACCTTTGGAGATCGAAAGACAAAAAATCTGACGACATCCTCCATAGCCTTGGCGAAGGAGGGTGATAAGACCGGTAATATGAAAAAAGTGGTGGAAACTGTGCCTTTGGAGCGAATAGTTTTGGAAACCGATTCGCCTTACCTAACTCCAGTCCCGCATCGAGGAAAACGCAATGAGCCTTTATTTGTTAAACACGTAGCAGAAAAAGTGGCGGAAATTAAAGGTGTGTCTTTAGAAGAAGTGGCAAAAACCACAACTCAAAACGCTAAATTGTTATTTAATATTTAAAGTTATGACTAAGTATAATCCAAAAAAAACCGAAGCGAAATGGCAAAAATTTTGGCAGACCCGAAAAATTTTTGTTGGCAAAGATTTTTCCAAAAAACCTAAAAAATTTGTCTTAGTGGAATTTCCATATCCTTCCGGTGCGGGTTTGCATATGGGCCATTTGCGTCCCTATGTGGCTGCCGATGTCTATGCTCGGTTTTGCAGAATGAAAGGTTTTGAAACTTTATTCCCCATGGGCTGGGATGCTTTTGGGCTTCCGGCAGAAAATTATGCTCTAAAAATGGGCGTGCATCCGGCCATTACCACCAAAAAGAACATTGCCAATGCTAAAAAACAAATGTTGTCTTGGGGACTTTCGTTCGATTGGAGCCGGGAAATTAATACCACAGATCCGAATTACTATAAATGGACACAGTGGTTATTTTTACAGTTCTATAAAAAGGGTTTGGCTTTTGAAGCGACCGGAGTCATTAATTGGTGTCCTTCTTGTAAAACTGGTTTGGCTAACGAAGAAGTGATAGACAACAGTTGTGAGCGTTGTGGCACTAAAGTGGAAAAGAAAGAATTAAGGCAATGGTATTTAAAAATTACTCAATACGCGGAAAAGTTATTGCAAGGTTTGGAAACTTTAAAAGCTTGGCCCGAACCGGTAAAACTTCAACAACAGAATTGGATTGGTAAAAAAACCGGAATAAATATTACTTACGATATTGTTTCGGATAAGGCAGATTCAAATTATGTTTTACTTCATGGGTTTAACGGAAGCAGTGAGGGGATATTTTTTCCGTGGTTAAAACAAGAATTAAACAAACGAACAGTAAAAGTAGTTTGTCCTAATTTACCTAACGCCAATCATCCCACAGAAGATGAACAAGTAGCATATGTGTTAAAAACTTGCGAATTTAATTCTCGCACTATTTTATTTGGCCATAGTTTAGGCGCGGTGGTGGCTTTAAAGGTGTTAGAAAAATTAAACACTAAAATTGCCGGAGTGGTTTTAGCCGGGGGTTTTACCAATCCAAATTTTAAAGATAATTCAAGACCGTTTGCAAAAACTTTTAATTGGCAGTTTGATTTTAATAAAATTAAATCCAATGTGGATTTTGTAAAGATTCTTAGCGATCCCACAGATTATGCCATTCCCACAGAGCAAGGAAAGAATCTGCAAATGAACTTGGCAGGCGCTCTTTTGGAAATCCCCGGTGAAAAACCGCATTACACTTCGGAAGTGGAACCTAATATTTTAAACGCACTTCTACCTAACATTACTTGCTTTACCACTCGGCCAGACACCAACTTTGGAGCGACCTTTGTGGTAATCGGACCGGAACATCCGTATTTAAAACATAGGCAAATTTTAAATATTGGCACCAAAGCTTGGCAAGCCATTGAAGCTTATAAGCAACAAGCTTTAAGCCAAGGCGATGAAGTTAGAACTGCGGAAAACCGTAAAAAGACCGGAGTGTTTACGGGTTTGTATTGTTTGAACCCGCTCACTAATTTTAAAATGCCGTTATATGTGGCAGATTATGTGCTGGGGAATGTGGGTACCGGGGCGGTGGTGGGTGTGCCTGGGCATGACAAGCGGGATTTTGAATTTGCCCAAGTTTTTAATTTGGAAATTAAACGCGTGGTACAAAAGCATGAACAAGACAATTTACCCATAACCACCTTAGAGCAAGTTCAGGAAGAAACAGGGGTTATGGTAAATTCCGAATTTTTAAACGGGTTAGATATCCATACCGCCACAGAAAAAATTATGGATTATATGGAAAGTCAAGGAATGGGTAAACGAGTGGTAAATTATAAATTACGGGATTGGGTATTTAGTCGCCAAAGGTATTGGGGTGAACCTATTCCTTTGGTGCACTGTGAAGATTGCGGGGTAGTGCCGGTACCGGAAAAAGATTTGCCGGTTAAACTGCCCAAAGTAAAAAAATATGAACCTACCGGCACCGGGGAATCACCCTTGGCAGATATTTTAAATTGGGTTAAAACCAAATGCCCACAGTGTAAAAAGTTGGCTTATCGGGAAACTAACACTATGCCTCAGTGGGCAGGGAGTAGTTGGTATTGGTTAAGATTTACCGATGCCAAAAATTCCAAAGCTTTTGCATCTATCAAAAACCAAAAATACTGGACTCCGGTAGATGTATATTTTGGCGGAATGGAGCATACGACTTTGCATTTGCTTTACAGCCGTTTTTGGAATCAATTTTTGTTTGATAATGGCTTGGTAGTTTCCAGCGAACCCTATAGTTTGCGCAAACCTCACGGCATTGTTTTGGGTCCGGATGGCGAAAAAATGTCCAAGTCTCGGGGTAATGTGGTAGATCCGCAAGCGATAATTAAACTTTATGGCGCAGATACCTTAAGAATGTATGAATTATTTTTAGGTCCGCATGAGGCCATGGTGGCGTTTAATGATAAAGGCGCCGTAGGGGTAAAACGGTTTTTAGATAGAATGTGGGATTGGGTATTAAATAATATCAAATATCAAAAATCAAATATCAAAGATTCGGAAAAAGTGGAGCAGGAATTGCATAAATTAATAAAGAAAATCACTGAAGATATTGAAAATTTCCGCTTTAATACTTGTATCTCCGCTTTTATGGAGTTTTATAACCAAATTAAAGAAGAGAAGGTCTCTTGGGAAGTAATAAAAACTTTTTTAATTTTATTGTATCCTTTTGCCCCGCACGTAGCCGAAGAGTTGAATCAGCTTGCCAGCTCGTCAGCTAATCAGCGAATCCTCCGTCGCCATGGCTATGGAGGACAAGTCAGAAAGTCAGCGAATCAAAAAATTATTAAGTCACTCCAGTTGGCCAAGTGGCCGGAGTTTGACAGTACGAAAATTGTTCAGAAAGAAGCGGAAATTGTAATTCAAATTAATGGAAAAGTGAAAGGTAAAATTCAAGTGGGGTTTGATTCAGCCGAAGAGGCGGTTAAAGTGGAAGTTTTAAAATTGGAGGTTATTAAACAAGCTCTAATTAACGATAGCATTAAGCGAGTGGTATTTGTTAAGAACCGATTAATTAATTTGGTAATCTAACCGACCCGAATAATTCGTAATATTCGAATGCTCCGAATTCGGATAATTGGGATGCCCTTCGTTGATTTGGATTGCGTTTATGATTATTTTTAAGTATTCTAAACAACAACACAACCAAATAATCCAAGCCAGTGTGAAAGCTTTAAAACAAGGTAAAATTATAGTTTACCCGACTGATACTTGTTATGGTTTGGCAGTGGATGTGAGCCGGCTTCAGGCCATAAAACAACTTTACAAATTAAAAGGTAGAAATTTTAACAAACCCAGTTCCGTGGTGGTGCCGAGTTTGGCTTATGCAAAAAAAATTGTGCAGTGGGGTAGTGAGGCACAGAAATTGGCAAAAAAGTTTTGGCCGGGAGCTATAACTTTGGTTTGCTCCCTCACCCTACCCTTTCCCTCTAGGGGAGAGGGGAGAGGGTTTAGAATTCTAACCGCAAAGACAAATTTTTTAGGTTTAAGACTGCCAAAAAATAGACTCGCTCTCGATTTAGCCAAAGGCTTAAAAAAGCCCATTACCGCAACTTCTGCCAATTTGGCGGGAAAAAGTGAGTGTTATTCAGTAGATGAAATTGTTCAACAATTTCAGCATCAAAAAATTAAACCCGATATTATTATTGACGCTGGCAAATTACCTTTCCAAAAGCCATCTACTTTGGTAAAGCTGGAACATTCCGGTCAAGTATCCATAATTAGACAAGGGCCCATTACTCAGTCACAAATTAAAAAAATTATAAACGCTAAACGCTAAACGCTACTCACTCATTATTATGCTTTTAAATTTTCATTTATCCAATTACTTTACCAAGCAAGTGAGAGAAGAGATTGGCGAATTGTATGCTCATTCCGCCATAGCTAATTTGGCCGGCTCTATGATGTTATTATTTGAGCCGATTTTTCTTTATGCGGTTTTAGATTTTTCTGTGGAAGAGGTTTTGTTGTTTACTGCACTGGTTTACGCAGTCTATATCCTCTGCATTCCTTTGGGAGGTAAGTCCGCCAGTCTGTTTGGTTATAAACATACCATTGCTTTAAGTGTGCCTTTCCAAATTATTTATTGGATGTTATTAATTGTCTCTCAGCAGGGGGTGGGTTTTGCTTATTTGGCGGCGGTTTTTTATGGATTGTCTAAAACTTTTTATTGGCCGGGTTTTCATTCTTTAATGGCCCGCTATTCGGACAAGGGTCAAGTGGGTAGGGAATTTGGCGCTGTGTATTCTTTAATTAGTTTAACTTTTATTGCCGGACCGTTTTTAGCCGGTTTTTTGTCTAAGCATTTTGGTTTTACCATTACTTTTGTGATTACTGCCATTATTTACGCCTTTAGTTTAGTGCCACTGTTTAGAGTTAAAGAAAGTTTTACGCCCAAAGAATATTTTTATAAAGATACTTGGGAATTATTCCGCAGTTATCCCAAAAAGTTTTTAGGTTATTTGGGTTTTGGGGAAGAGTTGTTGGTTTTGAATATTTGGCCAATTTTTATTTATTTAATCGTGAAAGATTTTGAAAAGGCCGGGGGTTTAGCTACTATTGCCAGTTTAATTGCCGCCATTTTGGCTTTAATTATTGGGAAAGTTACGGACCAGTATTCTAAACGGGTATTAATTCGTTTAGGTGCTTTTTTTACAGCTTTGGTGTGGTTAATGCGGACCATTGCTACTAATTTTTGGAATACTTTTTTTGTTGACGCCTTGTCTAGAACCAGTAAAGAGATGGCCTTTATTCCCATTTCCACAGTTACCTACATTCGCGCGCAAAATATTCATGTGGTGCCCTATGTGGTTTTTTTTGAACAAAGTTTAGCCATTGGTAAATTAATAGCTTGTATTTTAGGGATTATTTTGTTTAGCTTAACCGGCAGTTTTGTGGTATTATTTGTGCTGGGTGCCGTATTTAGCTTATTGTATATGTTTGTGTAAAAACGCGGATTTTGCGCTGATATTAACGCGGATTAGCGCTAATAAGCATATGAAGTTATTATATGAAAAAGAATCCTACGAAATCCGAGGCGCTTGTTTTAAAATTTGGAAGGAATTTGGAAACGCATATAAAGAATCAGTAGTGGATAAAGCGCTTACCTTGGAGCTTTTAACAAGGGGTTTGCAAGTTAGTGAACAAAAAAGAATTAATATTTACTATAATGATAAAAAAGTTGGTACTTATGTGCCAGATAAAGTGGTAAATGAAATTATTATTATTGAGTTAAAGACCAAACCTTTTTTAACTCAAGGCGATATTAAACAGTTATGGCACTACTTGAAAGGTTCGAATTACAAATTAGGTTTTTTAGTTAACTTCGGAGATAAACTTGAAATTAAACGTATTGTTTACGACACGGCACGCTCTGCGTAAGATCCGCGTAGTAATCAGCGAGAAATTTATATCTATGCACTATTCAAACATTCAAGCAGAAGACTTACCTGTTTATGAGATTATTAAACGGGAAGAACAAAGACAAAAAGAGGGGATTGAATTGATTGCCAGTGAAAATTATGTATCCAAAGCCGTGCTGGAGGCCATGGGGAGTATTTTAACTAACAAATATTCGGAAGGATATGTGGGCAAAAGGTATTATGGGGGTAATGAAATTATTGACCAAGCCGAGGGTTTAGCCATAGACAGAGCTAAACAATTATTTGAGGCAGAGCATGTAAATGTTCAACCATTGTCCGGCAGTCCGGCTAACTTAGCTGTGTATATGGCGTTGTTAAACCCGGGAGATAAAGTGTTGGGTTTTTCTTTGGACCAAGGCGGGCATTTGTCTCATGGTCATCCGTTAAATTTTAGTGGTAAACTTTATACCATTGTGCCTTATTTTGCCAGAAAAGATACGGAAATTATTGATATGGATGAAGTAGAAGATATAGCTTTAAAGGAAAAACCAAAAATGATCTTAGCTGGTTTTAGCGCGTATTCTCGTTCTTTAGAGTGGAAACGTTTTAGAGAAATTGCAGACAAGTGTGGGGCATTGTTATTTGCTGATATTGCTCACATTGCCGGGTTAATTGCCGGCAAACAGTTAGAAAACCCTGTGCCATATTGCGATGTGGTTTCGACCACAACTCATAAAACTTTAAGAGGCCCTCGGGGTGCCATGATTATGTGTAAAGAAAAATTTGCAAGTGCCATAGATAAAGCTGTGTTTCCAGGCGTGCAGGGTGGACCTCATGATCACATTAATGTAGCCAAAGCTATTTGTTTTGGCGAAGCTTTGCGTTCGGAATTTGTAGAATATTCAAAGCAAGTGATTGTCAATGCTCGTGCGCTTGTTATTGCGCTTCAAACCAAAGGCTACAGGATAATTTCAGGTGGAACTGATAACCATCTAATGCTCATAGATTTGTTCGGGAGTAAAAGTATTACTGGCAAAGAAGCAGAAAAAGCTTTGGAGCACGTAGGAATTAGCATCAATAAAAATATGATTCCGTTTGACCCCAGAAAACCTTTGGACCCTTCGGGGATTCGGTTAGGCACACCGGCTTTAACCACAAGAGGTTGTAAGGCCACCAATATGCAAACCGTGGCGGATTTAATTGACGTGACCTTAATGCACAAAGACGACCCGATAAAATTAAAAGCCATTCAAGAACAAGTTAAGGCGTTTGCTTTAAAGTTTCCGGTTCCGGGTATAGAATAATTATTTTTTTGGAAATGGACTATTTATTAAATTGGGATAATCAGATTTTCTTGTGGCTGAATCAATGGGCTGGGCAAGCCAATTTTACCGATGGGTTAATTCGGTTTTTAGCTCAAGATTTTCCTTATGTGGTAGCCATTGGTTTTATCTTAGTGTGGCTGTGGCGGGCGGAGGCGCGCCGGATGCTTTTGCAAGGTTTTTTGGCTTTACTGCTAGGCAGAGTAATTTTGGTGGAGATAATTAGACAAATTTTACCTCGGAGCCGACCTTTTGAAGTTTTGCATGTGGTGCAAATAATTAGTAAAGGCATGGAAAAATCTTTTCCGTCCGGCCACGCCACAGCTTTATTTGCTTTGGCTTTTTCCGTGTATTTTTATCATAAAAAATGGGGAGCAGGGTTATTGATAATATGTTTTATTTCGGTTTTAGCTCGGGTAATGGCCGGAGTGCATTATTTGTCCGACATTTTAGCCGGTGTGGCTTTAGGTTGGTTTTCGGCTTGGATAATACATACCTATGCCCATAAAGTAACTGATAGTTTACTGGGTTTTTGGCATAAACTTGATTTTTGGCATAAATAAAATCCCGACAAAGTCGGGATATGGTGGCCGAGGAGGGAGTCGAACCCTCATGAGTTTCCCCGCGCGCTCTTGAGGCGCGTGCGTCTGCCAGTTCCGCCACTCGGCCAATTAGTCTATGTATTTTACCAAGCTTTTTGCTTTGCGTAAAGCCTAAAAATTTGGTATGATTTTTTTATTCCTAACTTAAAGTGAGAAACCAAATTTAAATATTTATGGATACACAAATCAACCCACCTGCTAACCTGCAGTTTAAGGCATTAGACCCAATTGCTCCCGGCGCGCCTTTTGGTTATGTTGCCAGTCCGTCCTTTGATGCTTCGTTGCCTGTAAATTCGGCTGTAAGTAGTAGCCAGACTTTACCTCTGCATTCGGGAGTAGATTCGCCGGAAGCTTTAAAAAGCGACAAGGTTTCCTATGAAGATGCGAGCATTCAAGAAATTGATATCACTAAAATCGTTCCCAATCCGTTCCAGCCCAGAAAAACTTTTGAGCCCACTGCGCTACAAGAATTAGCCAATTCCATAAAAGAACACGGAGTCATTCAGCCTTTGGTGGTTACAAAAACCTTGAATGGTTATGAATTGGTCGTGGGGGAAAGACGCTTTCGGGCTAGCCAACTTGCGGGACTTACTGCAGTGCCGGCTATTATTAAAGAGCAGATGGTAGATCAAACCAAATTGGAAGTGGCGTTAATAGAAAATATCCAAAGGCAGGAATTAAACCCCATAGAAGAAGCTCAGGCCTATGACCGGTTAATGAAGACTTTTAATTTGACTCAAGAAGCGGTAGCTAAAAAGGTGGGGAAAAGTCGTCCGGCTGTGGCAAATACCGTGCGGTTACTTAATTTACCGGCAGAAGTGCAAAGAGCGGTAATTGATGGCAGATTAACCGAAGGTCATGCGCGGGCGCTACTCGGGCTGAATGATCCGGAAAAAATTCTTTTGCTGTATAAAACCGTCATAGAAAAAAAATGGAATGTGCGGGAAGTGGAAGACAAAGTGCGGGATTTAACTCAGAAAAAACAAGTGGATGCAGTGGCGCCCGATACCAAACTTTTAGCCATGGAAAGCGAATTGCGCATAAAACTGGGCACGCAAGTAAAAATTTTGAAACAGGGGAGAGGGGGAAAAATTACCATAGATTTTTATAGCGAAGAAGAATTGAACGAATTAATTCATAAAATGGCGCAAGCTCAAAATGGTATGGAAGGCGGATATTTGACGGTTTAATGCTTGACCCCGTTAAAAGTCAGTCCCGACGAGTCGGGACTGCTGGCGAGATAGCTCGCCAGACTTCTAACAGGGTTGACCCCGTTAAATCCGCCAAAGGCGGAACCGCACAGCGGTTATTTAACTGGGTTGACAACTTTTTTAAAAGGTTTATACTAATTATAGATACAGCAATGAATACCTTAAATTTAACTAATTTTCCTTCCGTCCGCCCAAGTCTCGTGAAGACTTTTATTTGGCATGCGCGGGGTTGGAATATGAGGTAGAATACAGAAAATCTCATAAACCTAAGCCAAAACCCCGCAAATAGGGGTTTTATTAATTTGTCATTCGGAACTTGTTTCAGAATCTAAAGCACATTAAAAATCAAAGACATCTTCCCATAATCTGCTTTCAACTGATTTTTTTCACAATTTTGAGCGAAAAACCTGAAGAGGAATGAAAGTGTAGCCAACGGCTACAGTGAATTCCGATGAAGTTTTTGCAGCCAAAATTTGGAAAAAAGGCTTGAAACTGAGATTATGGGAAGATGTCTAATAGCTATTGCTCGCAGAAATTCATCTTTTCTCTGTCATCCCGACCCGACTTCGCTAAAGCTTCGTCGGGCAAGCCGATTTTAGTAAATTTAGATGAGTGGTTTGCCCACCGTAGCCTTGGCGAAGGTGGGAGGGATCCCCCCTCTTTTCCAAAGAGGGGGTAGGGGGAGTTAAATGAAAAGGATTAATTTCCGCGAGCAATCGCAACAGTATGAGGTAGTCAAGCAATCTTACCGGATTGTTTGAGTGATAGCGTAAAGTTTGTTGAAGATATATTCCGCAATTATAGGAAAAAAAACTTCAACAGATTGCTATCATAGGAAGGCACCGAACAACCTTCTATTCTACCTCATCCAATTTGGCGGTCCCTGCAAAGGGCAAAGAGAAAGTTGGCCACTTGTGGGCTAATAATTATCTTTGGAGTTGAGCTTTTAGCTCCTCCCGCCTAAAAAGATGGCGGTATTACCGCCCTGACTCGTGTCTGTCGCACGAGCAGTAAGTCCTGCCGTAAAGGTGGGATGAAAAGAAGCGCGACGACAGCGCGCAAATAAGGAGGTGCTAAAAATGCACACCGAACTTCTCCCGGCGGCGCCCCCGCTCCGACCGGCACCGTCCACCCTGCTCGTCCCGCCAATTCCCTCACCCGTCCCGATTCGTTTGCTCCGACGGGAGGAGAAGGAAGAGGCTCACGCCAGAGAGTGGTATGAGCTGAGGTCGTAGTGTGGGGCTTTGACAAGGTAAACCTCGCCATTGGCGGGGTTAAAAAGGCCAAATTATAGAGCCTTCCTTGTCACATTGTAGTTTTTTTTGCGAGACGGTCAACAGCTGTTCCGTTTCGCACCCACGCCCGCAAGGGCCGTACTTGTAGAGAATCGTTTCATATTTTCATCTTCGATTCCTACAGTGCGGTCCTTGCGGGCACTGTTTCTTAATTTTTTTTCCGCCCCTTAGTAGGTGGTTTTTTTATTTATAAAAAATGATTATTGTCTTCGATCGTTTATGTCCTGATAGCTTTAAACTAAAAAAACGACTTAAGTCGTTGGTTAAGCATTTCGTTGGTCGGACTGCCGGGAATTCCTGCCTGCCGGCAGGCAGGGAACCCGGTCTATATGCACCTTCACCCCGTTAAATATAATTTGTTTTTGGTCGGGATGCTGGGAATCGAACCCAGACTACATCCACCCCATGGACGCGTACTACCACTATACTACATCCCGAATTAAAACAAATATTCAACGGGGCAAGTGAATGCGCCTGTCCGCCTACTGGCGGATACTACCGGTATATTTATCCCGTAGTCAGTTTACTGTACTATGGGACTACAGTCAGTTATTGCAATGAATTATATAGAATTATCAGTTTTTGTCAAAGTTATTACGTTTTTCCCAAAAAGACTTTTTCTAAAATATCGCTTTGAATAATGTGTTGGCCGGAATCGGTTTTTATTACTTGACCTTGAGCCAATACATAAGCTCTATCTACCATTGCCAGTAAAGATTTTAAATTGTGTTCTACCACCACCACGGCTGTTTGGTGCCTGTGGTTGATTTCTTGAATTTTGGCAAATACTTCTTTTACCATTTTGGGCGATAAGCCCAAACTGGGTTCGTCTAACAATAAAATTTTTGGCTCTGTCATTAGCCCTCGGGCAATGGCCAGCATTTGCTGTTGTCCGCCGGACAACTCACCGCTTTTGGCATGCCGTTTGGCTTTTAGCATGGGAAAAATTTCCAAAAGTTCCGCTATTCGGCGGTTAATTTCCGCAGGGGGGTTAACGGTGTAGCCACCAATCGCCAAGTTTTCCTCTACGGTTAAATATTTAAACACTCTTCGGCCCTGCGGAACAAACGAAATACCTAAACTTACCATTTCATGCGTAAGGGGCTTAATGGATTTTTCGTGCCACAAAATTTGTCCGCTATCTATAGGTACTAAACCAAACATGGCTTTAAGGATGGTAGATTTACCCGCGCCATTCGGGCCCATAAGCGCCACAATTTCGCCTTCGTCAATGGCAATATTCACATTATTAAGTGCTTTGACTCCGCCGTAGTGAACGGATACATTTTTTAGTTGTAATAATATCTCTTGCATAAAATTTTAAGCTCGAAAATCTAAATGCTAAACAAACATTCAAATTATAAATTTTAAAGTTTAAACATTTGGGTTTTAGATTTTGTTTAGATTTTAGGATTTAGAATTTAGATTTTATTCCCCAAGGTATGCTTCGATGACTTTTTTTTCCGCTAAAACTTTCTCAGGTTGGCCTTGGGCCAGCAGTTTGCCTTCATCCATTACGTATAAATAATCACACAGTTCGCGAATGAGTTCCATATTATGTTCAATTAGGATAAGGGTTTTACCCTGCTGGCGCATTTCCTTAATAATACTTACCACAATTTTTATCATTTCCTTAAACAGTCCGGCAAAAGGTTCGTCCAGAAAGACAATTTTGGCATCCATGGCCAGCACACGGGCGATTTCTAAAAGTTTTCTTTGCCCGTAAGATAAATTAATGGCCAGTTGATGTCGTTTTTCCCACAGTCCCACTTTTTCTAAAAGTTCTTTGGTGCGGATTTCGTCCAATTTTGTGTGCCGGGAAAATAAGGCCCCAAAAATATTTCGCTCGGTAAGAGTGACTAAAATATTATCTTGTACAGTTATTTGTTCAAACAGTTTTACTTCTTGGAAAGTTCGGGTAATTTGGTAAAGCGGGTTATGATGGGGAATAATGTTATTTAAGATCACGCCATCAATTTCCACTTTTCCGGCATCAATTTTATGAATACCTGTGAGTAAGTTGGTAAGCGTAGATTTACCTGAGCCGTTTGGGCCCACCACTCCGGTAATTTTGCCTTGTTTAAAACCCATAGATAGGTTATCTACCGCGTAAACTCCGCCAAAGTGCTTACTTAAATTGTGGGTTTGTAAGATATTCATGTGATTTAATTCGAAACTACTAAATCAACGAATCTGCGAAAGATCTGCGAAATAAAAATTTCGTATTGTTTTCGTGGTTTCGAGTATATTTTGTAGCTTCGTATTATCATAATTTGTATTCTCCTAACAGACCTTGGGGTTTATGCATCATTAAAATTATTAACAAGAGTCCGTAAAGACCAAAACGGGCTTGGGCCGCAATGTCATTGGGTAAGCCTAAAAAGCGAAGTAGTTCGGGTAACAGAATTAAGAATAAGGCGCCAAACACAGAACCTTTTAAATTCGCCAGACCGCCTAAAATAATCATAGATAAAATTAAAACCGATTCGTGAATGGTAAAAGTGGACGGGTCAATAAAAGTTATATAGGTGGCAAACAAGGCACCGGCCATACCGGCCATACCCGCGCTAAAAGTAAAGATGGCTAATTTATAGTGGCTGGGATTGTAGCCAAATATTGCAATGGTTTGTTCATCTTCGCGAATGGCTTTAAGCACTCGGCCAAAAGCCGATTGGGTAATAAATTTACAGAGCAGAAAAATTAAGAGTAAACAGCCAACAGTGAGTAATAAAAAGTTAAAGTTATCAAAAAAAGCTAAGCCAAATAACTCAGGGCGGGGGATGCCCGGAATGCCTAACGGACCGCGAGTTAAACTTTGCCAATTGAGCATAACGGAAAACACAATGGCGTTAAAACCTAAAGTGGCTAAAGCGTAATAATCATCTTTAAATTTGCTAAACACCAGCCCAACAAATACAGATAACAACATTGCCAAACCGAGACTCATTAATACAGAAAAAAAGAAATTAAGACGATATTCAGTTGTGAGTATGGCAGTGGTATATGCTCCAATGCCAAAAAATCCCGCATGAGCTAAAGAGAGTAGTCCGGTGTAGCCCACAATTAAATTCAGCGATAGGGCTAGGACCGCATAAATGGCGAAGATAATGGCGAGATGAGTGAGGTATTCCATATATTAAGTGTACAAAAATGACAAAAACGACGGAAATGACAAAAATATAGTGTCCAAATTTTTGCTCATTTTAGATTTTTATTATTTTTGTCATTTTTTTATTATTCCTTGCGGTCTGAAGAGTAGAAAAATAATTAGTAAACCAAAAGCAATCGCGTCTTTCCATTCGCCGGAAATTTTCCAAATGCCAAAATTTTCCACAAAGCCCAGTAAAAACCCACCTAAAAATCCGCCGGTTATTGTGCCTAGTCCGCCAATAATGGCAGCAATTATGCCTTTGAGCAGTAAGTTTAAACCCATTATGGGCTCTATACCGGTGTCGTGGCCAATAAAAATTCCGACCATTCCGCTAATGCCGGCTCCGAGCATAAATACTCTAGCAATAATTTGGTTGGTATTGATGCCGACAATCTTGGCAACTTCTTCGTCATCACTTAAAGCATTAACAGCTTGACCAAAACGAGTAAAGCGAAATAGGCAAATGAAACCTACAAACACTAAAACAGTGGTAACAAACAGCAGGAGTTGCAGGTCGGTAAAGGTGCCATTGAGCCAGGTGAAAATTTTGGGTGGATTGGCCGGAGGGTTTAAGGTTTTAAATTGACTGGTAAACAAAATGGCAATTACAGCTTGGATGAGGCTGAATAAACCAATGGAAGCCACTAAGACAATTAGGGGTTTGCTCTTTTTTTGTCTTAAGCGCAAGAAAATAAGTTTTTCAAAAATTAGGGCAAAAATGCCGGCGCTAATGATACCTAAAATAATTGCCAAGATGGAATTTAACCCGAGCTGAATTTTTAAATAAAACGTGGTATAAGCGCCAATGACGGCAAAAGCTCCGTGGGCAAAATTAAAAAATTTGGTGGCACCAAAAATCAAATTAAAACTCATGGCTAAGAGGGCATAAAAACTGCCGGCAATTAGGGAGTTGATTATGAGTTGGGGCAGAATATCCATAGTATTACACTGATTACAAATCCGCCAGACGGCGGACACAAATATTACTGATAGTTATTGTAAATATTATATCAAATTTTTATATTCAAATAAAAAACAAAACCTCCCGAAATAATCGGGAGGTTTTAGGTAAGGTTATTCAATAATCGGAACTAATTTACCGTCTTTAATAACGGATGCTGAGTATGACGACTCATTATCACCATCGGGCTTGATGGAAACTTTACCTAAGGCTCCCGGCCAATTTTTAATTGTTCGGGACCATTTGGCTAAGGCTTCGCCATTATAGCCCACGGTTTTGACGCCTTCGGCAAAGAGAGATACTAAATCATAATTGGCTGCAGAAAAACCTACAAAACTGATATCGGTATTGAATCTTTTTTTATAATTTTCAACTAAGGTTTTTAATTTCGGATTAGTTTCATCGGTTTTAAATTCTACCCCTAGCGCTCCTTCCATTTGAGCTTTGTTGTCAGTTAAGAATTTAATATCTGTGCTGACTATTTCATTTAACATAAGTTGAGGCTTCCAGTTTTGATCTGTCATTTGCTTTAAAATTTTAGCAAAGGAAGTTGAACCATTGGTATTTAAAAATAGGGCATCCGGTTTGGTATTTTTTAATTTGGTGATTTGTGTGCTAAAGTTGGCTGTTCCGGGTGCAAATTCTTCGCTTTCTACCACTCCGCCTAATTTTTCAAAACTGTCTTTAAAAGCTTTTAATATGCCAGTGGCATATTCGGTTTGTTCGGTTAATACTGCCACTTTTTTATAACCTTTTTTATTAGCCATTTCGGCATCGATTTGGCCTTGGGCATTATCGTTGGGAGCGAGTCTGAAAAAATATGGGCTAATACCGGCCAGTTTGGGGTTGGTGGCTGAACCAGAGGCTAACACAACTTTACCAGCAGTCACAATTGGCTCAGCAGCTAGGGATTCACCACTGCACAGACCGCCAATAATAAATTGGACTTTATCAACATTTACTAATTTTTGTGCTGCTGCACTGGCATCTTTGCCATTACATTTTCCATCTTCTAAAATTAATTGAACTGTTTTGCCACTAATGCCACCTTGTTGATTTAATTCATCAACTGCCAGCTGTAAAACATTTTTAAAGACTTCGCCAATATTGGCTGTATCACCGGTTAAGCCTTGAATGGCTCCCAGTTTTATAACTTCGGGTAGTTCTGTTTTTACTTCGGGTTTCTCGGCTGTTGGGTTTTTGCTTTGTCTTTGCGACAAAATACCCCAAACCACTAACGCTAGAATAATAACTCCAATAATCCATTTGGTTGTGTTTGACATAGGTTATTCTTTATTATTTATTAATAGATTTATTATAATGGAAAATTGTTTTTTATCAAGGTTAAATGTGTGGATGGCTTTGCACAAAATAAAAAAGCTCAATTGATGAGCCAAAGACTAATCTTGTTAAAATTTTATTTAGCTTTGTTACTATTCAAATAACAACAAAGCCCACATAGCTACAATTCCAACAATAAACCAGAGTAAATGGATAAGCGCCACGGTTTTATTTTCTTCCTTTTGCAGTTGGGGGATTAGGTCGCTCATGGCAATGTAAATAAAACTGGCAGCCGAGAGGGCGAGGAGGGGAGTTAAGGAGAGGGTGGAATTTTTAAAAATCCATAAAACCAAAATTGAGCCTAGCACCGCAGTTAAGGCGGAAATAAAATTATAAAAGAGAGCTTTGGTTTTAGAAAAACCGCCGTGCACTAAAATGGCAAAGTTGCCCAGCTCTTGGGGAATTTCGTGAAAGATTACCGCTAACGTGGTGGCTATGCCCAAAGTCGGGCTAGTTAAATAGGCAGCAGCAATCACCATACCGTCTATAAAATTATGCATGCCATCGCTAATGAGGCTTAGGTAAGTGTAAGCGTGCACAGTTTCGTTATGCTCGCTGTGCGGATGGTGCCAAAAAATAAATTTTTCCAAAATGAAAAAAATAATTATTCCCGACAATAACCACACACCGGTAAAGTTTGTCCAGCCGGTTTCGGTAATTTCCGGCAAAATATGAATAAAGACATCGCCAAGGAGGGCGCCGGCGGAAAAACTCACCAAAGGTAAAAGCCAGTGCTTTAATTTTTCATTACCAATAATTAAGGTAATAATCCCAACCAATGAGATTAAACTTACGGCAAAAACGCTGAGTAGAGAATAAGTCCAAATGTGGGTAGGCATAGTTAGTTAACTTGTTTGATAGCCAAAAAAGTAAGTAAGCTTATTATAGCTCCAAACAACAAAGCAGACAATAAGGTGTTAGACCCAGTTTCGGGTGCGGTAAAGGTATTGGTGCCCGCAACACTACCCGGATTAAAGATGTTTTGTTCAGCGCGCTCCACAACTAAATTTACAGCTCCACTGCCCCCGCTGAATTGTAAGTAGTAAGTGCCATTATTTAATTCCGCAAGGACTTTTTTGACTGCGCTGGGACAGGTGGCGGAAGAGCCGGACATTAAAGAAATTTCTCCACCCGAGGAATTGGTAATTTTTACCGGCAGGTTTTGGTTAAGTAAAAAAATGTAATCGCCGGATGTGGGGGGTGTAAAAGCAACATAGTTTTGGTTGTGGGGTAGAGAGATATTAAATCTAGTATGCGAACGGGAAACATCGGGCGCATTTTGGGTTTGCTGGGTAGCGGTAACCGCTCTATCCGGTCCGTTTTGCACGTGTAAGCAGGCATGTTCTTCTAATTCATCAATTAAATTTTGATTGGTCACAGTCCCGTTGGGGGTTGGAGTTGGGTTAGGGTTTGTATTGCCAGTTGGGGGATTGGGGTTTGCATGAGAACGAGCGGGTATTGTAAGGGTGGTGGCGCTGGACACCGGATTGGCGTTTTGGGCCGTGGCTGAGGCGGTATCTTGGCTTTGTCCGCTTTGAATGGTTTTAGCTTTATACATAATTACAGTCGGCGATGCCGTAATGCTGGTAAATCTTAAACCCCCACTGGTTAGACCGGTTGGGGAGCTTTGACCATTTACAGTTAAACTGCCGGGAAGATATTCTAATAAGTGAGAGGGGAAGGTGTCGCTAACTACGGCATCCACAATATTGATGCCATTGGCGCTTTTAACCTCTAATTTAAATTCCACTTCTTCGCCTAAATGAACTTCCGCAGTGCTGGCAAAATCACCGGCGTCACTTAAGTTTCGCACGGTTTTTTGCAGGCTTAATTGGCCTAAGTTGGCTCCGGCCAAAGCCAGGTGAGGGCTTATAAACGGTAAGATTAAGAATAAGAATAAAAGTTTTTTCATAGGTTTGGTTAGCTGGCGTGAGATTAATAATTATTTATGATTAAATAATATAAATGCAAATCATTTGCATTTTATAACAACTGTGTCGCTATGTCAATGGGACGACAGTTTTGTAAAAGTTAAGCACCTAATCCCATTTAGCCAACTCAAGGTGGTTTGGTGTTGGAAAGTAAAGTGGGCGACAGTGCCGAGGTTAATAATTTCTCGGGGTTGGTAGTATTGTTTAAAAAAATATTTTTCCGGGCACTTGTCTTGGTTTAAAAACCATTGCGACAGTTTGGTTAGAGGCATTAAGTCCACAATTAGCAGTTGGCCCAAGGGTTTTAAGACTCGGTAAGCTTCGGTTAAAATTAATTCCGGATTGGGGTAGTGGTGGCCGGAAAAGACGCAATCAAAAGTGTGCTCGGCAAAAGGTAAGTGTTCGGCATTGGCTACTGTAAACTGAGCCCAAGGATTTTGGTGTTTGGCTCGGTTAATGGCAGTGGGGGAAAGGTCTATGCCATAGCCTGTTAGGCCGGGGCAAAATTTCTTTAAGATTCTTAATTCATTGCCATTTCCGCAAGAAATATCTAAAAATTCAGGATTTGGAGGCAAGGTAAAAAGCTTAAAAAATTTTTTTTCTTCGGAAAAGTTTAACCAATTAGAAAGTTTTTTAAGCATATTTGTTAAAAGTTGTGGCAAGGGGAGAGGTGGCTAGTTCCTCCCGCTTGCCTAAAAAAGGTTTTAGTGGTCGTGCCCGCCCCCAAAGGGGAGGGCTCGGGTTGCGCCGTGGGTGAGAAGCTCGGCCAGAAAAGCGGAGATCCCGTGGCCGAAAGCCACTTTTTTAAGCGGGCCCCAAATCCGCCTTTCAAAAAAACCTTTCTTTTGAATGATTGCTACTTTATATGCTCGGCTGTCCGAGCAAATATAATAGCCTATCCTGTCCACCTTTTGTCCTGCCCAAGCCCCAGGCAGGACACAAAACACCGCGCTTTGGGTCTGCTGGTTCTTCCAGTCAGACCAAGATCCAGCGCCCCACACTACCTTCTGGTCGTGCCAGAGAGGCGGGGGGTAGTTTCTCCGTATTTGGTCATATGTTCCGAGCAGGGGGCCCGGGTACACGACCACGGCCTGAAACCCCGTGGGAAGGTTTTTTAGGAGGTCTTCCAATCCTCCTTCGTGTTGTGGCACGCCACGGCGCGAAAAGCCGTGGTCGTGCCCATCTTGCCCCAGGGCGCACCATGGGGCGAACAAAAGCGCCAAAAACAATAGTAACAGCATCGCTTACATATCTTAATGCAAATCATTTGCATTTGTCAATATCCAAAAATTACAGATGGCATTAATACTCAGATGACGTTTGTAAACCTATTTTTTAGCCAGCCATCAAATTATTTGGCTAATCGCAAGTTTTATTCTATAATTTCCATATGCAAACAGTGTGCAATATCCACAAGGAAAAAATTTCTAAGTCCCTAAAAGCGGGTAAATTAAAAGTAACCCCCATAAGGGTTCGGTTGTTAGATATTTTAGAGCATGCCCACAAGCCCCTAAGGGTTAAGGACATTTGTCAAAAAATAAAATCCGACATTGTTACGGTTTATCGGAATTTGGAAAATTTGGTGGCGTTGGGTTTGGTGAAAAGAATTTTTTTAGATCAAAAAGAAGCCTATTTTGAATTAGCCAATCAAGCTCACCACCACCACGCAATTTGTCAGCTGTGTGGTTTGGTTGTAGATGTAAAAATTGCTCACCATAACCAATTGGAAAAAACCGCTTTAAAAACTTCCGGGTTTGCCAATATTAGTAGTCATAGTTTGGAATTTTTTGGAATTTGTAAAAAGTGTCAAAAGTAAAAATATGATTTTAACCGGTAAACAAGTGCTCTTAAGACCTGTAAAGCTTAGCGATGCCAAGCGGTTTGTAAAATGGTTTAATGACCCTCAGGTGAATAAATTTATGTTTGTTAGAGGTATTACTTTAGCAGAGGAAAAGAAGTATATCTTAAATAGAATTCAAGGTAAGGTGAAAGATGTTTTGCATTTTTGTATAGACACCCAAACCGGAGTGCATATTGGCGCAGTGTCTTTAGAAAGTATTCAAAAACGCAATAAAAATGCCAGCTTTGGGATTATTATTGGCGATAAAAATTATTGGAGTAAGGGTTATGGGGAAGAAGCCTCTAGGTTGATTTTGGATTATGGATTTAAAAAATTAAAACTGCATCGTGTTGAGCTGGATGTGTACAGTTACAATCACCGAGCGATGGGGCTATATAAAAAATTGGGTTTTAAAAAAGAAGCGGTGAGACGAGAGCACAATTTTTATAATGGGAAATTTTACGATACAATTATTATGGGTTTGTTAGACAGAGAGTGGAAAAATTAAAAGAAAGGTGGTGAAATTTATGGGTTTTGATGTTTCGGTAAATCTTTGGGCAGTGTTAGTGTCTGCGGGAGCGAGCATGGTTATTGGGAGCGTGTGGTATGGGCCTTTGTTTGGCAAAAAATTTATTGCGCTGATGGGGATGGATAAGCTAACGCCCGCAGAAATGGTGCAAATGCAAAAAGGCATGTGGAAGACTTATGTGATGCAAGTTGTCTCCAGTTTACTTTGTTTTTATGTTTTAGCTTGGTTTATTGAAGTCTTGGAAGCGTCAACGTTAATGGGTGGTTTAGAGGTGGCTTTTCTGATGTGGCTGGGGTTTGTTGTTCCAGTAAAATTCGGCGATGCCATTTGGGGTGGTAAAATGGGTTTATTTTGGCTGGGAATTGGTAATATGCTCTTTACACTCTTGGCTTCAGGGGCAATTATCGGTGTGTGGCATTAAATTAGTATAGTAGGACTTACGCTTTTGAGCTAAGTTCAAGGTATTTTTTCAAAGATGATCTTTGTTAATTAAAAAGACAAAGATCATCTTTGATATTTTGCTTGGCTCTTAGGTCAATTTTTGATATGATTAGCTTATGAATGCTCAACCAAATTTTACCACTCAACCAGAGCAAACTCGGGTAGAAAAACCTTGGGGTTTTGAAATTTTATTTACCCCGGCTACTTTTCCGCATACGGGTAAAATATTATTTGTTCAGGCGGGGAAAAAACCTTCTTTTCAATATCATGACGAAAAAGAAGAAGTGATTTGTTTGTATAGTGGTAAAGCTTTAATTTGGCTGGAAAATAGCCAAGGCGAAATAGAAAAAATTCCCATGGAGCTTCAGAAAGGTTATTTGGTGCAAAAATTTCAAAAGCACAGAGTAGAAGCCATTGAGGATAGTTTTTTTCTGGAAAGTTCTTCTCCGGAAACGGGCATTACCGTGCGTTTGGAAGACGATTACAAACGGCCGGACGAAACCGAAGCCATGAGAAACTCCAAAAATCGCGGTTGGGTGGGCGGAAACCATAATCTATAATTAATAAAAGAAAAACCAAATTTATGTCCAACGAAAACCCCCATTATGTATGTGCCGGCACTTGCGGAGGCGTGTCCGACCATGCCCAAAATTGTGAAGCGGAGAGTTGTAATTTTTTTAACGAACCCCTGCATGAATGTTATTGCGAAGATGGACTGCACAGAGAATCAATTCCGGACGCTGAGATGGTCAATGCTTAAAGCGCATTTAAATGAAAAAAATAGTTTTATTTTTTATAGTTTTGGGCATTTGTTTAATGGGTTTTTTGGCTTGGAAAAAGTATCAGCCCCGTGAGCCAAAACAGAATTTACCCACACCCGCCAGTCAAACTCAGCCTGAAGAAAAATTTTTTAGTATCAATGGCAAGCTCGTGGATGTGTCAATTAGTCAAACCAGACCTTTAGCCGTGGTAGTTGAAAACCATCCGGATGCCAGACCGCAGGCGGGTTTAAGCGAAGCCGATGTAGTTTATGAAACTGTGGCCGAGGGCGGGATTACTCGGTTTTTAGCTTTGTACCAAACTCAGGCGACTACAGCGATTGGGCCGGTGAGGTCTGCCAGAACTTATTTTGCTCAGCTCGCTAATGATTGGCAAGCGGTTTTTGCTCATGTGGGAGGCAATAGCGACGTGTTATTGAATCTTAAAAACCAGCTCTATCCGGAAATTTTAAATGTAGATGAATTTTTTCACGCGTCAACTTTTCAAAGGGTGAGCAGTCGAGCTATGCCACATAACACGTATACTTCGGTTAAGCGGTTAAGAAATTTTTTGGCGAATTCGGGCGCTCGGTCTTTTATACCCAAATCCCCTTGGACTTTTAAATCCGAAAACCCAACTCTAACCGGTGTCAGCTTAGGCCTTAGTATAGATTTTTCGCAAGCCTCCTATGCGGTGGAGTGGCGGTATCAACCCCAGAACAACACTTACCTAAGAACTATTGCCCAGCAAACCGACCGTGACGAGAACAATCATCAGCCGATTGAAGCTAAAAATATTTTAGTGCAATTTGTAAAAACCGTGCCCACCCAAACCGATACTGTTGGCTCTCTGGATATGGAATTAAATACGCAAGGGGAAGCCGTGGTGTTTTTAGACGGTCAAGTTATACAGGGTAAATGGCAATACCATAATCAGCAGACCAAATTTTTAACTTTAGACAATCAAGAGATTGCATTAAATCCCGGCGTGGTGTGGGTGGAAATAGTGCCTGAGGCAAGAAAAGCGTTGGTAACTTGGGAATAAAAAATCCCCCGATTAGCGGGGGAAATTTAAGTGGCTATTTGCTTTTACCTTTGGTTTTAATACAGCGAGCACAAGCTTTGACTCTTTGGCCGTTAAAAACCGAGTATTGTAAATTCGGAAGCAACCGTTTTATGGACGGTCTCATTGAGTGAGATCTTTTTATGGTTCTGCTGTAAGTTTTACCGCAGACCGCGCACATTCGGGGCATTTTTGTAAAATTTTCAATTTTTAATTTTCAATTTTTAATTAGTTTTAAATTTTAAAATTTAAAACTAAGACTTTAAAAATTGTTTAAAAATTATGAAAGGTAAATTAATAATTTAAATAACTTCAGTATTTTATCAAAGTTTGTTATAATAGTCAACATGGAAACACTAATTACACTGGTTATTTTAATCTTTAGTGCCATTGTGCACGAGGTGGCGCATGGGTTAATGGCGGAAAAGCTAGGGGATACGACTGCCAGAGACGAAGGTCGGATTACGTTAAACCCTGTGCCTCACATTGACCCTTTTGGGTCTTTACTCTTACCTTTTTTGCTTTTATCCATCGGTTCACCAATTGTGTTTGGAGCGGCTAAGCCAGTGCCGGTTAATGCGCATAATTTTAAAGATCCCAAAAAGGGCATGGCTTTGGTAAGTTTAGCCGGACCAATGGCTAACTTTATTTTAGCCATTGTGTGCGTAATTCCCATTAAACTTGGACTGGTAAATAGTATTTCTTACCCCATACTAATCCAAGCTATTTTGTTAAATATCGTTTTAGGCACGTTTAATTTAATTCCCATTCCGCCGTTAGATGGGAGTAAGATTTTAGCTTTCTTTGCGCCCGATGTCTGGATGGAAAAAATTTTGGCTTTAGAGAGGTATGGGTTTTTATTGGTGCTGGTGTTCTTAATGCTGGGGATTTTAGATAAAATTTTATTGCCGGTGATTATGATATTTTTTAGAATTTTTAATTTACCTTTGTCGTGGTATTAAAAAATAGGACGAATAGGACACATAAGACTTATAAGTCCCATAGGTCTTGTTGCTTTTTTGGATAAAAAAACCGCGCGGACCCTCCGAGTGTCCGCGCGGGCAAGTCCTACTTCCTCTTGAAAAATAGAGGAATTAGGATAAACAAAATCCCAGTCCAGAGCAAAAGAAGCCCTAAACCGGCCAAAAATAGCGCCTCGAGTGGGCCTAATTGTGTCGGAATTCCCAACACCGCGCCGATGAACGGCACGATTAAGAGGAACCCAACAAGGATTAAGCCCAGTTGAACTTTCATCTTTTTCCCCCCCTTCTTTCCTCCGGATGTTCCCTTCTTAGGGCTTTTTACTTACGCCTTGTTGTTTTTTTGTCGGTGCTTTTAAAAGATTCGCTTTGCCGGGGCAAGAGGCGAACTCTATATAATAACATAAAAGTAGGAATTTGTCAATTTTGACAGGATTGATAATGGCTTATATAATTTAGGAACAATTAAAATAGAAACCGATTGCATGTCATTCTGAACTCGTTTCAGAATCTATCTTGTTAATTTATAAAATAGATTCCGGACAATTTTAATAGCAAAATAAAATTTCCGGAATGACAAACTAAGTGAATTACTTAATTGTCGATGTTTTTAGGAAAAGTGGCTTTTGGCCCACATCAAAGTTTCTTGATGAGTACTAAAAACCCGAAGTAGACTTAAACTGATGTCTACCCCTCCCTAGCCCTCCCCACCAAGGGGGAGGGAAAAGAGGCTTATCAGTTTTTATTGTGCCAAACTAATTTTTAATTATTAATTTTATAATTTTTAAATAATTTTCAAGGTTTAATTACAAAATTAAAAATTGGAAATTGAAAATTAAATTCAAATGCCAACCATCAACCAGTTAGTAAGAAAAGGCAGACGACCTTTGGTAGCCAAGTCCAAATCTCCGGCTTTGCAATACCGAATGAATTTGCTTAAGAACCGCGAAGTGCCTTCTGCCATGGGTAATCCGTTTATGCGCGGAGTGTGCTTAAAGGTGTATACCACCACGCCGAAAAAACCGAACTCGGCTTTAAGAAAAGTGGCAAAGGTAAAATTAACCAACGGTATGGAAGTAATTGCTTACATTCCGGGGGTGGGCCACAATTTACAAGAACACAGTGTGGTAATGATCCGCGGGGGCAGGGTAAAAGATTTGCCCGGTGTGCGTTACCATATTTTAAGAGGTAAGTTAGATACTCTCGGAGTCGACGGGAGAAAGCGCGGAAGAAGTAAGTATGGAGCGAAGAGAAAATAATAAAAATGACAAAAACGACGAAAATTAAAAAAAGTAGAAATAGTTAAAATTTTTGTCATTTATTTAATTTTTGTCATTTTTGATCATTACAAACTTATGCCAAGAAAATCACGAAGTTACGATAAACACACTCCGGAGCCAGACCCGAAATTCGGGAGTGTGAAGTATGCCAAATTTATTAATTACATTATGGAGCGCGGAAAAAAGAACGTGGCGCGCAAGATTTTTTACGATGCCTTGGATATTGTGGGCAATAAATTGAAAGAAATCGTTAAAGACGATAAAGGCCCCAAAGATGCCAGACAAATGTTTGATATTGCTTTAAAAAATATTGGTCCGTTAATGGAATTAAAATCCAGAAGAATTGGCGGGGCTAACTATCAAGTGCCTATGGAAGTGGTGGAACCCCGCAGAACCACGGTGGCCATGAGATGGCTTCTTACTGCTGCTCGCAGTAAAAAAGGGATTAGAATGGCCGAAAGGTTAGCCGGTGAAATTATTGATGCCTACAATAAAACCGGGGTGGCCATGAAGAAAAGAGAAGATACTCACCGCATGGCAGAAGCTAACAAAGCTTTTGCTCACTTTGCGAGATTTGGTCGCAGATAGGCGACAAGTTATAAAGCGTATGTGTCATTCCGGAAAATTGTAATGCTATACAATTTATCCGGAATCTATTCTAAAATAGATCCTGAAACCCCAATAGCAGAACCTTTGGTTCGCTACGGGGTAAACAAATTCAGGATGACAAAAAAATACCCCTGCTTTAGCGGGGACGACAGACAACAGGAACTTTAAAATAAAAAAAAGCCCTTGTCCGACCGGATTAAATGTGCAGATAAGGGCCGGGGTTAGCGGAGCGAGTTGGCAAGTAACCAACCTAGCGCTAACCGCAAAACAAAAGCGCACCAAAGTGCTTTCATTTTACGCCCTCCTTTAAGGCGTAGGCAAAAATAACAGAGAGAGAGAGTTGTAAAGGCTTTAAAAATGTAAAGTGTAAATATTAAAATGAAAAATGACAGTTGAAAATTTTAAATTTAACATTGGAATTTTCCATTTTGATTTTTGAATTTTTAATTAAAATAAGTCTATTGAGACTTAATAGAAAAAAATAAGACATATGGCTCGAGAATATCCCATTGAAGTTACAAGAAACATTGGCATTATTGCCCACATTGATGCGGGCAAAACCACTACCACGGAAGGTATTTTGTATAATACCGGCATGATTCATAAAATTGGGGCGGTGCACGAAGGTGAAACGACTACCGATTGGATGGAACAAGAACGCGAACGTGGCATTACCATTACCGCCGCGGCTGTAACTTGTTATTGGACGCCTCGGTTTATTAAATTAGCCGGCGATACAAAGCATAAAATTAACATTATTGACACTCCGGGCCACGTGGATTTTACCGTGGAAGTAGAACGTTCTTTGCGCGTGTTAGACGGCGCGGTTACGGTGTTTGACGGAAAAATGGGTGTGGAGCCTCAAAGTGAAACAGTGTGGCGCCAAGCCGATAAATACGGCGTACCACGTATTTGCTTTATCAATAAAATCAACCAGACCGGTGGGGATTTTTACAAATCTTTAGACTCCATTCATAAACGTTTAAGTCCTAACGCTTTTCCGATTCAATTACCCATTGGGTTTGAAAAAGACATTTGTGGCGTAGTGGATTTAATTAATATGAAGGCTTATACCTATAAAGACTATACCGATAAAGAATTTACCATTGGGGAAGTGCCGGCCGATATGCTCGAGAAAGCTAAAGAGTATCGCCAACGACTTTTAGAAAAAGTGGTGGAAAGCGACGATGTTTTAATGGAAAAATATTTAGCCGGTCAGGAATTAACCGAAGGGGAATTTTTATCGGCCATTAGAAAATCGGTGCAAGGCGGAAAGTTTTTCCCGGTAATTGGCGGGGACGGCAGAGGGATTATTGTGCAAACAATTTTGGACGCGGTGGTAAATTTCCTACCCAGTCCGACAGACAGAGGTGAAGTTAAAGGCACCGATATTAAAACCGGCGCTGAAGTTTTAAGAAAGCCGGCCGACAGCGAACCCTTTACGGCTTTGGCTTTTAAAATTGCCACCGACCCGTTTGTGGGCAGACTGTGTTTTTTCCGTGTGTATTCCGGTAAATTAGAGGCCGGGAGTTATGTGCTGAATGCTCGCACTCAAAATAAAGAAAGAGTCGGGCGAATTGTGCGTATGAAAGCCGACGATAGAGAAGAAGTGAAAGAAGTGTTTGCCGGAGATATTTGTGCTTTGGTGGGTCCCAAAGACACCTTTACCGGAGATACTTTGTGCGATACCGAACATCCGGTGCAACTGGAAACCATCAAATTTGCCGAACCGGTAATTTCTATGGCTATTGAGCCTAAGACCAAAGCTGACCAAGAAAAAATGGGTATTGCTTTGTCTAAATTAGCCGAAGAAGATCCTACTTTTAGAATTCGAGGCGACGAAGAAACTCAACAAACCATTATTTCGGGGATGGGTGAACTGCACTTGGAAATTATTGTAGACAGAATGAAAAGAGAATTTAAAGTGGAAGCCAATGTGGGTAAACCCGAAGTGGCTTATAAAGAAACCATTAAAGGCACCGCCGAAGCGGAAAGTAAATACATCAGACAATCTGGTGGTAAAGGTCAATATGGTCATGTGTATTTGCGAATTGAGCCTTTGGAAAGAGGAAAAGGTTATGAGTTCGTAGATGAAATTGTGGGCGGGGTAATTCCGAAAGAATTTATTAAACCGGTGGATAAAGGTGTGCAGGAATCCGCTGCCAATGGCGTAATTGCCGGTTATCCTTTGGTGGATTTTAGAATTGCGCTTTACGATGGTAGCTACCACGATGTAGATTCCAGCGAAATGGCATTTAAAATTGCCGCTTCTAAAGGTTTGCAAGAAGTGGTAAAACGCGCCACTCCAATTATTTTGGAACCAATTATGAAAGTGGAAGTGATTACTCCGGAAAGCAATATGGGTGATGTGATTGGCGACTTAAATTCCAAACGCGCTCAAATTAACGAAATGACCGACCGCTTGCACTTAAAAGTTATAGACGCCCATGTGCCACTTAGTGAAATGTTTGGTTATGCCACAGCTTTAAGAAGTATGACCCAAGGTCAGGCTTCTTATACCATGGAATTTGACCATTACGAAGAAGTGCCAAAAAATGTAGCGCAAAAAATTATTGAAAGCCGTGCCGGAATAAATGTAAGAAAAGGGATGTAGGGAAATCAAATTCTAAAACCTAAATTCCTAAATACTAAATAGAAGAAAATTTGTAAGTTTACAATTTATTATTTATATTTTGTATTTTGTTTAGACTTTAGTGTTAAGAATTTCGAAGTTTAAAAGCCATGGGCAATTTACAAGACATTATTAACTTAAGTAAGGCCGACTTGTCCGCCAAAGCTAATTTAAATAATTTAGTTAAGTTAAAATATTTGTAATATTATGGTAAGCTTTCAGAATATAATTGATTTAGCGAAGGCGGATGGAGGCAAGTTTTTTGTAATGGATGAACAGGGTGATGTTAAATTGGTAGTTATGTCAGTTGGGGAATATGAAAAATTACTTGTGGGTAAATTGCAAAAACAACTAAAAGATATTGAAGAAATCAATCAGGAAATTATTAAAGCGCAAATTATTGAACCGGAAATTGAGGCTTTAATTCCTCAGCTAAAAGGCAAAAAAGCTCCGGCCATTCCCAGAGTGGATTTAAGAGAAGAAGTGATTGATCCTTCTTTTGATTTTGAAGGTCCTAAAGGCGAATTTGAGGATATGTAACAGGACTTCCGCACCGCCACTTTATAGGGCGGGCAAAGCCCGACCCTTAAAGTGGCTCTGGCCAACTTCTTCGTTATTTTCTTCAAGGTTTTTGTCGCCGTAGTCAGACTACGTCTCCAAAAATCCTCAGAAAATGCCTCGAACTTGGCTCAGTGCGGAAGCCCTGAATAAAAAGTTTTGACAAAAGTTTAGGTTGGTTTTATAATGCATTAGCAAAATTATTAATTAATCTTGCCCTGGATTCTGTAAGCTCCGATGTTAATCGGAGTGCGGAGAAAAGAGAAGAGCCCTTGGCTTTGCGCCTCTATCGATACGGCGCAGCGCTTAGGGTTTCTCGGGCAAAATGTTTGTGTCATTCCGAATTTATTTCGGAATCTATCTATGGATCCTGAAACAAGTTCAGGATGACAGAAACGACGAAAGGATTGTAAAGATGGCAGATAAATTTGATAGAAGTAAGACTCACGTGAACGTGGGAACCATTGGTCACGTTGACCACGGTAAAACCACTTTGACTGCAGCCATTACTACTGTGCTCGCCAAAACCGGCGGAGCCAAAGCCAGGGCGTATGATTCCATTGACAACGCTCCGGAAGAAAAAGCTCGAGGAATTACCATTAACACCGCTCACGTAGAATACGAAAGCGCCAAAAGACACTACGCCCACGTGGATTGTCCGGGTCATGCTGACTACGTAAAGAACATGATTACCGGAGCTGCGCAAATGGATGGCGCCATTTTGGTGGTATCCGCTGCCGATGGTCCAATGCCTCAAACCAGAGAACACATTTTGCTCGCCAGACAAGTTGGCGTACCATACATTGTCGTATTTATGAACAAGTGCGATATGGTGCAAGACAAAGAGCTTTTGGATTTAGTGGAAGAAGAAATTCGAGACTTGCTCAACAAATACGAATTCCCAGGTAAAGACACTCCAATTATTCGAGGCAGTGCTTTAAAAGCTTTGGAAGGGGATGCGGAATACGAAAAATCCATCCACCAATTGGTAGAAACTTTGGATTCTTATATTCCCGATCCGGTTCGCGAAACCGACAAACCATTCTTAATGCCGATTGAAGATATCTTCTCCATTGAAGGTAGAGGTACTGTGGTTACCGGAAGAATTGAACGCGGACAAATTAACATCAACGAAGAAATTGAAATCGTCGGTATTCGCCCAACTGCCAAAACCGTGGTAACCGGTATTGAAATGTTCAATAAGCAATTAGACAGCGGTATGGCTGGGGATAACGCCGGAATTTTACTTCGAGGTACCAAAAAGGACGAAGTAGAACGCGGACAAGTGCTTTGCAAACCGGGTTCCATTAACCCGCATACGGAATTTGAAACCGAAGTCTATGTGTTAACCAAAGAAGAAGGTGGCCGACATACGCCATTCTTTAAAGGGTATAAACCTCAATTCTATGTGCGAACCACAGACGTGACCGGTGATGTGACTTTGCCGGAAGGTCAAGAAATGGTTATGCCTGGGGATACCGTAAAGTTAACGGTTAAGTTAATTACTCCGGTAGCTTTGGAAGAAAAAGGTAAATTCGCTATCCGGGAAGGTGGTAAAACCGTAGGCGCTGGCGTAGTTACTAAAATTATCAAATAGTTAGTGAAGATTGACGGTTAGTTTTTCAGTCAATCAAAATTTTACCCCGCCCGCATTTTGCGGACGGGGTAAAATCATATATGGCAATAAGTGGTAAAAAAATCAATCAATTTGGGTATGTGGATTTTTCCGATTTTGCGAGACCGTTAGGGATTGGGCTGGCTAAATTTTTGGTTTTGTCTCCAGTCCGAGCCTATCATATAACCATAATTCATTTTATGTTTGGGCTTGGCGCATGCATATTGTTTTACGAACGTCAGTTTGGGTTGGGGATAATTTTATTACAAATCAAAAATTGGTTAGATGCCACCGATGGTTCTTTAGCCAGACTTCAAAACAGACCTTCTAAAGTGGGAAGGTTTTTGGACAGCAATTTAGACTTTATTGTTAATTTGGGGTTATTTGCCTCAATCACTGGCATGAGTTGGTGGGAACGAGGATTGAGCGCTTTTAGTTTTGTGTTGCAATGCTCAGTATATAACTACTACACGATTATTTTTAGAACCGCATTGGGGGGAGAGAGTACCAGTAAACTTCAAGAAGACGGAACTAGCCATTATTCTTACGACAACCCTCGAGCGGTTAAAATATTATTTATTGGGTATAAATATTTTTATCTTTGGCAAGATAAATTAATTGATTGGATCGAATTAAAACTGTTAAAAACTCATCGCAAAATTCCCAGTGTATTGTTTGCTAATTGGATATCGGTTCATGGGTTAGGCTTTCAGTATCTGGTGTTTTCGGCTTTATTAGTTATTAATCCTCAGTATTTAAGTGTGTATTTTTGCTTAATTGCTAATTGGTTACTTATTGGCCAATTAGTCTATCGAAAATATAAGTAATATTATACCATAAATTTATTTTTTTGTCAATTATATGAAATATTCTTGACAAAAGATTAGGTTTCGTATAAACTATTGCAAGTGTCTAAAAATGCTTTTAAATATTAAACTTTTTGAACTTTAAAATGCAGAAAGTTGAAGAAAATAACGCTCCCAAAATTCGTATAAAAATTAGAGCTTATGATCATAAGTTAATTGATCAGAGCTGTAAGCAAATTGTTGATACAGCCAAAAGAAGCGGAGCAAAAATCAGCGGACCCATTCCACTACCTACAGACAAAACCAAATATACGGTTTTGCGTTCTACTTTTGTGCATAAAGACAGCCGAGAACAATTTGAAATGCGAGTGCATAAGCGTTTAATAGATATTTTAGAAGCCACAGCAAAAACCATAGATTCCTTAACGAATTTGAATTTACCGGCCGGAGTAGACGTAGAGATAAAAATGTCGTAGGATATTTCCGGTATTAAGTTAATATTTTGTAAACCAGTTCTCATCCATCAAAGTCACAAGGGCTCGGGTAGATGAGATAACGATTTACTCACATCAATAAAGATAAGCCTTACTTATGTTTATTAGTGCGAGCAAATCAGCTCGTTTTTTTTATGAACTTTGCAATTGGCAGAAAAGTGAATATGACCCAAATTTTTGATGCCACCAGTGGTGTGGTTTTGCCTGTGACCGTAATTAAAGTTACGCCCATGGTTATTACTCAAGTGAAAACCAGCACTGGAAAAGATAAGTACAATGCGGTGCAAGTGGGTGTCGGGTTTAAGAAAAACTTGTCAAAATCTATCACCGGACATGTAAAAAAAGCCGGCAGTTTTGGCATCATTTCAGAATTTAAAGTTACCGATACTCAAGACTATGCAGTAGGCAAAAAATTAGATTTAAGTGGCTTTCAAGTCGGTGAAGTGGTTAAAGCAGTGGGAACTTCCAAAGGTAGAGGTTTTCAGGGTGCCATTAAGAGGCATGGCTTTGCCGGTTTTCCGGCCAGTCACGGACACGATAAGCCCAGAAGCGTAGGGAGTATTGGTCAAAGATGGCCCCAGCACGTTAGAAAAGGTATGCGCATGGCCGGGCACATGGGTAATACTCAAGTTACAGTAAAAAATTTACAAGTGGTACAGGTGGATAATAAACACCATTTAATTGCCCTTAAAGGCGCGGTACCCGGAGCTATGAATTCGATTGTAAAAATTATTAGCACCGGTAAAGTCAAACCTTTGGTAAAAGTGGAAGTGGTTAAGGAAGAGAAAAAGAAGAAGTAAAAAAGTAGTAAGTTGTAAGTGGGTAAGTAGCCAGCCTGACGGCAAGGCAGGTAAGTACTTACAACTTTACAACTTACTACTTACAACTTGTTATATGAAAATTCCAGTTTACAATCAACAAGCCGAAGTTGTCGCAGAAATGGATTTAAATCCTAAGATTTTTGAAGTTAAGCCAAAAGCGCATTTATTGGCCGAAGCGGTGAGAATTCAGCTATCCAATGCCAGACAAGGCGGAGCCAATACTAAAACTCGAGGTGAAGTAAGAGGTGGGGGTAAAAAACCTTGGAAGCAAAAAGGCACCGGCAGGGCCAGAGCCGGTTCCATAAGAAGTCCGATTTGGCGAGGTGGGGGTATAACTTTTGGTCCGAAAGCTAACCGAAATTGGGAATTAAAGTTGAACCAGAAAGCCAAGACCCAAGCTCTGTTTATGTCCCTGTCCGATAAAGCCAAAGAGCAAAAGTTAATTGTTTTAGATAAGTTAACTTTGCCCGAGATGAAGACGAAAGCTTTGGTAAAAATTATGGCAGACTTAAAACAAGGTTTAAAGACAATGGGGAAAAGTCAGTTGGTGGTGTTATCGGGTAAAGATGAAAACTTAATTAAGTCGGCGCGTAATTTAACTACTGTAAAAACCATTTTTGCCAAGAACTTGAATTTATTGGAAGTACTTAAAGCCGATACCTTAGTGGTTTTAAAAGATAGCTTGCCGGTAATTGAAAAGACTTATTTAAAGACTAGTAAGTAATAGGTAGTAGGTAGCATTTAGTTCTTTCTAAACGCTATTCCTTAAACGCTAAAAATATTTATGGGATTATTTTCTTCCAAAGATGAAAAGTCAGAAACAGCAGAAACTAAGGTTTCTGAAGTTAAAGTTGTCTTACCAAAGCAGTCGGCTTTACTAATTCCCAGAATTTCCGAAAAATCCGCTCAAGGGGTAAAGCATCATAAATATGTGTTTTTAGTGGCTAAAGGTTTAAATAAAATTGAAGTTAAGAAGACTGTGGAAGCGGAATATAAAGTTAAAGTGGTGATGGTGAATATGGTAAATGTCAAAGGTAAAAGTAGGCAGTTTGGCAGATTTCCCGGTAAGACTTCCAGTTTTAAAAAAGCCGTAGTTACTTTAAAAGCCGGTGATAGCATTAAAGGTTTAACTGAAGGGGTTTAAATAGTAAGTAGTGGGTAGTAGGTAGCATTTAGTTCTTTCTAAACGCTACTTACTAAACGCTAACCGCTGATTCATATGGCCGTAAAATTATACAATCCAACCAGTCCGGGCAGACGTATCCACAGTGTTACGGATTATTCGATTTTAAAGAAAAAAGTTAAAACACCTAAGTCTTTATTAAATTCCAAAGCCAGACCGGCGGGTAGAAATCATTCCGGAAAAATTACTGTTCGTCATCAGGGTGGTGGGCACAGAAGAATTATGAGGACTGTGGATTTTTCCAGAAACGATAAGTTAGACATTCCCGCTAAAGTTCAAACCGTAGAATATGATCCCACTCGCACTGCTTTTATTTCTTTAGTAGCTTATAAAGACGGCGAGAAGCGATATATTTTATCACCGAGTGGTTTAAAAGTTGGCGATACGGTAGTGTATAGTCCAAAAGCCGATATTCATCCAGGCAATCGTTTGCCCATAAAAAATATTCCAGTAGGAACTTTTATTCACGACATTGAACTTATCCCCGGCGCTGGGGGTAAGGTGGCAAAATCAGCTGGGGCTTATGCTATACTGCAAACGATAGAAGCCGGTCACGCTTTACTTAAAATGCCTTCCAGTGAAATTAGAAAAGTGAATGAAAACTGTTTAGCCAGTATTGGTCAGATGTCAAATATAGATTGGATGAATGTCCGTATTGGAAAAGCTGGTAGAAGCAGGCATATGGGCTGGAGACCAACAGTAAGAGGAAAAGTTATGAACCCGGTAGACCACCCACACGGTGGTGGTGAAGGTGTAAACCCGATTGGGCTTAAATATCCGAAAACCCCTTGGGGTAAACATGCTTTGGGTGTTAAAACTAGAGATAAGAAGAAGTATTCTAATAAATTTATTATAAAGAGAAGAAGTAAATAGTTTACAGATACACAGATAACACGGAATATACAGATTTATATTGAATAAATTTGTATCCGTGATATCTGTGAAATCCGTGAATCAGTGAACATATGTCACGATCATCTAAAAAAGGACCATATATAGACCAGAGGCTGTTAAAAAAAGTCTTAAATGCTAAGCGAGGCGCTCAGATTAAAACCTGGTCGCGCGATTGCACTATTGCTCCGGAATTTGTTGGGTTTACTTTTTTAGTTCATAATGGCCGAAAGCATATTGATGTGTACGTGACAGAGAATATGGTTGGACATAAGTTAGGTGAATTTGCTTTAACTCGTAAGTTTACCAGACACGGTGGTAAGATGGCGAAAGAACAAGAAATGGCTGCCGCAGCTGCAGAAAAAGCCAAATTAGAAGCCAGTAAGGAGCCTGTAAAGAAGTAAGTGCATGTTAACATGCAATCATCCTAACATCTTATCATCAGAAATAGCAGTTGTTAGAATGTTAAAATGATAGAATGTTTAAATGAGTTATATGACAAAAGAACAACAGTTAAAAACTGAATCAGTAAAACTTGTTAAGGCATTTGCCCGCGATCTTAGAATTGCCCCTAGAAAAATTCGTTTAGTGGCAAATTTGGTTAAGGGTATGAATGTTAATTCAGCTATGGTTCAACTTCAGCATATGCACCAAAAAGCCGCTCCAATGGTGGCCAGATTAATTAAGAGTGCTATAGCTAATGCCAAAAATAATTTTTCTTTAGATACTGATAAATTGTTTGTTCACAGTATTACAGCTGACATGGGTAAATCTATGAAGAGATATTTTCCCAGAGCGAGAGGCAGTGCTTTTGTTATCCGCCGAAAGTTATCTCATTTAAATGTAGTTTTAGTAGAGAAAAATGCAGGTAAAGGCAGTAAAGTAAAATTAGATTTATTTAAGAAAAAAGCCGAGCACAAAGATTCACATAATATAGATAAAGAGGAAGCGGTAAATACTCCTGTGCCCAAAGTGTTAGGTAAAAAGAGCGAAGTGTTTAAGACTGAACAGCAAGTGAAGTTGAATCAAGCCCAAAACAAGCGAAGATTATTTAATCGAAAGAGCGGAGAATAATTAATAGTCAAAAAGCGATTAGCAAATAGTGATTAGGATAAGATACTACTCACTAAGCACTACTCACTAAGCACTAATTTTATGGGTCATAAGATCAATCCAACATCAATAAGAATGAAAATCACCGAGGACTGGAAGTCCCGCTGGTTTGCTAAGCCCGCTCAATTTTCTAAAGTTTTGGCAGAAGATGCCAAGATTAGAGAGTATTTGGAAAAGCATTTAAAGAAAGCCGGTTTAGTAAGATTAGATATTGAACGAACCAATAAAGGCACAGTGACAATTACAGTCAAGACAACTAAGCCCGGGTTAATTATTGGTAAAGGTGGAGCTGGAATCGAAGAATTGAAGAAAAAGATTAAGCAAAAATTAAGAATTCAAACTGAGCTAAAAGTAAATATAGAAGAAGTCCGCGATATTAATTTACAAGCAATGGCAATTGCTAATTCCATTGCCGAACAAATTGAGAAACGAGTTGCCTTTAGAAAACTCATGAAGCAATCTTTGGAGCAAATTATGAATGCTGGTGCAAGAGGTGCTAAGGTGGCGATTGGTGGAAGATTAAACGGAGCGGAAATTGCCAGAACCGAACATTTGTCGCAAGGTAAAATTCCTTTACACACTTTAAGAGCCAATATCGATTTTGCGAGAAGTACTGCTTTTACCACTTACGGCACAGTTGGCATTAAAGTCTGGATTTATAAAGGAGATGTGTTTGAGGAAAAAAATCAAAATTCAAAAATTAAAATTCAAAATTAAAGAGTTTTGTCGAAGGCAAAACACCTAAATTTTACAGTTTGATATTTACATTTTAAATTATTTTTTATGTTCATACCGAAGAAACTTAAACACCGCAAACACCATCGCGGTCATACCAAGGGTCAAGCCAATGCCGGGGCGACTATTGCTTTTGGGCAGTTTGCCTTAAAAGCCATAGAAAGTTCATGGGTGACTGCCAGGCAAATTGAGTCAGCCAGACGCGCTATGACTCGTTATGTGCAACGAGGGGGTAAGATTTGGATTAGACTTTTTGCCGATAAACCGGTGACAGTGCACGGTAATGAAAGCCCCATGGGTGGAGGTAAAGGTGCGGTAGACCATTTTGTTTCCGTGGTAAAGAAAGGTAAAATTTTATTTGAAATGGACGGCGTCACTCGCGAACAAGCCGAAGAAGCCATGAGACTCGCCAGTTATAAATTGCCGGTAAAGACTAAGTTTTTAGTTAAATAATGTTTTAAAGAGTTTATTCTATGAAATTTAATGAATTGAAAATTAAATCTAAGGAAGAATTGGTAGTCCTGCTTAAGGATTTAAAGAAGCAAATGGCGGAATTATCCGTTAAATTGAAGCTGAATCAGGAAAAGCAAAACCATAAATTAAAAGTGTTAAAAAAAGATATTGCCAGAGTTATGACAATTTTACAGTATTAATTTTTTGAATATATGGATACAATTTCTCAAAAACAACAAATGCGAGGACTGGTAATTTCCAATAAGATGGATAAAACCGTAGTCGTGAAGGTGGATATTCGGAAGCGACACCCCAAGTATAAAAAGTCCTACACAGTTTCCAGGAAGTTTAAAGCTCACGATGCCAATAACGAGTACCAAATTGGAGATAAAGTAGTCATTGAAGCCACCCGGCCCATTAGTAAAGAGAAGAAATTTAAAGTATTAAGTAAAATATAGCCTTGAGTAAGTAGTGGGTAGCATTTAGTTACCGGCTACTCACTAATTGCTACTCACTAATCGCTAATTCTATGTTACAAGTAAGAAGTTGGATTAAAATAGCAGACAACACCGGCGCGAGAGTCGTTAATGTTTTTAGCGTGAATGGAAAAAATAAGAATCGTTATGCTCGAGTGGGAAGTATTGTCGCGGGAAGTGTAAAAGTGGCAGATCCTAACAGCGGTTATAAAAAAGGTGATAAAGTCTATGCTTTAATTGTGCGAACCAGAAAAGAAATGAGACGTAAAGATGGTTCTTATATAAGATTTGATGAAAATGCCGGCGTGCTGGTTAGTAAAGAATCCGGTGAGCCCAAAGGGACACGTATTTTTGGTCCCATTCCGAGAGAAGTTAAAGAGTTTGCTTTGGGTGAATTTGAAGACGGACTTAAAAAGATTTTATCCTTAGCTCCAGAAGTAATTTAAAACGCCGATATGACGCTGAATTAAACAAACCGCTGAACTAACGCGGAAAACATCAGCGACATTCAGTGTATTAATCAGCGATTAATTAGCGGTATAAATATGAATAAATTAAGATTAAAAAAAGGTGATTCGGTAAAGGTGTTATCGGGCAAAGATAAAGGGAAGACCGGAAAGATTTTGGAAGTTTTGCCTAAAATTTTTAAAGTGGTAGTAGAAGGTGTCAACACCCATACTCGTTTTGAAAAGAGTAAAAAGGCCGGGCAACCGGGTAAAAAGGTTGAATTTTTTTCTCCTTTACCAATTAGCAAGGTTCAGTTGTTAGACCCGGATTCCGGTAAGCCAACCCGAGTGGGTTATAACCTATTAGAGAATAAAACTAAAGAGCGGATTGCAAAAGTAAGTAAGAAAGTAATATAAAAGTAGTAAGTTGTAAGTTAGTAAGTAGTAAGTACTTACAACCTACAACTTACCAACTTACAACTATCACATATGGAAAGATTGCAAGCAAAATATAATAAGGAAATTATTCCAGCTTTAACCACTAAGTTTGGTTTTAAGAATGTTATGGAAGTGCCAAAAATTGTTAAGGTGGTTTTGAATGTGGGCTTGGGGAAAATTAAAGAAGATAAAAAGAAGATCGATTTAACTTTTGAAGATGTAAAGAAAATTGCCGGACAGTCGCCGGTTAAAACCAAAGCCAGAAAATCCATTTCCGGTTTTAAAGTTAGAGAGAATCAAGTGGTGGGTTTAATGTGCACTTTACGCGGATACAGAATGTATAGTTTTTTGGATAAATTAATTAACGTGGCGTTGCCTCGCGTAAGAGATTTTCAAGGCGTATCGGCCGAGGGGTTTGACGGCAGAGGCAATTATCATTTGGGTATGAAAGAACAGATTGTGTTTCCCGAAGTGCCGGCTGACTCCTTAGAAAATATTTTTGGTTTTGAAATTTCCATAGTTACTAACGCGCATAAAGATGAACCGGCAAGAGAGTTATTAAAATTAATGGGTTTCCCTTTTAAGAAGTAGTAAGTTGTAAGTGGGTAAGTAGCCTGCCTGACGGCAAGGCAGGTAAGTACTTACAACTTTACAACTTAGAACTTACAACTAAGTTATGGCTACACAAGCTCAAATCGCCAAATCATTAAGAAGCAGAAAAAAACCCAAGTTTTCCACGCGGGTAGTAAGACGTTGTTTTAGATGCGGTAGAAAAGCCGGCTACATTCGAGATTTTGATTTATGCAGAATCTGTTTTAGAGAAATGGCCAGTCGGGGGGAAATTCCGGGAATCGTTAAAGCAAGTTGGTAATTAAATATAAGAGATAAGAGAATAGTGAATTGAGAATAGAAAAAGAATTGGTTTCTCCTAATCACTAATCACTAAGCACTAATAACTAAGTAATAAATTATGTTTACCGATCCAATTTCCGACATGTTAACCAGAATAAGAAACTCTGTAGTCGCTAAAAAAAGCGAAGTGGTTTTGCCTTTTTCAAAATTTAAAAAAGCTTTAGCTGAAGTTTTGGTTAAAGAAGGCTTTGTTAAATCGGTGAAGGAATTGGCAGGTGAACATAAAATGTTAGCTTTAGAATTAAAATATTCCAGTGAAGGTGAGCCGGTAATTTCAGGTATTAAGCGAGTCAGCAAGCCCGGACAAAGAATTTATTTGCCTTTTATTAAAATCCCCAGAACCAATAGTGGCTTTGGTGTTACGATAGTTTCCACCTCTAAAGGTTTATTTACCGATAAAGAAGCTAGAAAGTTAAAGATGGGGGGCGAAGTAATTTGTCAGGTTTGGTAGAAAATGCAAAATTATAGAGTGCTTCGCGACATTTAATAGAACAGTTCCGAAGGAACAACTAAATTTTACACTTTGATTTTTAAACTTTAAATTATATATGAGCAGAATAGGCAAAAAACCAGTAGTTATCCCCAGTGGCGTTAAGGTAGAACTTAAGGACCTTGAGTTAAAGGTGTCCGGACCAAAAGGCAATTTGCAAATGCAGGTTCATCCACAAGTAAAGGTGACGGCCAACGATAAAGAAGTATTGGTGGATGTGGCGGATAAAGCCAATAAAAAACAGAAGGCATTATGGGGTCTTACCCGTTCTTTAATCCAAAATTTAGTGGATGGGGTTAACAAAGGTTTTGAGAAAAAATTAGAAGTGAACGGAGTGGGTTTTAAAGTGGTGGCTACGGGAGCCAAACTTACTCTCTCTTTGGGTTTTTCTCATCCGATTGAAATGACAGCCCCCGCTGGTGTTACTGTGGCAGTAGAAAAAAATCTAATTACCATTTCCGGTGCCGATAAGCAAAAAGTTGGTCAATTTGCCGCTGAAGTTCGCGAGTTAAAGAAACCTGAACCGTATAAAGGCAAAGGCATAAAGTATCTCGATGAAGTGATTCAAAGAAAAGCCGGAAAAGTCGTGAAAGTGGTAGGAGGCGGGAAGTAAACAGTAGTAAGTTGTAAGTTAGTAAGTAGCCTGCCTGACGGCAAGGCAGGTAAGTGCTTACAACTTTACAACTTAGTACTTACAACTAATTATATGAACAAGAACAAGCAAAAAAATATTAAGCGAATAATTCGACACAATCGGGTAAGAGCCAAGATTGCGGGCACGGCTACTGTGCCTAGACTTTCGGTTTTTAGAAGTCAAGGACACATTTACGCACAAATTATAGATGATGTAACCGGAAAAACTTTGGTTTCCGCCAATAGTCAGAAATTGGGCTTAAAGTTAAAAAAGAGCGAGATTGCCAAAGAAGTAGGCAAAAATGTGGCCAATTTGGCTTTAAAGCAAAATATTGCTACAGTAGTTTATGATAGAGGCGGGTATAAATATCACGGTAGAGTGAAAGCTTTAGCCGAAGGTGCTCGGGAAGTAGGACTTAAGTTTTAATCAATCAAATCCTCGAATAAAACGAATCCGCGAATGTGTACAAATATAAGTATTCGCAAATTCGGAATCACTCGTAGATTTGTCTAATTTGTATATTTGTTATATTTATGGAAAAAAGACGAAGACAACAGAATAAAGACGGCGAACAAGCCCAAGAAAGAAGCGAGTTTGACCAAAAAGTTGTAGAGGTTAAAAGAGTAACTCGGGTTATGGCCGGGGGTAAGAGAATGCGTTTTAGGGCTTTAGTCGTGATTGGGGATCATAAGGGCCGAGTGGGAGCGGGTTTAAGAAAAGGTATGGATTTCTCCGATAGCGTAGCCAAAGCTACTGCCGCTGCCAAAAAAGAGTTAATTAGTTTGCCTCTAGTAAACGGGACCATTCCCCATATGGTTAACATTAAATATAAATCCAGCAAATTAGCTTTAATGCCTGCCAAAGCCGGTAGCGGGGTAATTGCCGGAGGTGCCATTCGAAGCGTAATGGAATTGGCCGGTGTAAAGAATGTGGTAAGTAAAATGTTAGGCTCCAATAATAAAGTTAATAATGTTAAAGCGGTATTTGAAGCTTTTAAGCAAATGAAGAGCAAAGCGGATATTAGTAAAATGCGCAAGTAATTACTTAGCATTTAGTAAGTAGTAGGTAGCATTTAGCTTCCGCTATTCACTAAACGCTACTCACTAAACGTTATTCTATGATTAAATTACATCAACTTAAAAAACATCCAAAATCTACGCACCGAAGAAAAGTTGTGGGACGCGGTTTGGGTAGCGGACACGGCACTTATTCCACTCGAGGGGGGAAAGGTCAAACGGCTAGAACCGGACATAGTAAAATGCCGGCTAATTTTGAAGGCGGTCGTCAACCCTTGGTAAGACAAATGCCTAAATTAAGAGGTTTTAGTGCTTTAAGCGACAAGCATGCGATTTTGGCTTTAGATGAGTTAAATGTTTTTGCGGATAATGATATAATTGATTTACCCGCTTTAAAGCAAAAAAAGTTAGTCGATGCCAATGTGAGTAAAGTAAAAATTTTACAAGGTGAAATCAAAAAGAAATTAAACATCAAATTACCGATTTCCGCATCAGCTAAATTGGCGGTAGAAAAGCTCGGCGGGAAAATTTTATAAGAGCGAGTAGGGCTTAGCGGATAGGGTATGGAAACCTAAACGCTAAATGCTACACGCTAAACGCTAAAAATGAACAAATTATTGTTAATTTGGAAAACTAAAGATCTTAGAACCAAAATTCTAATTGTGTTTGGTTTGCTTTTAATTACTCGTGTGTTAGCCAGCGTGCCGATTCCGGGCATTGATGCCTCTAACTTAAAAGCGCTGTTTCAACAAAGTCAATTTTTGGGTTTGCTAAATATTTTTTCCGGAGGCGGACTTACCAATTTCTCCATTGCCATGATGGGAGTAGGGCCGTACATTACCGCATCCATTATTATGCAATTGTTAACGATTATTGTGCCCAGTTTGGCGGAATTACAAAAGGAAGGCGGGGAAGCCGGTAGAGCGCAAATTAATATGTATACTCGGTATTTAACTATCCCCTTAGCAATTTTGCAAGGTTTTGGCACTATTCGGTTATTGCAAAGCCAAGGGGGAGCTGCGGTGTTGGGCAATTTTAATGCTTTCCAATGGTTTGTTACGTTGTTATCCATTACTGCCGGGACTTTGTTTTTAATGTGGCTGGGAGAAATTATGTCCGAATACGATGTAGGTAATGGAGTGTCTTTAATTATTTTTGCCGGGATTGTGGCTCAATTGCCATCTAGTTTGTTGTTTTTAAAAGATTGGTATGACCCCAGTAAATTACCGGTAGTGTTAGGTTTTGTGGCTGTAATTTTGGTGGTTATTGCCGGTGTGGTGTTAGCTACCGAAGCTCAAAGAAATGTACCAATTGCATATGCTAAACGGGTGAGAGGAAATAAATTGTTTGGGGGAGTAGATACGCATTTGCCTTTAAGGTTAAACCAAGCAGGTGTAATTCCCATTATTTTTGCCATTTCCATTATGCTTTTTCCCGCTATGGTAGCTCAGTTTTTTATTAACGCGAAGTCGCCTTTCTTAGCTAATAATGCGCAAAGAGTGATTGATTTGTTTAATTCCCAAGGGTGGTTTTACGGGATTGTGTATTTTGTTTTAGTGATGGCTTTTACTTATTTTTACACCGCGGTAATTTTTAACCCCACGGAAATTGCAGAAAATGTGCAAAGGAATGGCGGGTTTATTCCGGGACTTCGGCCTGGCACCCAGACTGCGGAATTTTTAGACAAAGTTTTAAACAGAATAACTTTAGCCGGGGCATTTTTCTTAGCGCTGATTGCGGTTTTGCCGTTGATTATGCAAAATTTAAGTGGCGCTCGGGCTTTGAGTTTTGGTGGAACTTCGCTCTTGATCGCTGTGTCAGTAGTTATTGAAATAATCAAAAAGATTGACGCCCAATTGACTATGCACGATTACGAAGGCTTTTAGGTCCACTGATCACCGATACCGCAGATAACACAGATTTAAAACCAATTTACTTTCAATAGTAAACCTGCCATAATATTGGCAGGTTTTAAATTATGACTAAAGACGAATTTGAAAATTTAATTACCGATGCGGTTAATGCGCTCCCAAAAACCATTCAAGATAAATTGAATAATGTGGAAATTGTTTTGGAAGAGGGTGAGTCGCCGAATAACAGTTTGTTTGGTTTGTATCACGGGGTGTCGCAAATTGCCCGCGGTTCGGCTTATGGAAGTAGCCCGACTTTGCCGGATAAAATTACCTTGTGGCAGGGAACGATTGAAAAGTTTGCAGGTGAGACATCTAAAATTCCCAGTTTAGTGAGGCGCGTGGTGTGGCATGAAATTGGTCACCATTTTGGTTTTAATGAGGAAGAAATTAGAAAATTGGAAAAGAAATGGGAAGCCGAGGGGAAGGTATAGACCACAGATACATTGAGGCATGCAGATTACAGATAAACTGATTAGCTCAGCATTGACAGGTTAATCAATAAGGTGTAAAATTTGGAGTTAATTGTTAATTTATGGTATAATATTTATATGGTAGATATAACTCAATATCCAAAGAGACCTGAGCAACCTCGTCGTTTAGAAGTGGAAGCTTTAGGTACAAAGAGTTCACCAGAAGTAGATAATAGAACAGGGGAAGAATTAGCAGGTGGAGCTAGAACTGAGGTTGCTAAAGCCATTTCTGAACAGGTGGCTCAAATTGAGGCTGGAGAGGCGCCGGCTGTTGACCCGAATATTTTGAAGGGAGCAAAACAAGAGGCCCAAGATCCAAACGCGCATGTAGATAATTTACAAAGATTTCTAAGTGCATTAAATAGTGGCGAAGCATTCGATCCAGCAGAACTAACAGATAATGTTTTAAGTCCAGAAAGAGACAAAGCCGGACTGAATTAGAAATAAAATTTTAAATTTTTTTGATTAGTAAAAAACAAAAATAAAATGCTCTTGGGTTTCGATGCAGTACAAATTGCCTTTTTAATTTTAGTTGCCCTAGTTATTGTTTTTGGCTGGGTGTTTTTTTATTTTTTTAAAAAACACGTTTATCATAAAGGGCATGTAGTGCCTCGCACGCTGGATTGGGTATTTTTGGAAATTCAAATGCCCAAAGAAAATAGTGAAGATAAAGACCAACAGCGAACTAAAAGTGAAGAAGAAAAAAAAGCCCTCATTGCTGTTGGTGAACAACTATTTACGACGCTATCGGAAAGCGGACACAGTAAGGGGTGGCTCAAGGGTAAGGATTATTATAGTTTTGAAATTGCCTGTACTGATAAGAAAATTTCTTTCTACATTAATTGTCCGAAACATTTACAGCAATTGGTGGAAAAACAACTCCAAGCCCAGTATCCTCATGCGTTTGTGGAGCAGGTGAAGGGGTATAATCCGTTTCAAAAAGGTTCAGAGGTGGAAGCCAAGGAATTACAATTAAATAAAAAATATGTTTACCCGTTTCGCACTTATAAGAACACCGAAACCGATCCGTTAAACGCGCTTACCAATGCCATGAGTAAACTTCAGGAAGGTGAGGGTGTGGCGATTCAGTATGTTATTAGTCCGGCAGGCACAGCTTGGCAATCTACCCCTCGGCATATGGCTTTGGAAGTCCAGCAAGGCAAGAATCCGGAGTTAATTGAACGGGGACATATTTACAAAGTGTTTATTGGGTTTCGACGCTTTTTAGCCAGTGTTTTAACCGGCACTACCGGTCAGCAAAGCCAAGGTTCGCATGTGCATAAAGATTTAAGCGGTTACGGGGCGCCAATTCAACTTACCCCCATGCAACAGGAAATTGTTAAACGGCTCGAAGAAAAGGCCAGCCGACCGGGTTATAAAATGAACATTCGTTTGGTGACTTCTTCGGTAATTCCGGGAAATGCCAAAATGCATATGCATAATTTGGTTTCCAGTTTTTTGCAATATAATTTTCCGCCCTTTAACGGTTTAAGGGAAAAACGAAGAAACAAGAATGAAGTGTTGATTGATTACATTTTTCGGGTATTTAGAGATTATGGTAAAACCAATATTATTAATACCGAAGAGATGTGCTCGTTGTGGCATTTGCCCACGCCGTTTATTGAGACACCGAATATTAAATGGTTAATTTCCAAAAAAGCTCCTCCGCCCATTAATGTGCATCAGGCAGGTTTGTTGATTGGTAAAAATATTTATCGGAACGTGGAAACTCCCATTTATATGGGCCGGGAAGACAGACGCCGACATACTTATATTTTGGGCAGAACCGGAAGCGGTAAGTCCGTGCTGTTGTCCAACATGGCCATTCAGGATATTAAAAACGGCGAAGGTTTATGTGTAATTGATCCGCACGGCGATTTGATTCAAGATATTTTATTAAATTGTCCCAAAGAACGAGCCGAAGACATTATTGTTTTAGAACCGTTCGATATGGAGCGTCCGATTGGTTTAAATATGCTGGAAGTGGACAGCGAAGAACAAAAAGATTTTGCCGTGCAGGAAATGATTTCGATTTTTTATAAATTGGTTACCGATCCGGCCATGCTGGGGCCCATGTTTGAACATAATATGCGTAATGCCATGTTGACTTTAATGGCCGACGAAGAACATCCGGGTACCATAACCGATGTGCCGAGGATTTTTACCGATACCGAATTTCAACGTTATAAATTATCTAAAGTGAAAGATCACGTAGTGAGATTATTCTGGGAAAAAGAAATGGCGAAAACCTCGGATTTTCACAAATCGGAAATGTTGGGGTATTTGATTTCCAAGGTGGGTCGGTTTGTGGAAAATACCATGATGCGCAATATTGTCGGGCAATCCAAGAGTGGTTTTAATTTTAGAAAAGTGATGGATGAAGGCAAAGTGTTATTGGTAAATTTATCCAAAGGCCGAACCGGTGAAATTAATGCCAAGTTATTGGGGTTAATTCTTGTTTCTAAAATTCAAATGGCAGCATTATCTCGAGCGGATATACCGGAAGAAAAACGTCGCGACTTTTATTTGTATGTAGATGAGTTCCAAAATTTTATTACCGATGCGTTTTCCTCAATTTTATCGGAAGCGAGAAAATATAAGTTAAATTTAATTATCGCACACCAGTATTTGGGACAGTTAGAAACTCAGGCCGGGGCTCAAGGGGCTGGCAGTAAAGATTTACGCGATGCGGTATTTGGCAACGTGGGGACTATGGTGGTGTTTAGAACCGGAGCGGAAGATAGCGAAGTTTTAGGCAAGGAATTTAGCCCGACTTTTAACCAGTTTGATTTGGTAAACATAGACAGGTATAATGCTTATGTAAAACTCATGGTCAATGGCACAGCCAGTAAGCCGTTTAATATGGCGACAATGCCTCCGCGTAAAGAAGGCACGGAAGAAGTCGCCAATGCCATCCGCCAATTGTCTCGTTTAAAATATGGACGAGCCAGAGCCGAAGTGGAAGCTGAGCTTTTGGAAGCCGGACAAGTGGCAGAGAGTATGGCCGAAGCCTTGCCGGCCATTGAACGAGGTTTGTAAAATTTCTAATTCCTAATTTTAATCAATAATGGCAGAAGAAAATTATATTAGCATTTTAGGTAAGTTTTTAAGTAATCTGTTACAGAATGGTAAAATTAGCATTAAAGATTCGGTAATTATTATGAAGGCCTTTGAGCCGGTGTGTACGAATATAAAAACTCGGCAAGATTTAATTCAGTTTTTAGATAAGTATGTGGGGTATTATTGGGAATTAAAAACATTAAAAAGTCAGTTATTAGATTCACATCATAAATTTGATTAAATAACTTTATGTCAGGACATGGACATGGACATGGGCACGAATCACATGGGGGCGGGCACGAGTCACACGGTGGCGGTGGGGGTGGTGGTAAAGGGTACTTAGGGAAGTTTTTTAAGGAATTTTCCCCTTTATTTTTAGCCGGCACCATGTTGTTTAATATGTTTGACCAAAAAGGGGTGGTGGAGTTTGTAAACCACTTTTCTAATCCGGCTGTGGAATTTTTTAGCGCTCCCTTTGTTAAAGGGGGTGGTGGGGGCGGGGGGCATGGCGGTGGGGGCGGGCACGGGGGACATCATTAATTTGCTTTTATTAAATAAATCGTTTATAATAGTTATGTTTTAAACGATAGTTTAGAAACAAAAAGAAGTATTTAATCAAAATAAAAATATGGACAATCATTCAAATTTGGCGTTAATCGCCCAAATGATAGATTCGGCGGAAAAGAATATTCAAACCGCCAAACAGTTGTTAAGAGAAATGCTGGGCGGGTTGCCGGTTAAAGGCAGTGTGGGGGCTTCGGAAAAAATGCAAAGCTTTGTAGTTTCCGAAGGCGGAAAAATTATTGAAGGCAGTTTTGACGGGCAAAATATGTCCGGGCCGGATGGTAAGCAATATCCGGTGCCGGCTAACTATGCTTCTAAATCAAAGCTTGTGGTGGGCGATATTTTAAAGTTAACCATTGCCGAAGACGGCTCCTTTATTTATAAACAAATTGGTCCGGTGGAAAGAAGAAAGGCTTTGGGCATATTAATGGTAGATGAACGAGGTGATTTTAGAGTCCTCGCAGAAGGTAAGTCCTTTAGAGTGCTTACCGCGTCTTTAACTTACTTTAAGTCCGAACCTGGCGATGAAGTAACCATTGTTTTACCGGCCACCGGTGACGTAGAGTGGGCAGCCGTGGAAAATGTCATTAAAAAAGGTTCGGGTGGAGCGGTGGTGGATCAGGAAATGTCCGAGGCTTCGCCTAAAAAGAAACTCAAACTGGATGATGATGAAGAGCTTTAGTCCACAGATGCACAGATAGCACGGATGGCACCGATTAATATTTGATCTTCTATAATATGGATCAAAAATATGGATAAAACTCCATCAGGAACTAATATATCACTAACACAAAAAATCACCGGAATTTTGCAAAGTCAGCCGGTGATTTTGCAATTTTTTAAGTTTGCCGGCATTGGATTTTTAACCACAGCATTTGATTTTTTATTGTTTAATATTCTCTCCAAGGTTTTGCACATTAGTGCGGGTATGCCTCTGGCAATAGTTAATATTTTTACTTTTATTTTGGCTTTAGCGCATAGCTTTATTTGGAACGCGAATTGGACTTTTAACAGCCATCAGGCAATTTCTGAATTAAAGATTTTTGCCCAATCCATCATAATTGGCACAATTGGAGTGGTGGGAGTTTTATTGTCCGTAGTAGGGGGAAAAGTTATGGCGAATTATACTTATTATGTAATTATTTTATTGGTGTTGATATGTATGGAAGTGGTGTTGTGGAAGAGTTTTGCCTTAGTCTGGTTTGCGGATAAGACGAAGATGTTTCCCAAAACCATTTTAACTTTTATTTTAGTGAGCGTGATTGGCGCGAGTATTAACAGTGGTTTGGTGGGGGCAGTTACCAAATATTATCCGCTTACCGATAATGTGGATTTCAACAAAAATTTAGCCAAAGTGTTCGCTAATGCGATTTCTTTAATTTGGAATTTTGTGGGGTATAGGATATTGGTGTTTAAGAAACAACCGCAAGTGAGTTTGACAAAATTTAAGTGATAGCTTATCATAAACTTATGAGTAAAGCAGTAATTAAATTTACAGTTTCCGCTTGGTGGACTTTGCAAATATTCGCAAAGTCTGTGGTTTAATTTGTCTTTTTCCTTTTTAACCACCTTCTTTGCGAAGGTGGTTTTGTTTTGGCCGGATTCATATCGGTTGTTTGATATGAACAGCATCCAGCGCAAAACTACAATGCAGGCGGTAAGTGCGCTTGGGTACTCGCTTGCAAAGAGAGAGGAAAAATGTTTGAGAAAGTGTCCGAAGTGTTGGCGTCACTGTGTGTTGACGGGGCCGTTCTGGGATCGGCTACTGTTGAGGTAACACTTAAACGTGGAAGCGTGAGCGTGGCTCACCTTGACATAAGGGTTGAGGCAGACGGGAGCTGTAGGATCACCAGTGCATTGGTCGATGAGCAGTTCCACCCAGCGATCAAGGAGACGCTGGAAATGCACAAACCGGATTATGTACAAGTTTCCGACTTCAGTGTCACGGGGCGTGGACTCTGGGACTTCGATTGATATTCATCACGGAGGGTGTGGTTGGCATAAAAACCTACCACACCCAATAAGTTTATTAACGGAGTAAACCCTAAATTACTAAGTATTTGCAGACTTTTTTTGTTTAAAAAAAAATGGTAATATGTATTTATGTCCGTTTTATATAGAAAATATCGACCACAAGTTTTTGCTGAAGTAGTTGGGCAACAGCCAATTATTACCACTTTGCAAAACCAAATTACCACGGGGCGAATTGCCCACGCTTTTTTATTTGTAGGAAGTCGGGGAATTGGCAAGACTTCCGTAGCTCGCATTTTAGCTAAGGCAATAAATTGTCAATCAGTAAATCAGTCAATCAGTAAATCTGCTAATCAGGAACCCTCTTTGTCCCTTAATAGTTCGGGACATCTCCCCCTGTCTGCCGACAAGGCAGGCCCAGAGGGGGAGAAAAATATTGTACAGGCTTTGCCTGATGCCTTAGGTGAGGCGTGCGGTAAGTGCGAAGTATGCAAAGCAATTGAGCAAGGTAATTTTATCGATTTAGTAGAAATCGATGCCGCTTCCAATACCGGAGTGGATAATATTCGTGAATTAATTGAGCACACTAAATTTGCTCCGGCAAAAGCCAAATATAAGGTGTTTATAATTGACGAAGCCCATATGCTGTCTAAGGGCGCTTTTAATGCTTTGCTAAAAACTTTAGAAGAGCCACCGAGTCATGCCGTATTTATTTTAGCCACAACTGAAGTGGGTAAAGTGCCACCTACCATTATTTCTCGGACGCAAAGGTTGGATTTCAAGCGCGTTTCCATTGAAGTAATTGAAGCCTATTTGCGTAAAATTTTAGCTTGGGAAACCGCTCAAGTAGATGAGCAAATCATTAAGTTAATTGCCGTGAATGCCGAAGGGGGGATGCGAGATGCTTTGTCTTTGTTAGACAAGGTCTTAAGTTTAGGGGCGCAGGCCGAGCTGGAGTCGGTTTTAAGACTTTTGGGCATAACCAATATTTCCAAAATGGAAAAGTTAGCCGAATTAATTTTTACTCACCAATCTCGCTTAATTCCGACGTTCTTAAAAGATTTATACGAAGAAGGAGTAGATTTTATTGCCTTTAATAAGGACTTTTTAGAATATTTAAGAAAATTGTTGATTGTCAAAATATATGAATCCAGTCCGGATTGGGGACTGACTCCGGCTCAAATTACTACTTTAGAGACAGTAAGCCATGCTCAAACCGAAGCCAAACTCATTAACACGATTAGATTATTTTTGCGTTCATTAAAGGAACAAAATTCCGCGCCGAGTGTGGATTTGCCCGTATTATTAGCCAGCGTAGAAGCATCCTTTAGCCCAACTGCGGGATTGGGAGAAGTAAAAAAAAAGTCCAGTTTAAGTGAAGCTCCGGTCGTGGCATCTAAGGCTGGCGAAATAACTAGTCCCAGTTTACAGCCAGCGGTTAATTTGGCAGACAGCATAACTTTAGAACAAGTTGAAGAAAAATGGACTGCATTTGTACAAGCGATTAAAGCTTTTAACGGACCTTTGGCCAATTTATTACGCACCGCGCAAATTTTTCAAGTTAAAGTGAGTAAGGTTTTTATTCTGGTTAAATACCAATTTCATAAGCAAAATTTGGAACAAGCCAAAAATAGTGATTTAACCGCTAAGGTGTTAAACGAGATTTACCATCTGCCTTTGGAATTGATTGTGGTAGTTAAGGAAGAAGCAGAAGATCAAGCGCCCACTAAGGTGGATGTAAGCTCGGCTTTGCAAGTTTTTGGGGGAGAAGTGATTGAGTAAGTCCCCATTTTTTTTGGCAAAAGGGCAGTTTTTTGGTATAATTTAGGACATACACATTCCCATTTTTGGCAATTCAAAATGGAGTTTAAAAACTAAAAGAGCTATTTTTTAAACAAAATCTATTAAGTAATTCTATGTTAGAAAATAAAAATCCAGACTCTAAAGAATTATTAACTCAAGATATGCTTAAGCATAGTTGGGTAGATTATCATCAACACTGGACCAGATATATTTGGCCTATAGTTTTAATTAGTTTGGCAGGTGGATTTTTTGGCGGATTAATCAGCTTATATGGCATAAAACATAACCGTTTTTTAAACGAGTATTTTTTGGCGTCTAACTCAGTTTTGTCAAAGGAACCTCAAAATCGGACTGTGGTATTGGCTGAAGACTCCTCGGTGATAGATGTGGTTAAACAGGCCAGTCCAGCCGTGGTTTCTATTGTGGTAACTAAAGACATAAGCAAGTTAAGGCAATTTGGGTTTAATCCTTTTGAAGATGATTTTTTTGATCTGTTTGGAAGCACGCAAAAGCCCAAAAGTAATGTGCCGGATATTCGACAAGTGGGCGCGGGGAGTGGGTTTTTTGTCAGTGCCGATGGTTTAATTTTAACTAATAAGCATGTTGTAGCGGATAGTCAGGCCTCTTATACTGTAATTACCAATGACGGTAAAGAGTACGAAGCTAAAATTTTAACCACAGATTCCAGAAATGATTTAGCCATCATTAAAATTGAAATCGCAAAAAGTAATTTTTTAGAGTTTGCGCCTGCCGATAATTTAACCGTGGGACAAAGAGTAATTGCCATTGGCAATTCTTTGGGGCAGTATCAGAATACTGTGACTACCGGAGTGATTTCGGGGATTGGGAGAAGTATTATTGCCGGTTCCAGCGAGGGTACCGAACAACTAGAAGGGGTAATTCAAACTGACGCAGCCATTAACCCGGGTAATAGCGGTGGTCCGTTATTAAATTCCTTAGGTCAGGTGGTGGGGATTAATACCGCGGTGGATAATCAGGGGCAGTTAGTCGGGTTTGCCATTCCCGGACAAGATGCGAAAAAAGCTTTAGAAAGTTATAAAAAATCAGGAAAAATTTCTCGCCCCTTTATTGGCGTAAGGTATATTATGTTATCGAAAGCTTTGGCGGAAAAAGAGCAATTGCCGAAAGATTATGGCGCGTTATTAATTAGGGGCGATAGCACAACCGATTTTGCCGTGGTGCCCGGCAGTCCGGCCGATAAAGCCGGCTTAAAGGAAAATGATATTATTTTAGAAATTAATGGGGTAGAGTTAAAAAAAGAAAAGACTTTAGCCCAGGAGTTAAAGAAGTATGATGTAAATGCTGTTTTGAATTTAAAAATTTATAGTGGGGGGAATGAGAGAATAGTAAGAGTGACTTTAGTAGAAGGTAAGTAATGATTAGAATATGAAAATATTAGGAATAGATTATGGTGAAAAGCGGATAGGTTTGGCCATTAGTGATGAGTCCCAAACAGTTGCATTTGAATTGGATATTTTATCACCAAAAGAATTCTTTAATCAGATTCATCAGCTCATAAACAGTCAGCAAATCAGCAAGATAATTTTGGGATGGCCACTGAATATGAGCGGAGAAGAAACAAAAAAAACTAGAGAAGTAGAAAATTTTAAATTTAAAATTAAAAAAAAAACTGGCTTGCCTGTGGAAATTATTGACGAACGTCTTTCATCGCAAATGGCAGAGCACCTAAGCCACAGTAAAAAAAATTTAGACAGTCTGGCGGCTCAAATACTTTTGCAAAATTATTTAAATAAAAATTATGAAAAAAAATAATTTTTTTAGTTTCAGGCAAAATTTAACTATAAATTTACATGGCAAGCAAGGGTTTACGCTTATAGAGCTTTTAGTCGTGATTGCCATTATTGGTTTGTTAGCCTCAGTGGTTTTGGTTAGTTTGAATTCTGCCAGAGCTAAGGCGAGAGATACTAAAAGAAAGGCGGATTTAGCTCAAATTAGTAAGGCTTTGGAATTATATTACGACAAATATGGCACTTACATTACGGCTGGAGGTGGTTGGCGATCAACTCCTTCTAATCCGGCTACGGCTTGTGGTTGCGGGTGGCTCGGGTATCAAGATACCGGAAACTATACCTTGGCAGTAACCGCAGTATTAAAGAATGAGGGTTTTTTAAGTCAAAGTTTAATTGATGATCCCAAAGGTCCTAATCCGAGTTATATGATTTATACTTGTGGAGGTGCGGGAAATGCTCAGAGGTATAATTTATATGCTACGTTGGAAAATCCAACTACAGCGGAAACATTAGCTATTGATAGCAGTTGTGTGCCAACGCTTGATACTGATTATGGTAAAAATTATGTAATCGGAAATTAAATTTACTAATTTCTAATTTTTGGTTCGCAAAGTTTTTTAGTAATAGTTGAGCTTTACCTGTTAATTTTATGAGCGAGTTTCGACAAAATCCCATTTCTAAAGCCTGGGTCTTAATGGCTCCTTTAAGAGACAAACGGCCCGATGATTACAAGACTTATTCGGTAATGAATGGTGTTTTGGAAAAAGATAAAACTTGCGTTTTTTGTCCGGGTTTGGAAGATAAGAATGTGGAAATTGGCAGGTATGTTTACGAAGATTATGCGTTAATGCATAAACATTTAGACCAGCCCAAACCTACCTTAGCGTTTATTCCACCTTTAAGACAAGCAGTTAAAACCAGTCAAGATTGGGAACTGAGAGTGATTGAAAATAAATTTCCTTCTTTGGAGCATGCCGTAAGTTATGCGCATAAGGAATTTTATTTTTCCACTACCGGTGCGGGCGATCATGAGGTGTTAATTTTAAGAAAACACAATGAGCCGGTGGCGCTTCAGTCCATTGCTACGGTAGAATTAAGTTTAAGAGCTTTAATCCAAAGAATTAATACCTTATCTCGGCATCCGGAAAATGCTTATGTACAAGTGTTTCATAATCATGGGCGAGATGCCGGTGCTTCTTTACTCCACCCCCACTATCAAATATTAGCTTTGCCAATTGTCCCTCCGCATATTCATAGTGAAATTATGGGTTGTCAACACTATTTTAATTTACACCAAAGCGATATTTACGGCGATATTATTCACGAAGAATTAAGTTTAAAAAGCCGAATTGTTCACGAAGATGAATATTTTGTGGTAGTGTGTCCATATGCGTCGCGCAAACCTTTTGAAATGTGGGTGTTGCCCAAAAGGCAGTGTGCCAGATTTGAAGCCCAAACCGAGGCGGAAGTGTATCACTTATCTTTTTTGCTTAAAGCGGTTTTAGGCCAATTATTTTTAAAATTAGGTGATCCGCCGTTAAATTTTTATGTGCATACGATGCCAAATTTAAAGGAGAGTAAAACTTATAACGAAAAAGCGTTCAGGTGGCATTTAACTATTTTTCCTCGGCTTACCATTTGGGCGGGATTTGAATACGCTACCGGTATTCCGGTAAATCCCATTTTGCCAGAGGTTAGCACTGAGTTTTTGAAAAAATAAGAAACTAATTTACGCATGGAACAAATCTACTTATAGCAACGAATTTAACAAATTGACCTCATTCGTAGATTCGTCTAATTTCTAGATTAGATAATTTTATGAAAAAACTTATCATAGCAAATTGTCCCTCCTTCGCTAAAGCTTCGAAGGATCTTCGAGAAACTTAACCCTCATTATGCCAAAAAAACTTATCATAGCAAATTGGAAACTTAACCCAACGACTTTAAAAGAGGCGCAGAAGTTGGCGGAATCCATCAATAAAACCAAAAAGCATACGGTAGTTTTGTGTCCGCCAACTATTTATTTATCCCAAATTGATTTTCCCAACTTGGGAGCGCAAGATTGTTTTTGGACGGAGAAAGGTGCTTATACCGGCCAAGTGAGCACTGCCCAGCTTAAAGATTTAAAAGTTAAATATTGTTTGGTAGGGCATAGTGAGAAACGGGAATTTGGTGGCGATACAGATGCGATTATTAACGCCAAAATTAAAAGTTGTTTGGCGAATAAAATTATTCCGGTTTTGTGCGTGGGTTTTAATACCACGGTTGAGCAGGACGATTTGGAAGTAATAGATATTTTAAAACAGCAATTAGAGGCGGGTTTAGCCGGAGTGGATACAGCTAAAGTAATTGTGGCGTATGAGCCGGTATGGGCCATTTCTTCAGGTAATCCATATGCAACTAAAAAAATTGCCACCCCAGAACATGCAGAAAAAATCGCAATTTTTATCAAATCCAAATTTGGTGTAAAAAAGGTGTTGTATGGTGGGAGCGTTAACCCCTCTAACGGAATGAATTTTTTAATTGAACCAAATATAGACGGATTGTTAGTGGGTGGTGCCAGTTTAATTCCCAGTCAGTTTAATCAGATAATTAATTTATGATCAAATCTACAAATTTGACGAATCAACGAATGACTACGTATATATGAATATGGTCATTTGTTAAATTTGTTGCTATGAGTAGATTTGTTCCATTCGTAAATTCGAATTATGATATACATTGCTTCGGATCATGCGGGGTTTGAGCTTAAAAAAGCAATAGTGGAATATTTAAAAGTTAAAGGTTTGGAATTTGCCGATTTAGGCCCTTTTGAGTTTAATAAAGAAGACGATTATCCGGATTGGATTTTTCCTTGCGCTCAAAAAGTGGCCGAAGAAGCGGGGTCCAAAGGGATTATTTTAGGTTCCTCAGGACAAGGTGAGGCGATTGTTGCCAATAAAGTTAAGGGCATTCGAGCGGTAGTTTTTTATGGCGGGGATATGGAAATAATTAGAAGAAGTCGCACGCATAATAATTCGCAAATCCTTTCTTTGGGGGCGAGGTATTTAACCTTGGAAGTTGCCAAGGAAGCGGTGGATTTATGGCTAAATACGCAGTTTGAAGGTGGTCGTCACGAACGCCGAATTAAAAAAATTACAGAATTAGAGAATCAAATTTAATCTTACCCCTTTTTTGTTAGTGGTAGATTTTTTAAAACTAAATTCTACAACAAAAAACCGATTTCAGATACATAGCAAAGTAATTTTCTGAAGTGACAAAATATTTATGGCGCAAATTATTCCCGCAATTCTAGAAACTACCCTCCCGGGCTTTGAAAGAAGTCTGAATTTAGTATGTAAATTGCCCGGCCTTAACCGAATTCAAGTAGATTTTGGCGATGGCGAATTTATAGAAAATCGTTTGGTAAATGTAGCGGAAATAGATGCTTTGAATCCGGCTTTGGAGTGGGAGGCACATTTAATGGTTAAAGAACCTCAAGATTTTTTGGACTACCAAATTTGCGGGTTTAAAACTATTATTGTGCATTTTGAGGCTTTTCCATCAACTGACGCTTTAAAAGCGACTTTGGAAACTATAAAAAAGATGGGTTTTAAAACCGGAGTGGCTATAAATCCTTCAACATCAGTTAAGGTATTACAAGACATTACAGCAGACCAATATCTTATAATGAGCGTAGTTCCCGGTAAGCAAGGGCAGTTGTTTATTCTGTCTACAATAGAGAAAGTCAAGGAGTTAAGGCAAATGTTTCCACATGGTATAATAGAAGTAGATGGCGGAGTAAATGAAACTAACATTAAAAGTTTAAAAGATGCCGGTGTAGACTTAATTTGTGTGGGCTCGGCTTTGGTAAAAGCTCCGGATGTGAGTTTGGCTTACGCACATTTGGAAGATGAGATTGTATGAATTATGAATAGTGAGGTATGAGGTATGAATCGTGAATAATAGAAAAGAAAAAATGAAAATATTTAGTTTGGAAACAAAAAAGCATTTGGTGGGGTGGGCGATAGTTTTAGGTTTTATTATAAATATAATAATACTTAAAACCGTACTTTTTAAAGAGTCTTGCTCAGTAACTCCTGAAGACAGTTTAGTCCCTTGGGCGGGTTTGCGGATTTGTAAGTATTCAACTGGTATTCCGTTCCGTGTAGTATTTAATTATTTTGAACTTAGGAATGATGGACCTGTGCATAATTTAAATTATTTTTTGAATATTGTTTTTTGGATTTTTGTAGTTTTAATAGTTTTAAGTGTAGTTAGACATTTTAGAAAGAAAAGTAATCAAAATATTATAAGCAAAAGGTAGCAAGATGCAGTATTCTTTTTGTATTTTGAGAGAGGGTATATCACCCCCCCAGCCCCCCTCTTACCCTAAGAGGGGGAAGACTGCAAAGAATGAGCCATTAATCTACTTAACCCTAAGAGGGGGAGATATCACCCCCTAACCCCCTCTTACATTAAGAGGGGGGTCTGCAAAGAATCACCCCCTATGTCAGTCGTTTATGATTAACATGAGCTCCTATACGAAGTAAACCTAATCTCCTCTTAAGGTAAGAGAAAAAAAATGTAAAACATGCCTAAACTAACCATCAACGAAATAAAACACAAAGCTAATCTTATTAGACAAGATATTATTGAAATGCTACTTCAAGCCGGTAGTGGCCACAGTGCCGGGCCTTTGGGTATGGCAGAGGTGTTTGCATGTTTGTATTTTGAAGTTTTACAACATAATCCTAAAAGTCCGACAGATGAAAATCGGGATCGGGTAGTGTTATCTTGCGGGCATATTTGTCCTGTGCTTTACGCCAGTTTGGCGGAGAGTGGTTATTTTCCCAAAGAAGAACTGAAAACTTTACGGCAATTAAATTCTCGTTTGCAGGGTCATCCGCATAATTTGGCTTTGCCGGGCATAGAAACTTCTAGCGGTCCGTTAGCACAAGGGGTGAGCCAAGCCGTGGGTATGGCTTATGGGTTAATGATGGATGGGAGAAAAAGCCAAAGAGTTTATTTAATTATGTCCGATGGCGAACAACAAGAAGGTCAGGTTTGGGAAGGTGTAATGTTTGCCGGTAAATATCGTTTGCATAATTTAACCGCGTTTATAGATAGAAACAATATTCAAATTGATGGCAATACCGAAGATGTGATGCCACTAGGTGAACTGAAGGCTAAATATGAAGCATTTAATTGGCACGTCATAGAAGTAGACGGACATAACCCACAAAAAATAATTGATGCTTGTTATGAAGCTAAGGCCATTTACGAAAAGCCCACAGTCATTATTGCCCATACGATTCCGGGGAAAGGTGTGGATTTTATGGAAGGAGATTATAAGTGGCATGGAATGCCTCCCAACAAAGACCAAGCCGAAAGAGCTTTAAGTCAATTAAAGATGCTCGGAGGTAGTGATGCTTGAGGGTAAAAATATTTTTAAGTTTAGTGAGAGATTAAAAAGAGCCGAGCAAGATCCAAGGTGGCAGGCGATTAAGTTATACACTTTAAAACAAATGATCTTGGCAGAATTAAGTTCCGATGATGTGGTAGAAAGGAATTATTTAAATACTTGTAACACACTTGAGGCCTGTAAAAAATTTGCTCAGGATTGCGGGATTTATATTTCTGATGATGAATTGCGTCAGCAAGCAGTGTTAAATTTTGTGCAAGTAAGCGATGGAATATTAAATTTATAATTTATGATGCAACTGAATTCAAAAATTGGCCAAAATGATATTGAGCAAATTCCCACCCGTAATGGTTATGGGGAAGCGCTTTTGGAATTGGGGGCGTTGGACGACAGGGTGGTGGTGTTAACCGCCGATTTAGCCGAAAGTACTCGGGTAGAAGGTTTTGCCAAAAAATTTCCAGACAGGTTTATTGAATGCGGGGTAGCGGAGCAAAATATGATGGGGGTGGCAGCCGGCTTGGCGCTTTATGGCAAAATTCCGTTTGTGGCTTCTTACGCGGTTTTTTCTCCGGGCAGAAATTGGGATCAACTTAGAGTGAGCGTTTGTTATTCTAAAGCAAATGTAAAAATTGCCGGGGCGCATACCGGCGTATCGGTCGGTCCCGATGGCGCTACTCACCAAGCTTTGGAAGATATTGCTATGGTAAGAGTTTTGCCGGACATTGTAGTGGTGGTGCCCTCTGATGCCATTGAAGCCAAAAAAGCCACTATGGCATTAGGCATAAAAGAAGGTCCGGCGTATGTTCGTTTAACTCGCGACAAAACTCCTTTAATTACCACAGTGGAAACCCCGTTTAAAGTGGGGAAGGCGGAAATTTTTAAATCCGGTAATGATGTGGCCATTATTGCCTCCGGACCGGTGTTGTATAATGCGCTTTTGGCAGCACAGGAATTAGAAAAAGAAGGTATAAGTTGTATGGTGGTAAATAATCACACTATTAAACCCATTGATACTCAAACCATTGTGGAGGTGGCTAAAAAATGCGGAGCAGTGGTAACAGTGGAGGAGCATCAAATTATGGGTGGGTGTGGGAGCGCAGTGTGTGAAGTTTTGGCACAAAATTATCCGGTGCCAGTGGAAATGGTGGGCATGAATGACACTTTTGGAGAGAGCGGTAAACCGAATGAGTTAATAGAAAAATATGGAATGGGAAAATATGCTATAATAAATAAAGTAAAACAAGTACTAAAACGAAAAAAATGAAACAAAAACATTATTATCAAGGCTTTACCCTCATAGAACTCCTGGTAGTAATTGCCATTATTGGCCTGTTAGCGAGTGTGGTGTTAGTGAGTTTAAATTCGGCTCGGAAAAAAGCGAGGGAGACTAAACGACTTGCAGACATAAAACAACTTCAAACTGCTCTGGAATTGTATTATGATGCCAATAATGCTTATCCACCAGATGGTGGATATCCTTTCTCCGACACAACTAATTCTGTAATTGCAGGTCCTACCAAGGCTTTGGGTCCTTATTTAAGCAAAATCCCAAATGATCCATTGTATGGAACGGGATGGGCATCTTACCATTATGTTGGAAATACGACAGAGTATGGGATTTATTATTGTCGGGAAATTGCAACGCCAAGCTGTTGTTATGTAAGATCAGCAAATGGACCAGATTCGGGTTGGTGGGGAGTTTCGGCTTGTCCATAAAAATATTATTAAATGATAAAAAATAATAAAAACCAATCCTTAACGGGCTTCACCCCAGTTAGAGCTTTAAAAAGTTTGATGCAAAATTTTAAAAAAAGTATTTTATCAAATCCGGTTTTTCAATATAAATCACCAACGGTAGCTCTAACGGGGTTCACCCTCATAGAACTTTTGGTTGTAATTGCCATTATTGGCCTGTTGGCGAGTGTGGTGCTCGTAAGTTTAAACACGGCTCGAACCAAAGCACGAGATACCAAAAGAAAAGCAGATTTAAAGCAACTCCAAACAGCTACAGAATTAAGATTTGATGCGGTAAATGATTATCCGGCTTCGGCAGGATGGTTTAGTAATCCCGGACACGGTGGACTTGATGCTGCTTTAGTTCCTACATATGTGAGTAAGGTTTCAGATGACCCAATAAACACTGGTAGTAATATTTATATGTATTGGCGAAAAGATACTGTTGCTTATGGCTGTTTAACAAATTTAGGAGCAGACAAGTTTGCGTATTATGCGAAATTAGAAAATCCTACTGCTGAAGACCAAGCTACAATTTCTGACTCTTTTGATATATGTGTAAGAAACACATGGGGTATGAATTATAAAGTTGGACATTAATTATGAAAAATAATAAAGGATTTACCCTTATTGAACTTCTAGTAGTTATTGCCATCATTGGCCTATTGGCCAGTGTGGTGCTCGTAAGTTTAAATTCGGCCCGAGCTAAAGCGAGAGATGCCAAAAAAATATCTGACTTTGCTCAAATTAGTAAAGCTATTCAATTATATTACGACAAGAATAACACTGTGCCACCGAATTTAGTCAACGGAAATGAATCTTGTGAGTTTGTCACTAACACAACTCAGTATGTTCAAACCATGCAAAATTTTGTTTCAGCCGGTTTTCTCTCCAGTGTTCCCAAGAGCCCGGGGACACAGGGTTATAATAGGGGATACTGCTATTTTGATTATGGGCCTAACAATAACATAGGAGTTTTGTTAGTTACTCAGCTAGAAAGCGCCACCCCATCTACCACCGGACTTTCACCTTCTTGCAGACCTTGGGCTTCCGGCACAAATTGGTGTGATCAATCTATAAATAATTATTATTGTTTATGCGTCCCCTATTAAAAAAAATTATTTTACAATCAAAATTGTATAAGTCTAACAGTGGTTTTACTCTCATAGAACTCCTTGTAGTTATTGCCATTATTGGTCTGTTGGCCAGTGTGGTGCTTGTAAGTTTAAATTCCACTCGAAAAAAAGCCAGAGATGTTAAACGATTGGCGGATATTAATCAAATCCAAAAAGCTCTGGCGCTCTATTACGATGCCAATGGTCAGTACCCAGCGCCTACGAGTGATGCCAGCTGTGGTGGATACGATACCACGGCTGACGGAACATTTTTATCGGTTTTAAGAACCGCCGGTTATTTAAGTAAAGATGTTTTAGATCCATCGATTAATAGCAGTTGCCAGAATTATAAATATTATAGATATTCAGCGGGTGATAGCGGATGCGATGCCAATAAAGGCGCTTTTTATGTAATTGGAGTGGTGGATATGGAAACCAGTAGTGGCGCACATCCCGACAATCCTGGATTTTCCTGCACCGGGAGAAATTGGACAGGTGAATTTGAATGGGTAACCGGACAGTATGAAAAATAAATTTTTATAATTATTTGAATACTTTATTTATTTTAAGCTTTAGTGTTAAAGCTTCACGATTAATGTATGTTGGATATTATTTCTATCGGCGACGCCACCATTGATACATTTTTGTTTATTGATGATTTGGAAATTAAAAAAATTAATGGCCAAACCAAGGCGATTTTTAATTGGGGAGATAAATTACCGGTAAAAGAACTTTATAAAACTGTGGCGGGTAATGCCGCCAATAACGCGGTGGGGAGTGCTCGGTTGGGTTTAAAGACCGCTTATTATACCGTCTTGGCGCACGATGTCGGCGGGAGAGAAATTATTCACAAAATGAAAAAGGAAGGCGTATCGGAGCGTTATATTGTAATCGATGAAAAACACAGCACTAATGCATCGTTTGTCATTTCTCATAAAGGCGAGAGAACTATTTTGGTTTATCACCAACATAGAAAGTATAAACTACCGCCTTTAGTTCCATCGAGATGGGTATATTTAACCAGTATGGGTGAGGGGTTTGAGTCTATTTATCCCGAGTTGTGCCAGTATATAGACAGATATCAGAGTAATTTGGGTTTTAATCCCGGCACGTTTATGCTCAGAGCGGGAGTTAAGGTGAACAAAGAAATTTTAAAGCGAACTACGTTGTTATCTGTTAATGTGGAAGAAGCGCAAAGTTGGGTGGGGGAGAATAATCGAGATCCGGAAATGCTGTGTAAAAAATTGTTCAATCTAGGCCCGAAAATTATTGCCCTTACCGATGGCCGAAGAGGGGCTTATTCCTATAGCGAGCAAGGGTTTTATTATGTACCGGAATATCCCGGACCCAGAATAGAAGCCACGGGTGCGGGTGATGGTTTTACTACCGCTTATATTGCCGGGTTATTCTATGGGTTGCCACATGCTCAAGCACTTAAGTGGGGTCCGGTAAATGCGGGAAGTGTGGTGCAAAAAATTGGACCGCAAGCCGGTTTACTAACCAAACAGGAAATTGCATTACAATTAAAAAAATTAAAAAAATTTGAAACCATCAACATTACCGATGCCAAGAGTAAAAAACAGGTAATGGCTATGGTGGCAAAAAAGAAAGATACATAATTTATGAGTAACTTAGCAGGGAATAGCGTAGCTTCCCAAAACCCGATTTTTCGATTTTGCTTAATTGCCTTTTTAGGGAGTGTGGGTTTGGGCTTGGTATTGAGTTGGCGAGCTACCAGTTTTATTACTTCGGAATATCAAGAAATTCCTCAATCCGCCCGAATGGTAAAAATTAAAAATATGAATAAGTTAACTCAAGAAAATTTAAAAGACAAATAATTTTTATATGGCACAACACATTAAAATTGGAATCAATGGGTTTGGAAGAATTGGCAGGCAGGCGTTTAAAATCGCTCTCGGTAAGCCGGAAATTGAAGTGGTGGGGATAAACGATTTGTCACCCACTTCGGTTTTGGCGCATTTGCTGAAATACGATAGTAATTACGGCCGGTTTGGTTTGGAAGTGAGTTTTGACGAAACAAATTTAATTGTAGCGGGTAAAAAATATCCGGTAGTTGCAGAAAAAGAACCGGAAAAATTACCTTGGGGCAAACTGGGGGTAGACGTAGTTTTAGAATGTACTGGCCGGTTTACAGATAGTGAAAAAGCAGGAGCTCATTTGAAGGCTGGGGCAAAAAAAGTGATTATCTCCGCTCCGGCAAAAGACGAAGGTGTAACCCCCACCATTGTTTTAGGGGTGAATCACGACAAATACAAAGGCGAAAATATCATTAGCAATGCTTCTTGCACGACCAATTGCATTGCGCCGGTTTTAGATGTGCTAAATAAAAAATTCGGTGTGGAAAAAGCTTTTATGTCCACTATTCATAGTTATACCGCGGAACAGAATTTGGTAGATGGTCCGCCACCCGGAGGCAAATCCAATGACTTAAGAAGAGCTCGGGCGGCTGCCATCAACATTATTCCCACTACGACTGGCGCTGCCATTTCCGCCACCGAAGCCATTCCATCGCTCAAGGGCAAATTTGATGGTGTGGCGTTTAGAGTCCCAACGCCTGTTGGTTCATTATCGGATTTTACAGTTTTACTTAAAACTAATGTTACTAAAGAGCAGGTGAACCAGGCCTTTATTGAGGCTTCGAAAAATTCCCATTATCAAGGATACTTGGAAGTTTCTACGGAACCTTTGGTGCTTAGCGATATTGTGGGCGACCCGGCCTCTTCGATTGTAGATTTGTCTTTAACTCAAGTGGTAGATGGCAATTTTATAAAAGTGGTGGCTTGGTATGACAACGAGTTTGGCTATAGTAATCGGTTGGTAGAGGAAGTAATTTTAATACAGCGACACTAATATGCCAATAGCACGCTAATGACGCTAATAATAGAACCACAATTATCCTTTAAGATTACAGGGTTGTGTTTTAAGGTTCATAATAAACTTGGCAGATTTGCAAGCGAAAGACAATATTGTGATGAATTAGAAAAGTTGTTCATAGAAACCGGATTGAGTTATGAAAGAGAATGTGATATTAAAACCTTAGTCCCAGATTCCCCAAAAGGTAATAGAGTAGATTTTTTAATTGAAAAGCGAATACTGTTAGACGCAAAGGCTAAAAAGTTTGTGACCAAAGAAGACTATTTACAAATGATTCGTTATTTAGAGGCATCAAAACTGAAACTCGGATTAATTGTAAATTTTAGAAATACTTATATTAAACCGAAGCGTGTAATTAATAGTAAAATTTAATTAGCGTTATTCGCGTGATGAATTTGTAATTTCGTGTCGCCTGTATGATTAAATATTTAAGAACATCAGTCATAAAGCATAAAACCGTAATTTTACGGCCGGATTTAAATTGTCCCATAAAAAATGGACGTGTAAGCGATGATTTTAGAATTCGGCAGAGTTTACCCACCATTCAAGCATTAAGAGACCAAGGTAATAAGCTAATTATTTGCGGGCATTTGGGTCGGCCTAAAGGTGAGTGGCAAGCCGAATATAGTTTTGCTCCGGTGGCTAAACAACTGGCGGAGTTATTAAATTTAAAATTTGTCCAAACCGATGGCACTTTGCCCGATTATCAGATTCCGCATTTAATTTTTTTCACCGGCAATTTAACCAGTGATCAAAGCCTCAGTCAAGTTAAACAGAGTTCCGGTAAAGATGTGGTGTTTTTGGAAAATTTAAGATTTTATCCGCAAGAAGAAAAAAATGATCCTCAATTTGCCAAACGTTTAGCCACTTTAGGTGAAGTGTTTGTTTTAGATGGTTTTGGAGTAGTGCATCATCCGGCGGTTTCGGTAACGGGTTTGGCGGAACACTTGCCCGCTTACTGCGGATTGTTATTGGAAAAAGAAATTAAGGCTTTAGATATGGTGTTAAAGCATGCCAAAAAACCTTTGGTGGTTATGACAGGCGGGGTTAAGCTTTCCGAAAAAGTGGGCGCTTTGGAAAATTTGGGTAAAACCGCCAATAAAATTTTAGTGGGCGGGGGAGTGGCCAATTTAATGTTTAAGGTAAAAGGCTATGAAGTCGGTGTGTCTAAATTGGAAGAAGCTCAAACGCAAACCGCGTGGCACATTTTACAAAACTTTAAAGATAAATTAGTTTTGCCGGTAGATGTAGTGGTGGCTAATGCCAACATGGATAAACAGTCAATTCGCGTGTGCAGTCCGCACGAGGTTGGCCCCAATGAACAAATTTTAGATGCCGGACCCAAAACGATTATGGAATTTTCCAAAGTCATTAAAACTGCCAAAACTTTAGTCTGGAGCGGACCTTTGGGATTGTATGAAAAATCGCCTTTTCATCATGCGACGTTTGCTTTGGCGCGCTTAATTGGTGGGCGGGGCAAAGGCAAGGCTTTTGTGGTGGTCGGGGGCGGGGATACGGTTGATGCTGTAAGGCAATCTCAGCAATTTGAACATATTGATCATGTCTCCACCGGCGGAGGCGCGATGCTGGAATATTTGGCCGGAGAAAAATTAGCCGGCATTGAAGCTTTAAAAAAACATGATTAGGTATGGCACAGCATCAGCAAAAATTAAAACAAGTTGTAGAGCGGATTCGGTTTTTGTCATCTAATCAAGAAAAAGCGTATGTTTACCACGGGTCTACCAATACCACCCGAGCTTTGAAGTTTAAAAAAAATCACGTTGTGGATTTAAGTGATTTTGGCAATATTTTGGACATTGATGTGCAAAGTCAAACGGTAATTTGTGAGCCCAATGTGCCTATGGATAGGTTAGTGGAGGCGACTTTAAAGTATGGTTTAGTACCGCCGGTAGTTATGGAATTTCCCGGTATTACCGTGGGCGGGGGGATTTCCGGAGGAGCCGGAGAAAGCAGTTCGTTTAAACATGGTTTGTTCCATAATACGGTATTGGAAATGGAAATTGTGTTAGGTAATGGGGAAGTCGTTAAGGCTTCGCGAGAACAACATTCGGATTTATTTTGGGGAGTGGCGGGCGCTCTGGGTACTTTGGGGATAATTACCCAAGTTAAATTAAAATTAATCTCTGCGAAAAAATTTGTTAAGGTGGAATATCAAACCGTTAAAAATTTTAGTCAAATGCAGGAAGTGTTAACGAGTTATGCCAAAACCACAGAATATGATTTTATGGAAGGGATTATGTACACTGCCAAATTGGGCGTTGTAATTTTGGGAAAGATGACCGATATTAGTGAGAAACCGGAAGTAATTGGTTTAAATAAATCTTGGGGGAGGTGGTATTATAAGCATATTCAGTTTAGATTAAAAAATAAAATTTTTTGCGATTATTTCCCTTTGAGGGATTTTTTATTTCGTTACGACAGAGGGGCTTTTTGGATGGGAGAGTATTTTTTTAAATTATTTCATTTGCCTGCCAATCGCCTAACTAAATGGATTTTTAATGCTTGGCTAAACACTCGGGCATTGTATCGCGCTTTGCATTCCGCCAATTTGGCGCAAAAATATATTATTCAAGATTTATGTTTACCGGCGTCAAAGGTGTGGGAGTTTTGTAAATTTTTGGAGAAACATTATAAAATTTACCCGTTGTGGTTTATTCCCTTAAAACCGGAAAGTCAACCGTGTCAATTATCCTTTGCCAATTTACCCGGCGAAGCTTTAGTGAGTATCGGAGTGTATGGCACGAGTGGTTTAATTAATCGGCGGGAATTGAAGAAAAATATTTTATTAAGTCAAAAATTGCAAAGTTTAGGCGGGAGAAAATGGTTTTATGCGACTAACTATTATTCCCGAACAGAGTTTTGGAAAATTTATAATCTTAAATGGTACGGTAGAATGCGAACCAAATATTCCGCCAAAAATTTATTTCCCGATATTTTTACTAAACTCACCACCAATGTTCAGAGTAAACCGGAAATTTTTAAAGGGTTTTTTAGGTTTTTGTTACACAAGAAGTATTTAAAACTAAAAAGTTAAATATGGTATAATTAATTAGTCCCATAAAAGGGCTAATTATGCCCAGTGATTTGAAACAAAATTTACTCGCTAGCGTCCCGGTTTTACCGCAAGTCCCGCACCCACCCCTTGCGGAGATTTTACATGGAAAAGCGGTCGGGGTAAGTGAGATAACAACACAGAATCTTAGTTTACCTCCCACGACTCCAGCTACAACCAGCGAGACGCCATATAAAGGCGTAGGAGGCTTGGGTGATTCACCGGTATTTCAAAAGTTGGTTTTGGTAATTTTAGACGGTTTTGGTGTAGCCAGTCCTGCCCATGGCAACGCTATTTATCATGCACATCGGCCGACTTTGGATTATTTGGTAGCGAATTTTCCCAGTTTAACTTTGCATGCTTCCGGGCCTTTGGTGGGATTGCCTTGGGGAGAAATGGGTAATAGCGAGGTGGGGCATTTAAATATTGGCGCCGGTCGAATTGTGGGGCAAGATTTACCCAGAATTACCACCAGTATTCAAAACGGGGAATTTTTTAAAAATCCTGCTTTGTTAGATGCCATGGTGCATGTGAATAAATTTAATTCCAAATTGCATTTAATGGGTATGGTTTCCGCCGGCGGGGTGCATAGTTTAGACCAGCACTTATATGCCCTTTTGTCTTTGGCCGAAGACCAGGGTATTCAAAAGGTTTACATTCATATGTTTACCGATGGCCGAGATACGGAAGAAAAAGTGGCTTTGGAAGATATCAAAAAATTAAGGCAAAAAATTGCCAAAATTGGCGTGGGGGAAATTGCCACTGTTACCGGAAGGTTTTACGCTATGGATAGGGGCGGTCACTGGAACCAGACCACTGCCACTTACGAAGCTTTGGTGTTTGGTAAAGGGGAAATGGCTCATTCGGCCGAAGACGCGGTTTGGAAAAATTATCAAAATGGCGTTTACGATGAAATGATTAAGCCCACCGTAATTTGTGAAATTGGTCCCGGTGGGGGCGAATACCCGGTGGCTAAAATAGACGACAACGACGCAGTGATTTTTTTTAATTTTCGTCCCGACCGAGCCATGCAACTTACTCAAGCCTTTGTGGAGCCGGAAAAATTGGCTCAGAATTTTAAACATCCGAGGTTAAAAAATTTGTATTTTGCGACCATGACCGAGTATTCGCAAAATTTAAACATTCCCATTGCCTTTCCCAGAGTGGATTTAAAAAATAATTTGGCGGAATATTTGGCTAACAACGGCGTGAGCCAATTTCATATTTCGGAAAGTGAAAAATTTGCTCACGTAACTTCTTTTTTTGATTGTGGAATTACCAACGCTCTACCTAACGAAGAAAGAAAAATTATTGCCAGTCCGGACAACGGGAGAAACTATGTGGATCATCCGGAAATGTCTGCGGAAGAGCTTACCGATACTTTAGTGAATAAAATTAACAATACCCCGTGCCGGTTTTTTGTTGCCAATTTTGCCAATGCTGATATGGTAGGCCATACGGGTTCCTTAAAAGCCGGTATAAAAGCGGTGGAATCTTTGGACAAGCAACTCAAACTAATTTTAGAAGCTTGCTTGGAAAATCAGGCTTGCTTGATAATTACGGCCGATCATGGCAATATTGAACAGTTAATTAATGTGAAAACCGGCAATATAGATAAAGACCATACCACTAATCCGGTGCCATTATTGGTTGCCAATTTGCCAATGAAATTTGCAAGCCCTAAAGATAAAAATTTTATGAGTTTATCCGCAGAGGTTCCCGAAGGTGCCATTTGCGATATTGCACCCACGGTTTTGGCTTTAATGGGCATGAAAAAACCGGCGGAGATGACAGGGGTGAGTTTAATACCAAGTATTAGAAATTTTAATTTTTAATTTTATAAATTAAATGCAGAAAAAGTGGAAAGTCAAGCCGAAAGTTCCCAGTGAATTAGCATCAAGATATGAAAATTTTGATCCGTTTTTAGCGCAACTGTTATATAATCGGGGACTTACTGAGTCGGATCAAATTACAGAATTCTTAAACACCGAATACGAAAGGCTACATAGCCCTTTTTTATTTAAGGATATGAAAAAAGCGGTTAAGCGAATTTGGCAAGCCATTGAGCAACAGGAAAAAATTTGTATTTACGGCGATTACGATGCCGATGCCATTACGGCCAGTGTGGTTTTACTCCAGACTTTTCGTTATTTGGGGGTGGAAGCAGGTTACTACATCCCAGACAGGTTTAGCGAAGGTTATGGGATTAATTTGCAAGCTTTGGAAAGTCTTAAAAATCAAGGGGTTAAATTGATTATTACGGTTGATTGCGGAACTAATGCCCGAGAGGCAGGCGAATGGTGTAAAGAGCATAATATTGATTTGATAATTTCCGACCACCACGAAATTATTGGCGAAATGCCTAAGGCTTTTGCGCTCATTAATCCTAAAAATCCACAAGAGATGTATCCGGACCGAGAAATTACCGGAGTGGGGGTGGCGTTTAAGGTGGCGTGTGGAATATTAAAAAATCAAAAATCAAAAATCAAAAATCAAAATTTTATGGAAGGTTGGGAAAAGTGGCTTTTAGATTTAGTGGCCATTGGCACAGTTGCCGATTGTCATAAGCTGTTAGGGGAGAATCGAATTTTGGTGAAGTTTGGTTTAAAGGTATTGGCTAAAACCAAATGGCTCGGGCTTCAAGCGCTTATAGCTTCTGCCGGCTTGGATTTTAACCGGCAGTTACCCGATACTTATACTTTAGGCTTTGTGCTTGCTCCTCGGCTGAATGCCACGGGTCGGTTAGAGCATGCCGGTTTGGCAGTAGATTTGTTAATGTGTAGCGATGCCATTAAAGCCCAGCAGTCGGCTATGGCCATTGAACAACTGAATCTCAAGCGCCAAGAAACCACGGCATTAATTTTGAGCGAGGCCCGAGAGCAGGCTTTGCAAATTCAAAATCGACCGGTGTTGGCCATTATGAATGCGCAGTGGCATAAGGGCGTCGTGGGGTTGGTGGCCGGAAAATTGGCAGAGGAATTTTACAAACCCACTTTTATTTTGGCACAAGAGGGAGCCGAGGCAACCGGCTCGGCTCGCACAGTGGGTAATTTTAATGTAGTGGATGCTTTAACTTATTCCGCTAAACATTTAATTCGTTTTGGGGGGCACAAGCAAGCTGCGGGTTTAAGTTTGGATCCCAATAAGTTTGAAAATTTTTATATCAGTCTGCTCGAGTTTGCCAACCAAAATCTAACCGAGGATGATTTATCACCCATATTGGAACTGGAAGCAGAGCTAAATGCTTCTGACCTACAACTTACAACTTACAACTTACTCGCAAGCCTAGAGCCTTTTGGAGTGGGCAACTTTAAACCTAAGTTTCTAATTAAATCAGCGGAAATCATTTCGCAAAAACCCGTGGGTGCCAACCAGCAACATTTACAAATGCAAATTCAAATCGGCAGTAAGGTGATTCCGGCTATTGCGTTTAATTTTTCTCCGGTTAAAATTCCCGGTTTGGTAGATATAGCTTGTGAGTTGCTATTAGATGAGTGGCAAGGTAGAAAAAATTTAAAACTCAGAGTTATAGATATTATTGGAGTGAGTTAACATTTTATCATTTTATCATTCTAACATTCTAACATTTTAACATTTTAACATTCTAACATTTTAACATTCTAACATTTTAACATTCTAACATCTTATCATCTTAACATCTTAACATTCTAACATGGGTTGTTTTTTGATAGATGATAAAATATTATTATGTTAGAATGAACTTATTATGAAACTCATTATTTATACCGATGGGGGAGCGCGGGGTAACCCGGGTCCGGCGGGGATTGGGGTAGTAATCACCAACGAAGCCGGAGAAATTCTTGGTAAACATCAACAATACATTGGTAAAGCTACCAACAATGTGGCGGAGTATAAGGCGCTCATCCTTGCGCTTCAGAAAGTGCAGGAAATTCTAGATATCAAATATCAAATATCAAATCAGATTCATCTCCCCCCTCCCTTACCCTCCCCACAACAAGGGGGAGGGAATTTGAATCTGGAAATTAGAATGGATAGTGAGTTGATTGTTCGGCAGATGCAGGGGAGGTATAAAATCAAAGACCCCACACTTCAGGTTTTGGCGGGTCAGGTATTAACTTTAATTAAAAATTTTCATCTCGTGAATTTTACGCACATCCCCAGAGCGCAAAATCAGGAGGCTGATACTTTAGTTAACTCAGCGATCGATGCTTATTTAGCGCAGGCTAATGAAGTTTAAGTCGCGGTCATCTAAAATCCATAAAGTCTTTTTATCTTCCGACAAGAAGCAGGTTTTAATATTTTTGCCCGAATAGAGCAAGAATTGGTTGGGTGTTGGCTCAGAGCTTAATTCTGAGGCGTAAATTTGGTTTTGGTGAGTAAAGATGACATAGTCTAAATCTTCTTCAATCATCGGGTGGAGCAGTGAATAGTTAGGGAGGGAGGCGGAGGAGAGTTGGTTTTTTTGGTTAAGGTAAAAGAAGGATTGATTAGTTTGCCAAATAAGTCCGTTAGTGGGGCTACTTAGGGCTTGAGTAAAGGTGCGGGAAATTTCCACTAAGTTTCCGGTTTCTAGACCGAATTGGTATAAATTTTGGGCGGAATGGAAATAGACGAATTTTTTATTAACCGAGTTTAGTGTAATGGATTTTAACGGGGAGGGTAGTGTGTAGAGAGTTTGGAGGTTTTGAGTTTTTACATCTAAACTTTTTAATTCGGCGGATTGGGCGGTTTCGTTTATAAAATAAAGTTTATCTTCTTGATATTGAAAATCAGTCAGGGTTTCGGTAGTGCTGAGTAGTAAAGGTTTTTTGCTCTTTAGGCTTAAAAGATAGGGTTTATTTTTATCCAGAAAGATAATTTCGCCTTGGTTATTGAGAGTTAAATGCGTAGCGGAATTAGGCAGGGTATCGGTAAGGTCTAAAAGTGTTTGGGTATTGAGTTCTACCAGTAAAACCGGTGGTTTTTTTTGAGTTGGCTGGCCGGTTAACAATAAAAAATTGCCATTGGGGGAAGCTGTAAGTTTATTGGTGACTTTTGGTAAGGTAAGTTTTGCCGGAGTGCTGGAAGAATTATTTTTCTTGAGCCAATACAAGGTTGTATTATCTACAGCGAACAGCTGGTTGTCTTTTACCCAGAGGTCGTTTAGGTTGGTAAGCAAAGTAGAGGTGGCGCTAGGGGCTCTGAATAAAATAATTTTTTTGTCTTCGGGTTTGGCCCAAAAAACTTTACTCGGTTCCAGTTTAATGGTGGTTTGCCAAGTTTGGTAATGAGGTTTTTGGGCGGTTAATAAGTATTGGCCTTGTTGTAAATCGCGAATGTATTTATATTCCGCGTTGCCCAAATTTTGTTCCAAGTTATTTAGGTAAATGGTTGCATCCGCCGGCTCAATTTTAAAAGCAATAATGCCGGTAGAAATAATTTTTTTGGTATGCCAGTTTAATTTTTTTCCACTCACAAAGAGAATAATTAGCGGTACGGTAATGCCAAAAATTATAAAGCCAGCGACAATTAAACTGTATCTAAATTTTTTATTCATAAGGTTTACGCACTACCATTTTTTTAAACTGGCAAAGCCAGATTTTCAAAAGTAGTTTTGGTCAATTTCTTCGTTATTTTCTTAAAATTTTACTCATCGTAGGCAGGGCTACGCTTTTGCAAAATCCCTGCCTGCCGGCAGGCAGGTTAAGCAAATGTCTTGAAATTGCCTCAATGCGTAAGCCCTATTTAAGTAATAGTGTAGCTTAAAACGTGAGTTGTTTCAATATTGGTAATTTGTTATAATTGGCTTTGAATTAAGTATGAAGTAGCGGTAATTATTAAATTTTGCTTAATTCTGACTTCTTAATTTTATACTATGTTTGAGAATAAAATCGGAATAGATTTAGGCACTGCCAATACTCTGGTATTTTTACCCAAAAAGGGCATTATTATTAATGAGCCCACAGTGGTGGCAATTTCCATTGAGGATAATAAAGTGTTGGCTGTGGGACAAGAAGCTAAAGAAATGCTCGGGCGGACTCCGGAAACCATTGTGGCCAGTCGGCCAATGAAAGATGGGGTAATTGCCGACTATCGGGTAACCGAAGCCATGCTCAGATACTTTATTAATAAAGCTTTGGGTCGCGTGCGTTTTTTTCGGCCCGAAGTTATGATTAGCGTGCCCGGGGGAATTACTTCTACAGAAAGGCGAGCAGTAATTGATGCCGGAGTGAGCGCGGGCGCCAGAAGCGCTTACGTGATTAAAGAAACCGTGGCTGCGGCAATTGGTGCCGGCATTCCCATTGGGGAAGCGCGGGGTAATTTAATTATTGATATTGGCGGAGGCACCACCGATGTGGCGGTGTTGTCTTTGGGCGGGATTGTAAATTCCACTTCGGCACGCGTGGCCGGTAACCAAATTGATGCTTCCATTGTGGAATACATTAGAAAGAAACACGGTTTGGCCATTGGGGATAGAACCGCGGAAGAAATTAAAATTACCATTGGCAGTGCTTTGCCGGTGTCTGAAGAAGAAGTAATGGAAGTAAAAGGGCGGGATAATTTAACCGGTTTGCCAAAGACCGTAAGTGTTTCCACCAACGAAATCACTCAAGCGATTCAGGAAGATTTAAAAAATATTGCCCGCGCTGTTAAAGTGGTTTTGCAAGAGACTCCGCCGGAATTAGCCAGCGATGTAATTGATCGGGGCATGATTATGACCGGAGGCACTTCTTTATTAAGGAATTTAGACCAATATATTAGCCAAAGTGTGGGAGTGCCCTGTTTCTTGGCCGACGAGCCTTTATTGTGTGTAGCCAAGGGCACCGGGCTGGCGTTAGATAATTTGGATAGTTATAAAAAGAGTATTTTAAGCTCCAAATAAAGCTTTCTGCTAGCAAAGGCTGTTTGAGCGCCGGAGTTTTCCTATAAACCGGAATTAGGCAAAACTAAAAAAGTTTGGTATACTAATGCCATACGCGGTTAAACAAAATTTTTGAAACAAAAGTCAATACCATTTATAATATGATCGAGTCATCTCAGGGAAATAGCGGATTTAAAAAATCATTGTATGTTTTTTTATGTTCGCTTTTAGGCATGCTATTGTTTTTAATTTTGCATCGCTTGTTGGTGATTGGTTATTTTTCTGTAACGAGTAATAATTTAATGCAGACTTTGACCGCTGATCCGATCTTGGAATTGGCGCTGGAGTATTTGTCTTTATTTTTTGCTGTGTTAGCCGGCAGTTGGTATGGAATATGGCTGGGCCTTGGGTGGTATACTTGGGTTTATGAAAGTGAAAATTGTCGTCAAGGTTTGGTTGAGCATATTGTTAAAACATATTGGCCCAGTAAAACGGTGAAACATGATTTACACGAAAAAGTAAAAAATTTATCTGAACATTTGGCAGTGAGTGTGGCGAGTAAAAAAACTGTGGGTGTAAAACCCAAAATTAGTAAACCCAAAGCAATTAAGAAAAAAATCATTCGAAGAACATCTAAGACAAATGGCAAAGTATAAGCTACAATCCGAGGCGTTAATTAGTTTTGGGTCAATCCTCAAATGGGGTTTGGTAATGTGGTTAATTTTGTTTGTATTCAAGTGGTGGTTTTTGGCTTGGCTGGGGGCTGTGGCTTGGGTAGTGTGGGTGTATTACGTTTTAATTATTTTAGCCAGTCGAAAATTAAGCAGAAAGTTTGGAGTAATTAATATTCTGGAAGCCGGATTTATTGGGATTATTTGGGGAATTATGATTTTATTTTTAGATTCTTTGGTGGCCAAAAAATTTTTAGATGCCTCTGTATTTGTGAATAAGGCATATTGGCTGAGTTATTTTGTAATGTTTGTGTCAGTATTTTTTTTACACCAAAAACGGCATATTGCTATTCGGCAGGAACAAGCGCATCACCATTAGCAAACTCCCGCACCACCACTTTTTTAAACTGGCAAAGCCAGCTTTATAAAAAGTGGTTTTGGTCAATTTCTTCGTTATTTTTTGAGAATTTTATTCACCGTAGATAAACTACGCTTCATAAAATTCTCAAAAAATGCCTCGAAATTGACTCAATGCGGTAGTTTGCTTATTAAATTCCATTGACAGTTTAGCTTAAAATGTTAATATACTTATTAAGTAAATAGTATAAAACTATAGCGAAGTCGCGATTCGCTTTTGTTGCTGGTAAAATGTCAGACGGTTAGGCTCGCCGTAAAAAGAGCAATAAGTGCAGACCGAATTTTCGGATTAAGGCAAAAGCAAGGTGGTACCGCGGGAAAACCCGCCCTTGTGAATAACTTATGGTTATTCTTAAAGGCGGGTTTTGTAATTGCCCGAAAATTTTGAAGGGAGGAGCTCATGAAAGTAATAACTATGCGGGCTCGTCCCGCGCTCTGTTTAACTTTTTTTCTTTTCTCCTTTCGGGTGTTTCGGCCCGTAGGGGAAAGCGAATTGAGGGTTCTTTGGTCCAGGTGGACCAGGGAAACAGTGGGAAAAACACTTCCCATACCCTCCACGAAACTCTCCGTTATACCCCTTAAAAAAGGTGTGGTGGAGGTAACCTTCTCCGGCTCAAGCAAGATGAGCCCGGAGGAAGCTAAAAAAGCCGGCGAATCGCTGGCAGAATTCTTGCAGTATCATCTGTTTAGTTATTCGCTCTGGCAACAGGGCAAATAAAAAACTGATGATTTCCATGCGCGCTTTAAGTGTTTCGGAGGACATTTAAGGCGCGCTAAATTTTTATTTGACCCCCGTTAGAAGTTTTATAAACGAGTTATGAGCAATTAATAGAAATCCAAAGCATTGTCTTTAACTTCTAACGGGGTTGACAAAAGGTAAACGAAAGTTTACTTTTAAGATATAAACTAATAACTTGCCACAAAACAGTTTTGAGTTATTACTTATTAATTAGTTGTTATCAGTTATGACTCCCATTATCTTACATTTAGATATGAATAGTTATTTTGCCTCGGTGCTTCAGCAAGACAACCGGGCTTATAGAGGCAAGGTTTTAGGTGTGTGTGAGCATTTGGGCGGAATTATTATTTCTGCCAGCAAAGAAGCAAAAAAATGGGGTATAAAAACCGGCACGCCGGTGTGGGAAGCCAAAAAACTTTATCCCAAAATTATTTTAACTCATACTACAGCGGAAAGGTTTAGGTTTTATACTCGTCGGTTAATTAAATTGGTTTCCGACTATACCGATCAGGTGGAAGTCTATAGCATAGATGAAGTGTTTCTTGATATTACGCGGACGTGTAATATCAGCCAATCAGCTTATCAGCATACAAGCTTGTCAGCTGGAGGGGGAGTTAATCCGTTTGCGGAAGCGGTAAATATGGCTTTGGAAATTAAACACCGCATGAAGCAGGAGGTGGGGGATTATTTAACTTGCAGTATTGGCATTGCGGAAAATAAAGTTTTAGCGAAAATCGGTTCAGATTTTAAAAAGCCGGATGGCATAGTAGTGATACAAAATTCTAAATCCGAAATTCTAAATCCGAAACAAATTTTAAATTCTAAATCCCAAATCTTAAATTTGCAAAAAGAAGATTTGTATCATTGCTTAAAGCTCACAGATGTGCCGGGAATTGGGGAGAGACAAGCAAAAAATTTACATGCTCTAGGCATTAAAACTTTAGTGGATTTAAAACATTATCCCCAAAGTCATTTAATGGCTCGTTTTGGTAGAATTACCGGACATCATTTGCATAATTTAGGCCAATTAAATGCTTCGTGGAAAACTTTGGTTCATCAACAACAAGAAATTAAATCAATCGGTCATATGTACACTTTGCCTAAAGAGTATCGAAAGCCGGAATTTTTTGAACCCGTGTTATTTAAACTGTGCGAGATGGTGGCTAGGAGGCTGAGGCGGAAAAATTTAGAAGGGAATGTAATCCATGCTTTTTGTTATTTTGAAGACCATCAAAATTGCGGTAATAGTTTGAAGGTGGGGGATTATATAAGTGATGGGCGGGAAATTTTTAGGTATGCCTCGGATATTTTAAAAATTTTAAATTCCCCCGCCTTCGGCACCCCCTCTTTGGCCACAGAGGGGGGAGGGGGAGTTAGGAAATTTAGCATGATTGGTATTACCATATCTAATTTAAGACCAGCCACAGGGCAATTAAGTTTATTTGGGCATAAAGAAGAGAATACAGGGTTATTAAAAGCTTTAGATAAGATTAATAACAAATATGGCGAATTCACCGTAGCTCGTGCGCCAATTTTAGCTACCGGCAAAGTTTTTCGCGACAGTGTGGGTTTTGGCAGAGTTAAAGAGCTCTAGGTTATCCACATGCTTGACAAATAATTTTTGCATGATAATCTTAATTCACAATTGAATATTTGTATAGACCTTTTGCAAAAGGTCTTATGTATAAATCGTTAATTTGGAAGTCGCGCTCCAAAGATGATGTGTCGCAAAATCGACAACGGAAACCAATCCGTAAAATTTGGTTCGGAATTATTGTTCCGGCCTGAGAGTCTTAAAGTAATATTTAAGGAAAACAAGGTGGTACCGCGGTGAATCAATATCACATAGTAGATTGAGAATCCGTCCTTGAAAATAACAGTTTTTGTTATTTTTGTGGACGGATTTTATTATTAGTAGGATTTTCGCTTTTGCAAAATACTCCCTCTGTTATTCCGAGCGAGTCTTCGCCAGCTGGCGGACGAGCCGAGGAATCCCTTATATATTCAAGACTTAAGGGATCCCTCCCATCTCCGCCAAGGCTACGGTGGGCAGGCCACTCATCTAAATTTACTAAGATAGGCTTGCCCGACGAAGCTTTGAGCGTAGTCGGGTTGGGATGACAACAAAGACGGAAGTTCTAAAAAATTTTATGAATTATTTAAAAGATAACGATCTGACGCCCAAGCAAATTAAAGAAATTTTAGAATTAAGTGCTAAAGTCAAAGCCGAACCACAAACTTTTAGCCAAATTTTAAAAGGTAAGACCGTGGCCTTGTTGTTTGAAAAGGCTTCGCTCAGAACCAAATTTACTTTACAAATTGGCATTGAACAATTGGGGGGTTATTCGGTTTTAAATGATGGTAAAATTCCAGACAGAGAGCCCATTGCCGATATTGCCAGAAATTTGGAAAGGTGGGTAGATATGGTTGTGGCGCGGGTGTATGCGCATGCTACCTTGGAAGAATTGGCCAAAAATTGCTCGAAACCGGTAGTCAATGCTTTAAGTGACTTATATCATCCGTGTCAGATTCTAGCCGATATGCTTACTTTGCAAGAAAAGTTTGGAGATTTAAAAAAAATTAAATTAGCTTTTGTCGGCGATGGTAATAATGTGTGTAATTCGCTAATTTTAGCCGGGATGGCTTTGGGGTTAGATTTAAGAGTCGTAACACCTGCTTCCTACGAACCGGAACAAGCAGTGGTGGCAAAAGGCAAGAAGTTAGGGGTGGGGAGTCATGGCCGTTTATTGATTACCCATCGGATTGCGCAAGCCGTGAAAGGTGTGGATGTGATTTATACCGACACTTGGGTAAGCATGGGACAAGAAGCCGAGGCCGATGTGCGCAGAAAGGCTTTTAAAGGTTTTCAAGTAACCGAAACAATGTTTAAGTTAGCTAAAAAGTCAGCGGTGTTTATGCATTGTTTACCCAAGCATCCGAACGAAGAGGTGGCTGATGAAATTTTTGAATCGTCAAGGTCGTTGGTTTTTGAGCAAGCGGAAAATCGTTTGCATACCATAAAAGGTTTGCTGATTTATTTGAATTCGTTTAAAGATTCGTAGTCCGCTTGAAGTTTGGGTTTATGGTATGATGTAAGAGTGAAATTTATTAAAAATTTTGGAAGCTATATATACAATAACCCTGCGGGACAATGGATTCCGGTGTTTTTAATTTTAGTTGTTGGCACAGGTTTTTATTTTCAAAATTTAGGCACGAGTTACATTACGCTGTGGGACGAGGTTGTGCATGTGAATGTGGTAAAAAATTTAAGCCAAACTTGGTGGCCACCCAAGTTGCATTTAACCGACATTGGGAGCGATTTTCAGGATTGGACCAATAATTATATTTGGGTGCATAAACCGCTGTTACCTTTATATCTTCAGGCCTTGGTATATAAATTTTCTCCCACTTTGTGGGCGTTTCGTTTGCCTGGGGTGATTTTCGCTTTAATGACAGGTGGGTGTTTATTTTGGCTGGTGAAAAAACATTTTGACGTAATTTCGGCTTGGGTGGTTTGCAGTTTTTTTGTGTTTAACCCGTATGTTTTGGAACTGGTAAAAGGTCGGCAGTTTTCCGGACTTCACGATTTAATGTTTGTTTTTTTTGGAGTTTTGGCGTTAAACCAACTTTTAAAGATAAGTAATTTGGGAGGGAGTTGGTTGTGGTTTGGTTTATTGGCCGGACTGGGTTATTTAAGCAAAGGCGGATTGGCTTTTTTATTTTTTATCCCTCTGTTAGCCATAGTGGGGCATCAACCAGCTAAAAAAACCGTAAGTTTAAATTTTTTGTATGCCGGTTTGGTTACACTAATAACTATTTTTCCGGAAAAAGTTTATTTGTTAATTGTGTATCCGGCGGAATATTTTTTTGAACAGAGTTTGCAATTTTTACACTTGTTTAAATATTTGGAATATTGGGGCCGGCCGTGGGATTATTATTTAAGTGTGTATTTAAGAGATATGCTCACGCCCCAAATGTATTTGGTGGGCTTGGCCGGAGTGGGGTTTGGTTTGTATGCTTGGACCAGAGATTTTAAACTAAAGCTTTTAACCTTGTGGGTGTTGGCTTTTTTAGTGCCCCTATCGGTGGGCATGACAAAAATTTCCAATTTTATTTTGGCAATTTTGCCGGCAATATATATTTTACTCAGTCAATTTTTTCTTTGGCAAATGCGCACTAAAAAGTATGCGGAGGTTTCGGCTTGGGCGAGTTTAAGTCTGGTGGTGTATGGGTTAGTCCGTTTAGATGTTGGCAGAATTAAATTGCATTTGTTTCAAGACTTTGCCGGAGTGCAAAGATTCGCTCTGGCGGGGTTTTCGCTGTTAGGGTTGGCTGTGTTATACAGCGGGTTTAAATTTATAAGCCAAAAAATTAATTTGGCAAGGACGGCTAAAATTTTATTGGGACTGAGCGGGTTACTCATAGTAGGCACTTACTTACGGGCCATGCAAATTAATAATCGTAAGTTTTTAAGTTTTGCCGATTATCCGGTGCAGGCCAATTTAAGCACCGTAGCGTCTAACTTGTCCGCCACTTTACCGCACAATGCCATTGTGCTCACTTATTTTCCCACGCTCCCCAAGTCGCACTTATACTTTCAATATTTTGCCAGCCGAGATGCGATGGAAATTTATAATCGACAACCTTTATTTTTGTTATTACAACAACTGCCCAAAAATCGCCCGAAATTTGTTTTATCAGAAATACCTCTCAGTTTTGAAACTTTGGCCTTAATTACCCCAGAGAGGTTATATTTCTATCAAGTCAAATAAATATGGTATAATTAATAACATCAATCATTCAATTTTGAAAGGAAATAAAAATGGCAGAAGAACAATATAAGCAAATGCTTACCGATTTAATTAAAAAGCAAATGGTCGTGTTAGGGCCGAATATTGCTTTAGATAAAGCCAGAAAAGTGGCGGGTTTAAAGGTAAGTGATGAAGGCAATGTTTTAGTTGTGGAGGGGGATCCGCAATTGGTGTTAAAAGGCGTGGCCAACGAATATATGCAGTTGTCCGGACAAATTGCGCAAATGACTTTAAATAGTTTGGTGGAAAAGTATCCAACTTTAAAAAGCTTATAAAAACCAACAGGTAGGTTTGTTTTACTATGTTTTTAAACTATTTGTTAATAATTAATTTTTTAATGCTGGCCATTGTGGTTACCGGCTACGCTTATTCCAGTACCCGGGAAAGAAAATATTTACATTCAGCGGCTTCGCAATCTTTGGAGCTTCAGCAAAAGGTGTATCAGGCGCAAGTTTTAAAAGAAATCAACGAAAGAATCGGTTATTCTTTAGATACTAACAAAATTGTAGACATTATTACCAGCAGTTTGGGTAATTTATTGGAATACGATACGGTTTCGTATATGGTATTGGAGGCTAACCAAAAAGTGGTGTTTAAGTGCCAAGTGGAAAATTCGGTGAGTCATAAGTTTATTGAGGAAGTGAAAACCAAAATGTTAGATTCTTATTCGGCAATTTTAAACACCCACATTACTCCGGAAAAAATTGACGAAAGTATTACCGGCAACATTTTGGATGATAGTTTAAAAGTCAGTGTGTTGTCTTTTTTTAATTTACCCGTGGTTATTTCCGGCAAATTAGTCGGGTTAATTAATGTGGCCAGTCAAACCAAGGGTCAGTATGGCGATAATCAGGCCACCATTTTATATACCATCACCAACCAAGCCGCTTTGGCTGTGTCGAAACTGCAAGCGGTGTTGGAAAGCGAAAAAGGTAAATTGGCGGGAATTATTTATTCTTTAATCGATGGGGTAATTATGGTAGATACCGATAACCAGTTAATGGTTTATAACCCCACGGTGAGGAAAATTTTTAATTTACCGGCCGACAAACCGCTTACCATTTTTGACATTGTCGATGGTTTGGCGGGAAAAGTGGATTTACGCACTAAAATTGAACAAGCCATTAAAGAAGACAAGCCGGTAATTGCTCCGGAAGTGTATTTAAAAGATAAAGCTTTGGAAATTACGGTTTCGCCGGTAAAAGATACCTCTGGGAATGTGTTTGGCGCCAGTGTGTTATTCCACGACATTACCACAGAAAAGTCGCTGGAAAAATTAAGGCAAGAATTTACCGCCATGATGGTGCATGAACTTAGAGCGCCTTTAACCGCAGTTAGGTGGTCCTCGGAAAGCATGGTAAAAAATTTAGCTACGGCCCAGGGGATTGATCCGCAAAAAATTAAAGACACGGCAGTTACCATTGAAACCGCTTCCAATAATATGCTGGAGTTGGTGAATGATTTGTTAGACGTGGCAAAAATTGAAGCGGGCAAATTTGAGCTGAATTTGCAAGATAACGATTTGGTGGAAATTTTAGTTTCGCAAGTTAAAGCTTTTAAATCTCAGGCGGAAATGAAGCATTTAACCATCAATTTAACCAATCCGCCCAAATGCGTGGTAAAATTAGATAAAGTCAGAATTTCTCAAGTTTTGGGTAATTTGTTGTCTAATGCCATAAAGTATACGGACAGTGGTGAAGTGCAGGTGGATTTGCAAGTTAAAGAAGCGGAAAACCAAGTGGTGGTAGCGGTTAAAGATTCGGGGATTGGCATTCCTCAAGAAGATCTGAATTTGTTGTTTTCTAAGTTTAAACAATTAAAATCGGGCGATCGAAGCCGGAAAGGCACGGGTTTGGGTTTGGTGGTAAGCAAGGGGATTGTGGAGTCGCATAACGGGAAAATTTGGGCGGAAAGCGCGGGAGAAAATTTGGGCAGTATTTTTTATTTTTCATTACCAATTAAATAAAATGTTCAATTTTTAATTTACAATTTTCAAAATTTTTTTTGCTTGGAAATTGATAATTGAGAATTGAAAATTAAATAATAATTTAGTCATTTCTAAATGTACTCACATTAGATGAGGCTAGGTTATATAATTTTGAAGGGATTATTATGGCGAAAATTTTAGTTGCCGAAGATGACAAGCTCATTTCCGGCTCACTCTGTGACGGTTTAAAGGCCGCCGGTTTTGAGGCTTTTCCCGCTTACGATGGCGAGGAAGCAGTGGCAAAAGCCAAAGAAATTAAACCTGACTTGGCGTTGTTAGACATTATGATGCCAAAATTGGACGGGATTGGCGTGTTGTGGGAGTTTAAATCTAATCCGGAAACCGAAAAGTTGCCGGTAGTGGTGCTTACGAATATTGGCGATGTAGACACCATTAGCAAAATTGTGGAAGCCGGAGCTACTGACTATTTATTAAAGAGCGACCAATCTATAGACGAAGTCGTAAAAAAAGTGAATGAGGTGTTAAACCGCTCAGTGAAGCTGGGTTAGTAAATATGAAAGTTGTTTTACAAGATCAATTTAGGTATATTTTACGGGTAGATGCCGGCGAAGAAGTTTTTGCTCAGCTTAAAAATTTTGCCGAGGCACATCAGATTTCATCCGCTTATTTTAGCGGGATTGGGGCGTGTAGCCAAGCTCAGCTCTCGTATTTTAACTTGCACAGCCGGCAGTACCAAACCCACTTATTTGGCGAAGATATGGAAATTGTGGCATTAACCGGAAATGTGTCGCTCCTTAATGGGGAGGTGGCTTTGCATGCGCACGCGGTATTGGCTAAAGCGGATTTCACATGCCTAGGCGGGCATGTTATGAGTTTGACCATTTCTGCCACTTGCGAAATTTTTTTAGTTAAATTGGCAGAGCCGATGCACAGAACTTTTCAGACCGCATTAAATTTAAATTTATTAAGTTAACTTTATGGATATTTTAGCTCATAGCTTGTGGACTAACGCGGTATTTTATAAAAAATTCAGACTGGAAACTCGGCAACGTTTTTTGGCCGTGTTCTTTGGGGTCTTGCCCGATTTAGTATCGTTTGTGCCCAGCACTGTTTATTTACTGTTCGTGGGCAAGCGGTTTTCACCGGCTTTGTTTGGCTCCGATTTGTGGGTATTTAAATACGCGGAAGCCTCGTATAACTACTCTCATTCCATGGTGATTTTTTTGGGTATCGCGTTATTAATTTTCGTTATTAGAAAAGGTAAGGTGTATTGGCCTATGTGGGGCTGGGCTTTGCATATTGTAATAGATATTTTTACGCATAAAAATTTTTACGAAACGCCGTTTTTGTTTCCTTTGTCGGGTTTTCGGTTTAGTCATGGGATTTCGTGGGCGCATCCCACTTTTATGTTGGTAAATTATTTGGCTTTAACCGCGGTTTATTTAATTTGGTTTTTGGTGTTACGAAAAAAATATGCCAAAACCTAAAATTAAAGAATTTTTTGTCATTGCGCATAATATTCGCTCCTTGCATAATGTGGGTTCAATATTTAGAACCGCCGATGCGTTTAACATCACCAAAATCTATTTAACCGGGTTTACCGGCACGCCTGAGCATTATGTGCACCGGCAAAAAATTGAAAAAGTCGCTTTAGGGGCGGAAAAATTGGTGCCTTGGGAGTATGTAAAATCGCCCACTAAATTAATTAAGACCTTAAAAGCCAAGCAGGTGCAAATTGTGGCGTTAGAAAATCATTTGCCTAAAGGGGTAAAGCTGGCTGGCCTTGTGGCGTTACATAAATTTAAACCCAAATTTCCTATTGCCTTAGTTTTGGGACAGGAAAGAAAGGGGATAAGCCAAGCGATACTGAATTTGTGCGATACAGCCGTGGAAATTCCCATGTATGGGCAAAAAGAAAGTTTAAACGTGTCTGTGGCGTTTGGAATTGCCGGTTTTTGTTTGACTGGGAAGTAATTGGGTTATATGCAAAATTGTTTTTGTGGATATCTGGAAAGTATAAGTAAAATCCTCAATAAAATCAGCACTTTTGCTGGTTTTTTTATTTAACCCTTTGGGTTTACTTTAGGGTTTTTGTGGTGTATAATTACATTAATTGGTGAAGAGTGGTATAAGGTGGTAAAAAATGGTGAAATTTGTGGATATCTTAAAACGCTGAATGTCCACTGAATTGACTGCAGTCGCTGAAAAAACGCTGAAGTCTTTGTCGGCGATTAATCAGCGTACACATCGGCCATTAATCAGCGGTAAATATGTTTATAGGTGAATATCAAGCCAGCATAGATGAAAAAGGTAGAACCGCAGTGCCGGTTAAATTTAGAAAACTGTTAAAAAAGAAAGTGGTGGTTACTCGAGGTTTGGACCAGTCGTTATTTTTATACAATGTAGATGAGTGGAAAAAGTTAGCGGAAAAATTGGCTAGTCTCCCAATTTCTACCGGTAACACCCGAGCTTTTTCCCGGCTCATGTTAGCCGGCGCTATGGATGTGGAAGTGGACAAGCAAGGCAGAATCAGTTTACCCGGGTATTTAAAAGATTTTGCAAAGATGCAGAAGAAAATTATTTTTGCCGGCTTGTATAATCGGGTGGAAATTTGGAGCGAAGAGTTATGGAATGTATATAAAGCACAAACCGAAAAAGACAGTAACATTATTGCGGAACAGTTAGGCAGTTTGGGAGTATAAGATAATTGACCAAAATTTGAAAATTGACCAAAATTGACAAAAATTATCAGCACACACCAGTTTTATTAAATGAGGTGTTGGAGTATTTAAACCCCAAGCCGGGACAAAATTTTGTAGATGCAACTTTAGGCGGAGGCGGATATAGTTTGGCCATTTTGGATAAAATATTACCGAATGGCAAACTTCTCGCAATTGATTTGGATAAAGATGCGATTAAAAATTTTCAATTTACAATTTCCAATTTTCAAATAAAAAATCAGGCATTAATCACACTGCATCACGGGAACTTTAAAGATATAGATGAAATTTTAAAGAGTGAGAATTTTCCTAAACCTGACGGGATTGTGGCGGATATTGGGTTATCTTCTTACCAGTTAGACCAAGCCGGCAGAGGGATTAGTTTTCAGAAACAGGAAGAATTAGATATGCGGTTTAACTCCCACACTCCGGGGTTAACTGCCAAAGAGATTTTAAATAATTATTCGGAAACCGACTTAAGAAAAATTTTTGAAGATTATGGAGAAGAAAAGTTTAGCAGACAAATTGCCCGAAAGGTGTATGAGTTAAGAGGTAAGGGTCAAGCATTAAATACCACGGCGCAATTGTATCAATTGATTCAAGAAGCTTTGCCCAAACCCTATAAACACAAAGCCGACAGTAGCGCCAGGCGGATTTTCCAAGCTTTAAGGATAGCGGTAAATGGAGAATTGGAAAATTTGGCGGTTTTTTTACCCCAAGCGTTTAAGGCTTTAACACCTGGGGGCAGGTTGGCAATTGTGAGTTTTCACTCTTTGGAAGACCGAATAGTTAAACAGTTTTTTGCCGGGTTGGCTAAAGGCTGTGTGTGTCCGCCCGAGTTTCCGGTATGCGTGTGCCACCAAAAGCCGGCAGGTAAAATTTTAACCAAACAGCCCATAGTGGCGGGCGATGCCGAAATCTTGCAGAATTCTCGCAGTCAATCGGCCAAATTAAGAGTAGTGGAAAAACTTATTTAAAAAATAAAAACATAAAATCAAAAATTAATTATCCTCTATGTTAAAAGAATTCGCTTTACCTTCCAGTTTGGTCCAATCTAAAAATTTTCACGGTTTTAAACTTGAGACTCGTTTGGCTCCGGCTAAAATAATTGCCGGAGTGTTAATTGCTCTCAATGCAGTGCTCTTAATTTCTTACATTGTGGGGGTGAATTTACGAGCTTCCAGCGGGTATGAAATAAAAAGTTTGCAAACGCAAATTAATAATTTAAACCAAGCTAACAAAAAATTGAATTTAGAAATTGCGGAAAAAAGCTCGGTGGCAAATTTGGAAATGGAACTCTCTAACCGCGGGTTTGTGCCGGTAAAAACCGCAATTTTCTTAGAAGCCACTCATGGCTACACCATGCGATAATTATGGGCAGAACGTTTAGTAAACCTCCGGATAATTTTTTTAAAAGAACAGCCTTGGTGTCTGTTTTTTTCTTATTGGCGTTTGTGGTAATTGCCGGCCGATTGTTTTTTTTACAGGTGGTAAATGGGAAAGCCGCCCGCTTGTTGGCGGAAGATCAGCACAGTATTTTTACCAAACTGTTAGCCACTCGCGGGGAAATTAAAATTACCGATAAATTTTCTCAAGGTCCCATAATTGTTGCCACCAATATTAAAAAACCTTTGGTGTATGCGGTGCCGGGCGCCATTGTTAACCCCGAGGCCACGGCTATAAAACTGAGCGGGATTTTAAAAATGGATGAAAAGGAAATTTTAGCCAAGTTTGCCGATGTTAAACGCAAGTATGTGCCCATTAAAAAACAGTTAACCGAAGCGCAAGCGCGCGCCATTAAAGACTTAAAATTGAGTGGAATTAATTTTGATACCGAAGATATTCGCGTGTATCCGGAAAACAGCTTGTTGTCCCAGACTTTGGGTTTTGTGGGTTATAAAGAGCAAACAAAAGAAGGCTTGTATGGTTTGGAAAAATATTTTGAAACCGAGTTAGCCGGGAAAAACGGGCAAATTTTTCAGGAGGCGGGCGCAAAGGGAGCGTGGGTGTTTGGTGCAGCGCGGGAATTAACTCCACCGGTAGACGGCATGAACTTAATTTTAAGCATAGACAAATCCATTCAGTTTAAAGCGGAAACTGTGCTTAAAACAGCGGTTAAGAAACACGGGGCCGATGCCGGCAGTGTAATTGTGGCTGACCCCAAAACCGGACAAATTTTAGCTCTGGCCGGATACCCGGATTTTAACCCCAATGAATACAACAAAGAAGAAAACCCTAAAACCTATTTAAACCAAACGGTAACCGGCGTGTATGAGCCGGGGAGTGTGTTTAAGCCTTTAACTATGGCGTTCGCCATAAACGAAAACAAAATTACTCCGAGCACCACTTATGTAGATACCGGCAAAGTGGAAATTGACGGGTACGAAATCAAAAATTCCGATTTAAAAGCTCATGGCAAACAAACCATGACCGAAGCTTTGGAAAAATCTTTAAATACCGGATTAATTTTTGCCAAAGAACAAATTGGCAACCAAAAATTTTACGAATACGTGCAAAAATTTGGTTTTGGCAAACCCACGAACATTGAACTCTCGGAACAAAAAGGCAACTTGGATAATTTAAAAGCCAACATTAAAGTAAATTTTCATACCGCCAGTTTTGGGCAGGGGATTTCGGTAACCCCCATTCAACTCATTCAGGCTTATACGGCCATTACCAATGGCGGAAAAATGTTAAAGCCCACGTTATTAAAAGCCAAAATTTGGCCCGATGGTAAAACCGAAGTGGTTAACCCAAAAGTTATTGGCGAGGTAATTAATGAGAAAACCGCCAATATGGTTTCTGCTATGATGGTCAACGTGGTGGAAAACGGGCATGGTAAACGCGCCGGAGTTAAGGGCTACTACATTGCGGGAAAAACCGGCACAGCGCAAGTGTCCAAAAAAGACGGCAAAGGTTACGAAGCCGATTTAACCATTGGTTCGTTTATTGGGTTTGGGCCGGTGGAAGACCCCAAATTTTTAATGTTAGTGAGAATTGACCACCCCAAAGATGTCACTTTTGCGGAAAGCACAGCAGCGCCGGTGTTTGGCGAAATTGCCGAGTTTATTTTGCATTATTTAAACATCCCACCCACTCGGCCTTAGCTAGGTTTATTAGCCTTGCGAGATTAGTAAAAATTCGGTAAGATAGGTAAATTATATGTCCAAAATTATGTCTAAAACTCAAGTGAATGTAGAACTGCACAGTCATTTAGGGAGCGCGGTGCATCCGTCTATTTTATGGTCCATTGCACACAGGCAAGGCATAAAACTGCCCACTAAAAATTATTGGGAGTTTGAAGACATGATCACCATGTCCGGCACAGAGAAAAATAAAAATTTAGTAGAAATGGATAGACGGTTTTTTCACTGGACCGAACTAATTCAATCTTCGCCTGAAGCCATAGAAGAATCGGTCAAGTCTACCATTGGCGGAGGCTACCGCAAATGTAATATTGTAGTACACGAACTCCGGTTTAACCCCATGAAGCGTAACCGAGGCGGAGAGCGGGATTTGGACCACATAATTATGTCCGCAGTGTGGGGTATGGATAAAGCGGTGCTGGAATATCCTCAAGTAAAAGCGGGCATTATTTTAATGATGGATAGGACTTTAGATTTCGCGCAAAACGAAATTATTATTAAAAAAGCCATTAAGTATAAAGCTAAAGGCATTATTGGTGTAGATTTAGCTGGACCAAACCGCAAAACTTTTAGCATGCAAAAACATGCGGAGTTGTTTGCTTTGGCGAGACGTGCGGGTTTGGGGATTACAGTGCATACCGGAGAAGAAGCGCAATTGGCGGAAATGCGGTATGTGGTAAAAGCAATTAAGCCCGACCGAATCGGCCACGGGATTCAGTGTCATAAAGATAAAGCGCTTATGGCCGAAGTGGTGAAAAATAACATCACGTTGGAAATTTGTCCGACTTCTAATTTAAGAAACAGCGTGATTAAAGACAGTAATCAAATGAAAACCGCGCTCAAGACTTTACTGACGAACAAGGTAAAATTTACCATCAATACCGATGGTCCGGAAATGTATAAATCCAATATTTTAGACGAGCAAGAGTTTTTGCTCCAACAGAAAATTTTAAGCCCACAGGAACTTGCCCAAACCATTGCTTGGGCCAAGGAAGCGAGTTTTGTTAAACAGGAGCACTAACTGCGGTTAAATTTTTTGCCGGTTTGGTTAGTAAGTAAATCCCCAAACAAATGGGGAATAAAGATAAAATTTGCCAGTAAGTTGGAGATTGGTTTAAAATCAAGTAAGAAAAAATTAGTGTAAAAAAGGGCGTAATGCTGTTTAAGGCCGTGGCTTTGGTAATGCTTAACCTGTGGATGCCTTCTATCCATAACATTTTGGTAAGGCCAAAGTGCAGTATGCCATTAAACAACAGCAAAAAAATAACCGGTTTTACGGAGGAATTGGCCACAGACTCAAATTGGTTTACCAAGAGAAGTAAAAAAGGTAAAGCTAAAACGGTGCGTAAGAATAAAATTATTTCGCTGGAGGCGATTTTTCTTAATTTTTGCTGGTAAAAATTGCCCACCGGCGCACACATGGTTGCCAATAGAATAAAACTATCTCCCAAGTTAATGGTTAAATTTTTGGGAAATAAAATAATTAGCGCACCCACCAGCATAGCCATGGCGCCATATAAATGCGTCCGCGATAAAAATTGTTTTTTCCAAAGGTTAAGAAAAATATAACTGAATAAAATTTCCAATAACACGATAATGCTGGCATTGCCCGGGGTGGTATGTTTGAGTCCCAAATAATAAAGCGCATAGTAACCAAAGCCAATAAAAAGGGTAACGTAAAGACTTTCCACCCACACTTGTTTTTGCCACACTTGATGCCATCGGTGTCTAAAACTAATTAGTCCGGCGAAAAAACCGGCAGAAATTATATAGGTAAGCACCAAAGAGAAAAAAGTGGGTAAACTGTTAAAAGTAATGGTGGCAAAAATGGGGAAAAAGCTGGCAATTACACTTTTGCTCATAATTGCCAGTTCGCCTTTATGGTTTTCCGAAGTAAAAGGGTGTTTAAACATTATTAAATTATAGCATATCTAACTCTTTTCTTTTTTTGGGTTTTATTTTATAATATGTTAGTATTTGTTTAGGATTTGAGGTTTTAGAGTTTAAATTTTTGGATTTTGGGGGTGTCGCTCCGACCGTCGCTTTAAGCTATGGCGGACAGGCAAGTGGTAAGGCATCCCGATGGAATCGGGACATACCGTACTGGAGTTTATTTAATCAGCATGATCTTTAATATATTTTTTTAAAAATGATTGGGGTGTCGCCAAGTGGTAAGGCAGCGCCCTTTGGAGGCGCCATCCGTAGGTTCGAATCCTACCACCCCAGCCATTTTTAAAAAAATAGATGTTTACAATCTATTTTAAAAGCTTGTAGTCACTTTTTGTTTTGGAATAATTTCAATATCAAAATTTATAATTTTAAAAAGCGGAGCATTTATTACAAGGCTTCGAATTTTTATTTGAAAATTTTTATTAGTAGATTACATGGCGGAGTAATTTGTTATATGGCAATTTGGAATAATCCATAATGGAATACTATCATATAAGTATATGCCGAGAGCAATTTATCAAGATGAGCATAAAAATATCGTTGAGCGTTTGAAAAAAGCGCGTTTTGAAGCCGGTATGGGGCAAATTGAAGTAGCAAAAAAACTTGGAAGAACTCAGTCTTATATTTCTAAAATTGAATCAGGTCAAAGACGATTTGATATTTTGCAACTCAAAGAGTTTGCAAAACTTTATAAAAAAACCCTAGATTACTTTGTAAAATAATATGCAAATTTTAGAACATAAAGCAAAAGTGTTTGGTTTGGAATGTAAGCTTGAGCTTTTGCATTTTGATAAAAATGATAGTAAGGAATGGAAGAGGATTTTTGACATTTGGAAAGAGCTTAAATTAGGGTTAAGAAAATATAAGTCTAGAGAACCTAATATGCCAGAAGGATTATCAGAAGTAGCTTTTTGTCTTTGGTCTGGCTCGGCTCGGTACGTAAAACTTAAAGGCTCTAAAAAAGGAATTGCAGGCTCATTTGATACATTTGATTTAAAAAATAATAAAGCTCAACAGATAAAGGCTTGTAGTATTGAGTTTGATTTAACTTCGTTTGGACCAAAATCAAAATGGGATGATTTATATTTTATAGATTTTTATAATGACGGAAAAGTAGACGGTAAGTTTGATGTATATTTAATCTCAAATAAATACATTAAGAATCAATCACTCAACAAAAATGAGTTTTTTACCGATCAACAGAAACAAAAGAGAAGACCGCGTTTTGGAATTAAAAAAGAGATTATTCAAAAATATAGAATTAAGCCTTTGGCAACAAAAGTAAAAGTTTGGTAATTAATCCAGTGCTTTCATTATTTGTTTTGCCAAAGCTTCGATGACTGGAACACTCACAGAATTTCCTGCTTGTTTATATAAGGCAGAATCTGAAATTTTTGGCAGAACATAATCTTTCGGAAAACCTTGAATTCTAAAACATTCCAAAGGGGTTAATTTTCGAATCCCTTTTTTATCAATAATTATTGGAACATTATGTCCGCCCATTCCCATATTTGCAGTTAATGTTGGGCAAACACCACTTTTGTTTTCTCTTACATACTGCCTGCGCCATTGGTAGACTTTACCTTCCTCTTTTACATAATTTTTTAGCTTTTCAAATAATGGTTTGTTATTATAATAATATTTTACTGGGACATCTTTCTCTAGTAAATCAGTAATTTTAGTATTTAATCTAACTGGACTAGGAAATTCAAATTTGTCTGAATAAATCTTATTTTTAAAACCTACAATATATATCCTTTCTCGATTTTGAGGGATATTTCCATATTCCATAGTGTTTAAAACCTTAATTTTTATATAGTAGCCTAAGCTTTGTAATGTCTCCCCAATAATTTTAAATGTTTTGCCTCCGTCATGACTCTTTAAGTTTTTTACATTTTCCAAAAGAAAACCTGCTGGTTTTCTAGCTTCTAAAATTCTTGCAATATCAAAAAATAAGTTCCCTCTTCCTTTTTCATCATTAAATCCTTGCCTATAACCTGCAATAGAAAAAGCCTGACAAGGAAAACCACCTAACAGAAAATCAAATTTTGGTAAATCATCAATTCCAATTTTTCTGATATCTTCAATAACTAGTTTTGTATCTTTAAAATTTAGATCATAAGTATCCTTGCATTGTGGTTCAAAATCATTTGCGAAAACAGTTTTAAATCCGGCATTTTCAAAACCGAGTCTAATTCCTCCCACTCCAGCAAATAAATCAATTGTTTTAAAATCAAAATTGGTTTTTTTCGTTTCTATTTCCCCTGATGTATTATTTGGATTACTAATGACTTGAATGACAACGCCTCTGACTTCAACATCAGCTCGAAATAATGTAGGCATGTTTGGATTTCTTGGTTCTAAATTAAAGCCCTTTCCTTTTCTGTAAAGTTTTTTTAGTGTAGCTTGATTATCGTCGATAATAGCAACAACTGTTTGGCCATTTTCAGCCACTGATTGATGTTTAATTATTACAACATCACCATCAAAAATTCCATCGTTAATCATAGAATTTCCTACGACTCGGAGTGCGTAATAACCCTCCGATGTTTTTATTTGGGGGTTAATTACCGATATGGATCCATTGCGTTCTTCAATTGCCGGTAGGGGATAGCCCGCTCTAATATTGCCAATTATTGGGATTTCAATTATTGATTTTATTTGTTTTTTTAGTGTTAAACTTCTTGCAGAATTTTGGGATTTGGCAAGATAACCTTTAATTTTTAACGAATTAATATGTTCGTGGATAGTGGAAACTGCTTTAAGTCTTAATTTTTTTCGTATTTCTTCAATTGTTGGCGAAATACCGTTTTCAGCGATGTAGGTATTTATAAAATCAAAGACTTGTTTTTGTTTTTTAGTAAGGGATAGCATTTTAATTAAATTAGTAATTATTTAACTATATTAATAATAACCGAATAAAAGCCGAAAAGCAAAGCAAGTTGTCCACAAAGTTTTTTTAATACAGGAGAATATTGTAATAATCTAAAGAATATAATAAACTAGAAATACTTACTCAAATGGCTAAGTTGTAAATAATTTAATATTTTCTTATGAAAATTGTGGTAAAGGCTAAGACCGGGCAAAAAACAGAAGCCGTTTTGGCGCCTCCCTTAACCTTATTTAAACCTACTCCCACCGCTTTAGAAACTTACATTGTTAAAACCAAAGCTAGGCCCATTGGCGGTAAAGCCAACGAAGCCATTGTTCAATTATTAGCCCAACATTTTAAAGTGCCCAAAACTTCCGTAGTGTTGGTGTTGGGGGCTCATGCCAAGCAGAAAGTTTTTGAAATTAATTTAGGACATTCATACCGCCACCCTTAAGACGGGCAGAATCTGAACTTTAAGACCAAATCAAGCTCTTGTCGTTCTTGATCAAATATGAATGTCCTAAGGTATGTTAATATGACTTATTTATTTTCCATTACCGCGGGTATGTGCATAAGTTATTTGGCTTTGCATTGGGTGTTTGCGACTTTTTTTAAAAGTCGTCTGGTACCCTCTACCCAAAGTCCTTTTTCTCTAATTTCTTTAGGGATAATTGTGCTACTTAGTTTGGCAAGTTATGCGCTGGCTGGCTGGGTTTCTAACCCGGAATTAAGCAACCGTTTATTGCATATGCTAGGCGGGGGCTTTTTAGCTATGGCAACTTGTTTTTTGGTGGTGCGCGACAGCCGGTTTATTGTTAGCCGAACCCAATTTTTACTACTGAGTTTTTTGGTAGTTATGGCTCTGGGGGTGGGGAATGAAATAGTGGAATTTGTTCTGCAAAATTATTTTTATTGGAAGTTTGCGCAAACCGTAAACGATACTTGGTTAGATTTAGTAAGTAATCTGCTGGGTGCTTTGGCCGGCGGGGTAGTGTTTACACCTTGGGTAAAAAAACAGCTACATTAACTCCATACTCTTAAATGCTAAAAATTAATTTTACCGCAAAGGTGTGGTTATATAACGGGCACAGTGCTTGGCACTTTATTAGCCTGCCCAAAACCTTGTCCGCAAAAATTAAAAAACTTTTTTTGGGTCTGGAAAGAGGTTGGGGTTCTTTGCCGGTTAAAGTCACGCTGGGGGAGAGTGTGTGGCAAACCTCCATTTTTCCGGACAAAAAAACCAACAGCTATTTATTGCCCCTGAAAGCCGGCATCCGGAAAACAGCCCACCTAAAAGTTGCAGATAAAGTAAAAGTCAGCTTGGAAATTTTAGTGTAATTAAACTTCCTTTTTACCCTCCTTCCTTTGTGGTCTTATTCGCGCGAATAAGACCACAAAGGGGGAGGTTTTAAGTAAAATGAGGCGGGCTGAGACACAAAATTTACAGTTTCGTTAATTTTTGTTATATTTAAATCGCCGAATATTATTTAAATATTAGCTGAGCAACCATGAGCCTATTTTTCCCCAAACAGCCGGAATTTTTTAAGAATTTGCATGAGTTAAACCATCATTTACAGGCCATAGTAAAACTTTTTTCTCGGTTTGCTCAAGAGTTTAACAATTTTAGTGAATTTTCCAAACGAGCTTCGGAAATTGAACATTTGGGCGACGAAAAAACCCACGAAATTATTACCCAACTAAACACCAGCTTTATGACTCCCATAGACCGGGAGGATATTTATTTGTTAGCTCACCAGTTAGATGACATTATAGATTTAGTGGAAAACATAATTCATAACGTGCAACTTTACGGGGTGGAGAAGAAATTTTTTGGCTTGGAAGCTTTTGCTCCGCTTATGCTTCAGGCTGGGGAAGAAATGGGTAAAATGCTAACGGTTATGGAAAAATTAAAGCACACGTCCGAATTAGTAGAAGTAAAAATTAGAATTCATAATTTGGAAGACGAGGCGGACAAAATTTTTACCGAGGCGATTAGTAAATTATTTAATTCGGAAACCAACCCCATTACGGTAATTAAAATTAAAGACTTACTGGAAAATTTGGAACAAGTGTTAGATAAGTTTCAGAATGTTTGCAACATTATTGAAGGGATTGTGGTTAAAGCAGGGTAGGGCTTACAACTATGGAGCACATTACGCTGTTTATTATCTTTATTATTTTTATTGCGTTAGCTTTTGATTTTACCAATGGCATTCACGACGCGGCTAATTCGGTAGCCACCATTGTATCTACCCGCGTCTTAAGTCCGCGTCAGGCAGTGGCTTGGGCGGCTTTTTTTAATTTTATCGCTTTTTTAGTGTTTGGTACTTCGGTGGCCAAAACCATTGGGAAAGGGCTAATTGATATTGCTGTGGTGACTCCGGCAGTGGTTTTAGCCGGATTGTTAGGCGCCATTCTATGGAATTTAATGACTTGGTATTTGGGTTTGCCCACCAGTTCCTCTCACGCGCTAATTGGCGGGTATGTGGGTTCGGCTGTGGCCAAAGGCGGGTTGAAGGTAATTTTGTGGGCAGGCTGGACCAAAACTTTGGTGTTTATTGTGTTTGCGCCTTTAATTGGGTTTTTTCTGGCTTATCTTTTTATTATTATCACTTCTTGGGTGTTGTACAAGCGTCAAGCTTCTCCCACTCCGGTGAACGTGTGGTCAAAACGGTTGCAATTGGTTTCCGCAGCCCTGTATTCTTTAGGCCATGGGGGCAATGACGCGCAAAAAACCATGGGGATCATTACCAGTTTATTGGTTTCTGCCGGAGTTTTATCGACTTTTAAAATTCCGCTGTGGGTGGTGCTTTCTGCCCACGGGGCCATGGGACTAGGGACTTTACTGGGCGGATGGCGCATTGTTAAGACCATGGGGCAGAAAATAGTAAAATTAAGACCCATAGATGGCGTGTGCGCGGAAACGGCCAGTGCGATTAGTTTGTTTATTTCCACTCATTTTGGCGTGCCGGTGTCCACCACGCACGTGATTACCGGAGCCATTTCCGGCGTGGGTGCCAGCCGAAGACTGTCTGCGGTTCGTTGGCATGTGGCTTTCAAAATTTTGTGGGCATGGGTGCTTACCATTCCTTGCGCAGCTGTAATGGGGTTTGTGTTATATTGGGTAAGTCATTAGCCTTGGGAGCCTAATTGTGCAAAAACAGATTACTTATCAACATCAAACTCTGCCTTATTGTTTAAAGGTGAGTAGTAGAGCAAAACGGATGCGGTTAAGCGTGGCGTGCGACGCTTCGGTCACTTTAACTCTGCCTAGGGGAATGGATTTTTGCGTGGCGGAAAAGTTTTTACAAAAGAAGTTAAATTGGGTAGTTAAAGCTTTGGAAAAATTTAAGCTCATTTCACACCGGATACTGCCGAAATCCAGCCGACGTGAATATTTGCATTACAAACAGCAGGCTTTTAAGTTAGCGGTGGCTAAGGTGCAAGCCTTAAACCAACATTACGGGTTTGAGTACAAACACATTCGCATCAGAAACCAAAAAACTCGGTGGGGGAGTTGCAGTCGAAAAGGCAATTTAAATTTTAATTATAAAATTGTTTTTTTACCCGAAGACCAACTGAATTATTTGGTGGTGCATGAGCTGTGCCATTTGAAAGAGTTTAATCATTCTCCGGCGTTTTGGCGGTTGGTGGCAGAGACCATTCCCAATTATCGCCACTTAAGAAAACTCCTGCATACCTGGTAACCATTCGCGCGCTTGCCCGCCTCTGGAGGGAATGGTTACCAGATTACAATAGTAGTTTTTTGATATTTTATGAACGGACAACTGAGAGACAATATTAGCATAGGTTTAGAAGTGGAAGTGGTTTTAAAAGCCCACCAAAAAACCGGGCAATTAACCCGGGGGAAGGTTCTGGAAATTTTAACGAATTCCGCTTTTCATCCGCATGGCATTAAGGTAAGGTTAGCTTCCGGTCAGGTGGGTAGAGTTCAGCACATCATCAATCAAAAATAGATTACCTGGAAAAAGATTTTTTAAAAGCCCTGCCGAACCTCGGACGACCGAATCGTGAAAAAGGATTGGGTTTTTTTCGGGCGCCAAAACCGGAACGGGAACGGTTAAAACGACCATTGGTAAGCCGTTCGTTATTTTCCGAATGGGTAGGGGAGTCAAATTTTTTGTAAATCGGTTTGGGGGTAGCGGAATTGTTAAGGCCCAGCGGAGGCGTTTGGTTAAACGGTGCTCGGTAACTTGGTCGGTGAGCGGAAAAATTTTTAAACGGCGCAACCGGTCTAGAGGAAGCCAAGTTTTTGGTGGGCAGTTGTTTTTTAATTAAACGTTCAATGTTCCAGACATCGCGTTTTTGGTCTAAGGTAGCCAAAGAAATGGCATGGCCGGCTTGTTCGGCTCTGCCGGTTCGGCCGATTCTATGCACATAGTCGCTGGCTTGTTCGGGTAAATCGTAATTAATTACCAATTCAATGCCACTTACGTCCAGGCCACGAGCGGCAATATCGGTTGCCACTAAGACGCGGTATTTGCCCAGCTTAAAGCCTCGCAAAGCTTCTAACCTTTGACTTAAAGATTTGTTGGAATGGATTTCGGTGGCTGTAAATTTTTGTAATTTTAATTCGCCGGCAATTTTTCTGGCTCCGTGTTTGGTACGGGAAAAAACCAAAGTACTGCCTTTGTATTCATTTAAAATTTTCAACAATTCCGGCATTTTACCTTGTCGGTCCACAAAAATTATTTCTTGAGTCACTTTGCTGGCAGTGGAGCCGGCCGGTGCCACTTCCACTCGCACCGGTAGCTTCATATAAGTGGAAGCGATTTTAACAATTTCCGGGTCCATGGTGGCGGAAAAGAGCATGGTCTGTCTTTCCTTGGGTACGTGGTTTAAAATTTGTTTCAATTGGGGGGCAAAACCCATATCTAACATTCTATCGGCTTCGTCTAAAACTAAAATGCCAATATCGGCTAAGCCAATACTTTTTTGTTCTAAGTGGTCAATGAGTCTTCCGGGGGTGGCAATAATTACGTGGGGCCGGTTTCTTAAAGCATACATTTGGCGAGAGATGGCTTCGCCCCCAATTAATACGGCGGTTTTTAAGCCTAAGCTTCTGCCTAAATTTTGCAAGGCTTCGTTAACTTGAATGGCTAATTCGCGGGTAGGTAATAAAACGAGGCCTTTAAATTTATTTTGCGCAATTCTTTGGAGCATGGGCACGCCAAAACCTAAGGTTTTGCCTGTACCCGTTTGAGCAATACCCATAACGTCTTTGCCTTCTATGGCAATGGGTATGGCTTGCAGTTGAATGGGAGTAGGGGTTTTAAAGCCTTTATGAGTAAGAATTTCTAACAGCTTAGGCGCAATGCCTAGGCCGTGAAAGGAAGTTTCGTTGTTATTTATTGGGGTCAATTGATAGGGGTTAAAACTAAGATTATAATTATATCACAATCCTTTTATTTTGTCAATTATCGATTCTATAAGAATGAATAAAAGGTGTGATATAATATTTAGGTTAAAAATTAAATACACATTAATGGAAAATACACATCAACATCATGAACAGCTCCCCGGTGGAGTGCAAAAAGTTTTTTTGGTTTGGGTAGGCGTGTTAGCTTTAAGTTTTGGGTTTGCGTTTTTGGTTGGTCAACAAGTGCTCAGAATGAGCGCAAATGATCCGCAAACCGAAATTATGGCAAGTTTTTACGAAAGTTTAAGCCAAGGTCAGGATCCCAGTTTGTTTGGTTCTATTCCGCCGGTGGATATGGCTAAAGATTTAACGCCTTTTGTAAATATTTACGATAGCGAAGGTAAGTTTGTAGCCGGTAACGGACAATTAGATGGGGCCAACCCCAGTCCGCTTAAAGGGAGTTTGGCCACAGCCAAGCAAAAAGGTGAAGTGTATTTTACTTGGTCACCTAAGGCAGGAGTAAGAATTGCCACTATTTTAAAACCTTACAAAGCAGGTGAGAAAGAAGGTTATATTTTAACCGGTAAATCTTTAAAAATCGCTCAAGGGAGAATTGCCAATTTAATGAAGATTGCTGTATTGGGTTTTGTGGTTTCGGTTTTAGTATTGTGGGTTGTGTTAAATTTGTTAGGATATACCAAACATACATTGCCACATAAAGCTGGCCATGTTTAAGGAATAAGTTTCAGTTAATAACTAAAAGCCTGGCATAGCCAGGCTTTTAGTATATTTAAGATGATCTCGTCATGAGCTGTTTTAAAGCCACTTTAAGTCTTTTTTCGTATTCAGATATTCTTGCCTTAACGGTGTTTATGTTTATTTTCTCATCTTCTGCAATTTCTTCATAACTCATACCCTCCTGTTTTTTTAATTGGTATAATTTTATAGTGTATAAAAGATAAGTTTTTTTCACCCCGTGAGGGTCATGAGTTATTTTGTTGAGTAACTCCCGATTGGCTTTTTCTAGTAAGTCTTTTGCTATTAATCCTTGGTCAAAATTTCTAGGAGGGTGAGGGATGGCATCTAAATTATTTTCTTGATTAACATCTACAATTCGTTGATGAGGTCTGCTGGCACGAATGGCATCTATGGCGGTATGATTGACAATTGTAATAAGCCAACCTATTAAATTTTGTTTATCTTGTTGTGTAGATATGTTTGCCGTTGCTTTAAGTAAGGCTGTTTGGATAATATCTTCAGCTTGTTCGATTAATAAGCGGTTTCCCCGAAATTTTTTTTTAATATGAGTGAGCAGTAATTTTCTAAGCTCCGGAGAGTTAATGAAATCAATTAGTTCTATTGGATTAATTTTTTCAGGAACTAAAAATCTCTGATCTGGGTTAGTCATATTTGCCAAGAAGAGTTTTAAATTATTAGGCTTCGGGTTTAAAATTTTCCCAGTGGTATTTGTCGGGGTTAAAGCCTTCTCCACAAGTGGTTTCAATAAGCGCCGTGGCAATTTGGTAGGGGTCTAAGTTGGCAGCGGGGCGCCTGTCTTCCAAATAACCTTTTTTAGCATTGGCAGTGGCCATGGGGATTCTAATGCTCGCGCCTCTATCGGAAACGCCATAGCGGAATTGTTTATAACTGCAAGTTTCGTGTTTGCCGGTTAAGCGTTTGTCGTTGTTGGCGCCATACACGCGCATGTGGGCGTTATGAAATTTGCCCAGTTGTTCACAGGCTTTATTAATCACTTCCAGTCCGCCATCTTGGCGCATGGCTTTGGTGGAAAAATTGGTATGGCCACCGGCGCCATTCCAATCGCCAGTCATGGGTTTGGGGTCCAGTTTGGCATACATTTCAAAATCTTCGCCATGGCGATATAAAATCCAACGTGCCAGCCACAACTGGTCGCCGGCTTCCAAAGGCGGAAGTACGCCAATTTGAAATTCCCACTGCGCCGGCATGACTTCGGCATTAATGCCGGAAATGGCAAAGCCGGCTTTTAAACAATCTTTTAAATGGGCTTCTACAAGTCTTCGGCCATAGACTTCGTCGCTACCCACTCCGCAATAATATTTGCCTTGCGGGTGAGGAAAACCGTCTTTAGGCCAGCCATAGGGCCAATCTTTGCGGTAGAGGGTGTATTCTTGCTCAAAGCCAAACCAAGGTTCGTGTTCTTGATATTTTTCCGCCACTTGTCTAAGCACACTGCGGGTGTTAGTGGGGTGGGGAGTGCCGTCGGCATTTAAGACTTCGCACATGACTAAAATGTTAGGCTCTCCCCGAATCGGGTCGGGCATAAAATACACCGGACGCAAAGCGCAGTCGGAAAAATGACCTTCGGCTTGTTCGGTGCTACTGCCGTCAAAACCCCAATCGGGGATGTCTTTAACTTCTCTTACTGGGCCATCTAAAACTTTGGTTTTGGAACGGAGTTTGGCAGTGGGTTTTTTGCCATCCATCCAAATATATTCTGCAAAAATTTTTGCCATATATTTTTTTGCCAAACTTCAAAAAAGTGAAGTTATTACCAAAAGTTTAAGGGTTGTTTAAATTTAGCCTTGGGTTTTTGGTATCTAAACTTTGCTTTTTAGAATTTTAACAATAGAATTCACAGGACTGCATGTTTTAGCTAGGGCAAAGCCCTAAGCTTTAAAACATGCATTTAGCCAATTACTTCGTTATTTTGCTACGCTTTTTGTCGCCGTATGATGCATACGTCTCCAAAAATTCTCGCAAAATGTCTTGTTCTTGACTAAACCTGTAAATTCTAAATTAATTTTTTATATTTTTAATATAGCAAATTTTTCGGAAAAAAAGGTGTGGACAAAGGGGGTGGTAAGTTGTAAGTTGGTAAGCGAGTAAGTAAATAAGCAGGTAAGAAAATAAGAAAAGCGCGCCGGTGGATGGTACCGGCGCGCGGGAAAGCTTGATCACTTGCGCGGAAAGCACTCGTGATCGGCTCGCCCCGCCCACTCAACGGTGGGCGACGGTTGTTTCGGGGGTTCCGCCGGCGGTCGCACCGGCGGGCGGGGGTGCTCAAGTGAGCAACCCCCTGAAGTGGTGGGGGTGGGCAGGGCGTCGGCCGCATGGCGGTCGACCTCCGGCCCGTGAGGATCCCATTCTTGCATGGTATCCTCCTTTCAAGGAGGAGTTTAAAGGAAAGCTGGGAAAATTGTCAAATCTTAATGATAGTTTAAAGAAATAATGTTTTGCAATTTATTATATAGAAAATGGATTCCAGATCCATCCACCAGATGGCGGACGGGATGACAAGACAGAATTTATCAGACCAATATGACCAATACGTCTGATGGCGTAGTTTGTGTGTTATAATATTCAATATCCAAATAATTAAACTAGACCACCAATGAATAATTCCATGCAAGAGAACCATAACCTAAATTCCAATCACGGGCCCATAGCTGCCAGTTTGTATGTGGCGTTTCAAATTATTGCCAATGTCTTGGCAGTTAAAATCGCCCTCATTCCGTTTACGACTTGGGCAGTGGCCGGCGGAACCATTATTTATCCGTTTACTTTTACCTTGCGAGATTTTGTGCACAAGACTTTGGGTAAAAAACAAGCGCGTCAAATTGTAATTTTGGCTGTCTTGGTAAATGTGGTGATGGCAATTTGTTTAATCTTGGTGGGTAAATTAGCTCCGGCTCCGCAGTGGGGACTGCAGGAGGCGTATGAAAAAATTCTTTTGCCAGTGGGGAGAATTGCAATTGCCAGCATAATTGCGCAAATGGTTTCGGAGTTGGTAGATACGGAAATATTTTCTCGGGTGTATAAAAAATTCGGAGATGTGGAAGCGGTTTTAATTTCCAATACCATTGCGTTAGTGATAGATAGTTTGTTGTTTGTAGGAATTGCGTTTTATGGCACTTTGCCCGGGGCGGTGTTGTGGCAAATTATTGTGGCGCAATTAGGGGTAAAATTTGTGCTGAGCGTTATTTCTTCGCCCACGGTAAAACTCATCCCGAGGCAAGTGGAAATGGAGAAAATATAAAGCAGATTGCTAATGACTAATGACTAATATCGAATGACAAATTAAATTATTATCTATCGTATTTTATTCGTCATTGATTGGAAATTAGTAATTAGGTTTTAGACATTGTGCTTGATAAGGTTTTTTGATATTTTTTTAAGCGAGTTTCAATTGCCTCAAAGTCTAAGTTGGTAAGTTTAAGGGTGCCAAAATCTTCCACACAAAAACTGGCTAAGACCGTGGCTATTTCGCAAGCGGTTTTAATAAAATTTAAAGTGGTATTTTGGTGTTTGGCAATATAACCCATAAGGGCGCCGGCAAAAACATCGCCGGCGCCGGTGGGGTCTTTAACTTTTTTAAGTTTAACTGCGGGCAAAGAAAAGTGGTTGAGTTTGGCGTTTTTGCCATTGGCAAAAAATAATGTCATACCTTGGGCGCCTTGCTTAATAATGAGCAAGGGTTTAAGTTTGGGGTTCATGAGTTTATAAATTTTTTGCGCGCTGTCAAACAGGTTGGTAGTGTGAGAAAGTTCTTGCGCCTCTGTTTCGTTCAGCGTAAGCAGGTGGACTTGTTTGATGACTTTTAGCAAATCGGCCTTGGCAGAGTTTATCCAAAAATTCATGGTGTCCAAACCAATAAATTTTGTCCGCTGGGCCGATTGGATTTGTTTTAAAACTTCCAGTTGCAGTTTAGGGTGGATATTGCCTAAAAATACATAGGTGGATTGGGCGTGTCTGAAAGTTAGTTCAGGGACAAAGTCGGCAAAGACGCCCAATTCGGTTTTTAGGGTATCGCGGTGGTTTAAATCTTTATGGTATTTGCCTTGCCAATGAAAAGTTTTACCCGGTTTTTGCTTTAAGCCGGAAATATCCACTTTGTGTTTTATAAAGACGGAGAAATGTTTAAAATCATTGCCTACCACGCCCACAATGGCTGTGGGGGCAAAAAAACCGGAGGCCAAAGCAAAATGGCTGGCGCTCCCGCCTAAGGTCTTGTGGATTTCGCCAAAGGGCGTAATGATGCTATCGTAGGCAATGGAACCCACGCATAATAGCTTGGAAGGTTGACCTGGAGTTTTTCCCATAATATAATTATAGCAGATGATTAGACTTACCAATGAACAATTAATTAAAGTTTCAGATATAGCATCGCAAGTTGGGACAGTGGCTTTTAGTTCTGCGATTTTGCCCTCGGTTTCTGATTTAAAAGGAGTTTGGATGCTTTTTAGTCTTACTTTTGCCTTTGCTTTATGGTATTGGAGTATAATTATAATAAAAATAACAAAGGAAATTTAAAATTATGAAAATAGAATTATTTTATGTGGTTTTAGGAATTGCAGTGTTGGCGATCATTTTGGTTGCCTTGCCGACTTTGCTTGACAAGCGGAAAAAATAAGCGTAAGCTGGAATTAAGATGAATAAGAAATTAGCCCAAACTGTAGTTATGATGATGCCTTTTGCTACTCGCAAAGGCTAGTTTAGATATTATTTCTAAACCCCGCCCTTTGCAAAGGGCGGGGTTTGTTTTTTATCCCCTCTGAGGGGAATCATACACAGTAGCGGGTGAGTAAGACGAATATTCACACTTTGTCATTCCGGAATTCTGCTCTTTGTCCCAAAGGGCGGAATATCCGGAATCCAGTTATCATAGAAACTAAATTTTGGATTCCGTCTTAGGTGTACTTGCCCAGGATGATACCAGAGTTATAAAAAGGGTAATTAAACTTTATGAAAATATTTTATTACATAAATCAAAACATGATGATGCGAACCCGCTTGTGGAAGTGGCTAAATTGCGCGTGAGTTTTCTCCTTCGCAGTTTTGCCACCTTCACCAGGTAGGCAAAATTTTAGGGAGGAAAAAATGAATTGCATTTACATCAGCGACACTCTGGGCGACGACAATGCCCGGGGTCGCATCACCACGCGTCTTTTGACGGGGATCGGCGAGTCTGTCTTCACCTCGGTCACCCCAATTGGGGTGGATAGCGAAGTAGAGGGGTTCGTTCAGTTGGTTGACCTGCTGGACGCAACCCGGGGGAACAAGGCGGTAATTCTGTTCAACGTCGCCCCTAGGGGCGTGAACAAGAAGCGACTGCCGAACGGTTCGCCGTTTGGACATCTGCGGGTGGGGAACGCGGATATTTTCCCGACTGTGGAGGGTCGGGTGCTTCCGCTCCTTCAAAATCTTTTGAACAGGCGCCTGCGGGTGCGAGTTCACGAGATTTGTCCAGAGGTGCTGGGGGCGGTCGGGATTCCGCGGTACCAGTGGAAGTACGTGACTTCCACGCAGTTCCGTTCCTACGAGTTCCTTCCTGACCTGGCCAATGCGGTCATGTCAGGTAAGGAAGTTCCGGGACGGGAAATGGCGGTGGCACGGATCCGTGGGGGCGGGGGTTTCGTCGGGATAGTGGACAAGTTCGGCAACATTAAAACAACGGCGTTGCCGAGCGACATCGGCTTTCGTCCCGGTCGCACGCTTGCCCTGGATCTTGGTGGCACAGAGGTTCGCCTCCCGTGCTACCCGAAACTCAAGGACGTCCCGTGTGGTACCCTCGCCGCGGTCGTGGGTTCGTCTGGCCTCTGGGTCGGGCGGGCGAACAAGCGGTTCGTTGAGATAGTTGTGCAGAAAGGGGACGCGTCGTCCCGTTTGTACGACCTCACCGGGGTCGCCGTGGCCCCGGGACTCAAATTGCAGTTCGCGTAGATGCGCAAAAGCGGGCGGACCTTAACCAGTCTGCCCGCCGTTTTTATTTATTTAAATGTTTTTTGGTTTCGTAGGGTTTTTTGGTGTCGGCTTTTTATTATGTTTATAATCCCAATCAGTACCGCCTTCAAAGGGGTGTAATCCAGAAAGGACATCTTCGTAATGTGTTTCCTCTGGCTCTGGTAAATAGTTTTCTGTTTTTTTTGGCATAATTCTTAATTCACTATTCATAATTCTATCTTTTATCCCAAACTGTGCCTTAACACAGCTTGTTTTTCTATGAGTTTAGTTAATGATTTTTGAGTAAAAATTTGTTTATGGAGCTGGGCGGATAACTGTTGGTGGGCTTTGGCTTGTGGGGTTTGGGCGCTAAATTCGGTGAGTAAATAACTTTCTAAAGCCTGAACATCTTGCCAAACCTGTTTTAAACCCGGGAATTTTTTACTTAAAGCCAAAAGCCCCGGTTTGTACAGGAATTGACCGGCGAATAATAAATCTGTTTTTAAATTCAGATAAGTTTTTTCTAAAAGTTGAATTGTGCCATTATCTATGGCGGTTTTTATGCCTCTGCCGGTGCCAATTAATTCCGGAGGCAAGCCTAAAGCATATAAACTGCCGGTAAAGCTAATGGCTCTGGGCAAGCGCACTTTGCCTGTGCCTCGACTATAACCAAACAAGCCAATATGTTGAACTCTTTCCCGTCTTTTGGGAAAATGTAAAGCCACTTGATTAATGAGAGGAGCCAGGCTTTCTACGGTGGGTTGGTAAACAGCTTCAAAGGTTTGAGTAAGTTGGATTAAAGTTTGTTCTTCGGTTGGGCTTAGGGTTTTGGCTGAGTGTTTGGGGAAAGTTTCGTTAAAGTAAGTAAGCGCTTTTTTAACTTGCGCTTTGGGAAAATCGTAACGAAAAGCACTTTGGATGGTGGTGGTTTTTACGCCTCGGTATTCGGCACAAAAAGCTTCCGGTGAATTGGGGTTAAGTCCGCCTCGAAAGGGTAAAGTGCCGGCGCCAATAATTGGGTAGAGGGGCAAACGATGTTTTTTACTAAAGTGCAAATAGCGGGAAAAGGCAAGTTTTATGGCCAAAACTGTGGGGACCAAACCGGAGTTTAATGCCGGGTCGGAACGCGCCACAAAAGGCCTTAAATATTTGGGTCGGCTTTTAAATTTGTGTTCATAAAGCGCCAAATATTTTTCTAAAATTTTATGAGAATGAATAATGCTGTTAACGGTTTCAAACAAAGGAATGACTTCTAAAAACATTTCGCAATTTTCTTCCATGCGGTTAAGCGGGTGTCTTAAGCAAGCAATTTCTTTAAAAGCTTCTTGAATGGCAATTAACTCCTCGGCGGTTTCGGTCATGGGTAAAATTACTTCAAACAAAGGGGGGGCGTGAAGTTGGGTTTGGCGAGCTAGGCCGGTTGCCGTGAGTATGCCCATTAGCGCCCGAGACATTCGGAATTCGTGCTGAACTTTGGGGTTGGGCAAACGGAAAGTTAAAAATTTATTTTTGCCTAATTGATGAGTTTTAAAATAATCGTAATGATCGGCTAACATTCTTTCTACTACCGATTCATCGACTAATTTACCTTCCCAGTCCCACATGTATTCATCGGTATTTAAGTCTTTAAAACAGGTAAAGCTTTCTTGGGTTTCGTGGACAGCCGGAATAAACGCACTGTTTTTTTGCCAAAAAGGCACCGAGGCGTGGTCGGGGTGCTGAGTGGCCATACAGCTGGGGATTTTGCGGGGGGATTTTTTCATACTCTTTCATTTTTTCACAATCTTTTGTTAATGTCAAAAATTTGGTATTATATGAAAAGGTTATAGGGGTTAGGTTTTAGTTGTCCATTTTTACCATAAGCTCGCAGAGCTAAGTTTATAATTCTTTTAGCTTTGCTTGGTCTAATTCTTATAACACTTACCGGTGGGCTTGGCGGGGCAATGGTGTATGGTCCCAATGCCGACCCTTTCTTTAAACCAGTTTTTGAGTTGTTGATGCGGTAAAAGTTTTTTAACCCCTCCTGGAACAGGAGGGGGAGGGGGTGGTAGAATGAATTATCTTTATAACAATATTAAATTAAAATTAGTTAGAAAGCACTTACGAAATAATTCCGGTTTGCCTGAGATTATTCTTTGGGAGCAATTAAGAGCAAGCAAGTTGGGAAAAAAATTTAGAAGACAATATGGTGTAGGTAAGTTTGTTCTCGATTTTTATTCTCCCCAAATTCGGTTGGGTATTGAATTAGACGGAGCTACGCATGATAACATAAAAAGTTTTGAGAAAGATATAATTAGGCAGAAATTTATTGAAAGCCAAAATATAAAAGTAATTAGATTCCAAAATAAAGATGTTTTAGAGAATTTAGAAGGGGTAATTAATGAAATAAAAAAATATTTGTGATACCACCCCTTAGTCCCCTCCTATTTTAGGAGGGGAAAAAAGTATTTGCGGGATTCGTACAGTGGCAGTATGCGACCTTCCCAAGGTTGAGACGAGGGTTCGATTCCCTTATCCCGCTCCAAAAAGTAAAACTTGATAATATAAAAAGTCATTGAAAATTATATGGGGCAATGGCGCCAATTATCGTTGAGAATGATTTAGGAAAAATTGTATAAAGTTTGTAAAATTACTCTATTTTATGTATAATTAAGGCAATTAAAGCCTTTTTTATATGACATCAAAAAATCTAAGTCTGGAAAGCTACAAGGGTACTCGGGATTTTTATCCCGCAGATCACTTTATTCAGGACTATATTTTTAGCGTTTGGCGCAAGGTGGCTAAAAAATACGGTTACGTGGAATACAGCGCTTCCATTTTAGAAGAAACCGAGTTATACAAGGCCAAAAGTGGCGATGAAATTATCAATGAACAAACCTATTCGTTTATGGACCGCGGGGGTCGGGAAGTTACGATTCGTCCGGAAATGACTCCTACGGTGGCGAGAATGGTGGCGCAAAAGCGCAAAGAGCTATCTTTACCTCTGCGGTGGTTTAGTATTCCCAATTTGTTTCGTTACGAAAAACCTCAACGAGGCAGACTTAGAGAACATTGGCAATTAAATGTCGATATGTTTGGCGTGGAAGGCAAAGACGCCGATGTGGAAATTGTGCGCTTAGCTTACGATATGATGAAAACTTTTGGCGCCAAAGATGAACAGTTTGTGATTCATTTAAACAGCCGAAAATTTCTGAATCATTTATTAATTGACTTTTTAAGGCTAAATGAAACGGAAAAGAAAAATACCGCTAAACTTTTAGACCGAATGCGTAAATTAAGTCCCAAAGAATTTGAGGAACAGGGTGAGGCAATTTTAGGTAACGCCAGATTTAAAGTTTTGCATAAAATTATTGGCACCAACGATTTAAACGATTTACCGGAAGAAATTCAAGCTCATGAATCGGTAGGTGAATTAAAAGCCATTATGCAAGAGTTGAACTCCTTGGGTGTTAAAAATTTGGCTTTTGATATTGGTCTTGTTCGGGGTTTTGATTATTACACCGGCACGGTGTTTGAAATGTACGACACGAGTCCTTCTAACCCCAGAGCTTTGTTTGGGGGAGGTAGGTATGACGATTTAGTGAGTATATTTGGCGTGGAAAAAGTTAGTGGCATTGGGTTTGGGTGGGGTGATGTAACGACTCGTGACTTTTTGGAAACTTACAATTTATTGCCTAAGTACAAAACGGAAGTGGATTTATACATTTGTCATTTGGAAGGGTTTAAAACTCCCTCAGTGACGTTGGCTGACGATTTAAGAAAATTAGGCTTAAATGTGGCAGTGGATTTAACCGATAAAAAATTACCCGCGCAAATTAAATTTGCCGACCGAGAAGGGATAGGGTTTATTTTGGTAATTGGCGATGAAGAAGTGAAAAATAATAAATATAAACTTAAAAATTTAAACTCCGGCGAAGAGCAGACTATGTTTAAAGAGTCGGTGGTGGAATTTATTAAAGCCCAAAAATAAATTTACTCTTAGAGAATATTGAAAATGGAAATTTTATGGAATTGCAAGTCGGAGTAAAAATTTTACTGCAAAATTCGGAAGGAAAATTTTTGGTATTATTAAGAAACCCCCAAACCTACCCGGATGCCGGAGAGACTTGGGATATTCCAGGTGGGCGGATTTTGCCCGGAGTGAGTTTGTTAGATAATTTAAAGCGAGAAATTCAGGAAGAAACTCAATTAGACTATACAGAAGAGCCGAAATTAATTTCCGCTCAAGATATATTTGCTCACAAATCCACAGACAAAAATCTTCACCAGCTAGCCGAACGACATGTGGTGCGGTTAACTTATTTGGGCATTATAACCGGCGAACCCGCTATTAACCGGCAAGAGCATTTGCAGTATAAATGGTTAAGTTTAGCGGAAATAAAAAAACTTCCCAATTTGGATAAATATTTAAAAGCAATAATAGAAAAATTATAAAAATGGAAAAAAGAATTGGTTTACCAAAGGATCGGATTAGGGAGTTAAGGTCAAGCTTGCATCATTATGAACAAGTACAAGCAGGAAAAGTAAGGGAATCTCATGGTATTGATACCCGAACCAATGCTAAGAGTGTAGTAGACTTTTCAGATAGGAGTTCCTGGAATAGGTTTGATGAAAATCAAACTGAAATTTCTAAAGATTTTAAAGGAGTTTTAGGGGAAAGTTTAGATATTAACGAATTTTTATTTTTTAGATTTCCTGGTAGGGAAGATTTGGTTTTGATTGAGGTGGGTGGACCCGGGTATGGTTTAAGGGCTAGTATGCCACAGGTGGCAAGGTCTTATGCTATTTGTTTGGAGGATAAAGATATTTACAATTATAGTAGTAAAATTTTAGATCCAACATCGCACACAGTAGTTTCCAGAGTAAGTGTAAATAATCAACAAGTGCCAGCAGATTTAACACAACCGGAAACTTTTAGAGAATTAAGTAGAGTAATGTCAGGTACCAAGGCAGATGTGTTAATTGAACGAATGTATCGGGGTTGGAAATACATTTATCAAAAGCCAGAAGTATTATTCCATATATTAAATAAATATTATAAGTTAATGTCTGATAATTCAGTAATGTTTATTCAATTAATATACAAACATCCAACTGATATGGAAAAATTTAGTGAGTTTATTAATCAAGTAAATTTAAAATTTTTAGGTAAATTAAAAATTAAATTTATAAAACTTTCTGGAATGAATTATCACTATACACTTTTAATAGAAAAATTTCCTGGTTGTCCTAAGGAGTTGACCTCGCTCAGACAAAATAAAACTTACCAGCATGAACATTAGTCGTGAAATTGCAAACAATTTAATGTGTGAGTGGGTAAAGTCCGAAAGTCTTAGAAACCATATGTATAGTGTGGAAAAAGCTATGCGGGCTTACGCTAAAAAATATGGTGGCAATGAGGAAATATGGGGCATGGCCGGATTACTTCACGATTTTGATTATGAAAAGTTTCCTGAAGTGAATGCAGAAAAACAGACGGGACATCCGTTTGAAGGCGTTCGGCATTTGCAAAGTTTAGGCTACCCGGACGAAATTATTCAAGCCATTTTAGGCCACGCACTATATAGCGGAGTGCCCAGAACCACCCCCATGGCCAAGTGTTTATTTGCCGTAGATGAGTTATGCGGGTTTGTGGTGGCGGTTTCTAAAATGAAACCCGATGGGTTAAATAGTTTGGAAGCTAGGTCAGTTAAGAAGAAGTTAAAAGATAAAGGTTTTGCCGCTAAAGTCAGCCGAGCAGATATTGCTTTAGGGATAGCGGAGTTAGGTGTAAGTGAAGATGAGCATATAGATTTTGTGATAAAAGCCCTAAGAGATTAATTTGTTGTAATTAGGAGATATAAACAGAATGAAAAAAATAATCAGTATTTTAATTATAGTAGTGTTAGGTTTATGGGCTTTTGAATTTTATTCCAACCACACTGCCAAAATTAAACAATGGACAAAAAGTTTAAAACAAGGCGAGGTGATTGAAAATTTACACACGGAAATTTTTACCCCCGGGGGACTTAGAGCTAAATTTGAATCCGTCAACGCTAAGTTAACTTTAAAAGGTGTTATTGAACAGACCAATCAGGAACGGGTGCAGTACGGTAAGACAATCTTGCAGGAAAATGAAGAATTAAACCAAATGGCTTTACTAAAGGTGCAGGATATGTTTGCCAATCAATATTTTGAACACCTTTCGCCTTTAGGCAAAGGTCCGGCAGATTTGGCAAAACAGATTGGTTATGCTTATATTAGTGTGGGGGAAAATTTAGCTTTAGGAAATTATAAAGATGATGCAGAGTTGGTTGACGCTTGGATGAACAGTCCGGGGCATAGAGCCAATATTTTAAATGGGAAATTTACAGAAATTGGCGTGGCGGTAATGAAGGGTAAGTTTGAGGGTAAAACCACTTGGCTTGCTGTGCAAGAGTTTGGTCGGCCCACTACCGAATGTCCCAAGGTGGATGAATTTTTAAAAGCTCAAATCGATGCCAATACGGTGGAAATTAATACTTTAGAAAAGCAAATTAATCAACTTAAGTTGGAAATTGAATCTGCTACTGAGCCCAAAAGTAAGAGCGAATTAGAAATTTATAACAAACAGGTAGAGGCCTATAATGCGCTTATAAAAGTCTTTAATAATCGAATTGATCAGCAAAAAGAGGTGGTGTTTAGGTTTAATTCTCAGGTTAAGGCCTTTAATGCGTGTATTGGAGAATAGTGAAAATTTAAACAATTTGTTATAATAATTTAAAGAACATTAATTGAAAATATATGAACAAAAAATTTGTAGTTTTGGGATTAATGTCGGTTTTTTTGTTGGCTCCCAGCACACAAGCAGCGGAGTTTTTGGCACCCAAGTCAAACGAGGATCCCAATGTTACTGTATCAGCCTCGGAAAGTAGAAAAAATTTATATGCTGTGGGCGCCAATGTAACTGCCAATGGTGTCATTCAAGGGGATTTAATGACAGCCGGAGGTATGGTTACCGTTATTGGTGATGTAGAAGAAGATTTAAACGTGGCGGGCGGATCTTTGGCTTTAAGTGGAAAAGTAGGGGGTGATGCTCGAGTCGTGGGTGGAAATTTAACCATTTCCGGACCCATTGCCGGAGATTTATTAGTTGCCGGAGGCAACATTAGCTTAACCGAAAAAGCCAGCGTAGGCGGAGATTTAATTTTAGCCGGCGGAAATGCAATTTTAGATGCGCCGGTGGCTGGGGATGTGCGGGTTATGGCCGGAAACTTAACTATTAATAATAAAATCAGTAAAGCAGTCAAAGTGAGGATTGCCGGGGACCGAAAAAACGAAGGTAATTTGGTTTTTGGACCCAAGGCCGAGGTAATGGGTAAAATTCAGTATAAGGGAGTTAAGCCCGCTGTGGTAAAAGAAGGGGCAAAAGTTACGGACATAGAATATACCCCAATAGTTAAAGTTAATCATCGAGCTTGGTTAGGTATGGGAGTGGTGGTTAAGTTTTTGGCGATTTTATTGACCGTGTGGGTGTTAGTAAGATGGCAGAAGGAAAAATATCAACAATTGGCAACCGGAGTTATGGAAAAGTTTTGGGAAAATTTGGGCATTGGTTTAGTGGGTGTAATTGTCACACCAATTATTGGCATACTGTTATTAGTAACTTTTGTTGGGTTTTATATTGGGATTATTTTATTACTCTGGTATGTGTTAGTATTATTAATGGCTTATTTACTCGCTGTGATGGTTTTGGGTTTGTGGTTAATGAAGACTTTAAAAGTCAGAGCCGATTATGCCATATTAGATTGGAAGACGGCTGTGTTTGGTTCGGTCGGAATGTTGGTTTTAGGTTTTATTCCGGTGGTAGGTTGGTTGGTTTGTTTGGTAATCTTTTTAGCTTCTGTGGGTGGAATTCTAAAAGTCGGAAAACAAAAGTGGGGAATGAAAAATATATCGAACATTTAACATTTAATATCTATAATTATGGGAATTTTTGACAAACTTAAAGACATTAATGAAATGCGCAAGGAAGCCAAAGTGATTCAAGCGCAAATGGCTACTGTGGTAATTTGTGGGGCTTCTTCTGGGAGTAAAATCAAATTGTCTATGGATGGTAACTTTGAAGTTAAATCCGTAGAGGTGGATGCTTCTGTAGTCGGTGATAAAAGCGAAGTGGCGAGACACATTCGCTCGGCTTTGGAAGATTTGTTTAAAGATTATAAAAAACAAATGCAAAAGAAGTTTGGACAGTCATTAATGGGATAATGCGATGCACATATATGTATTGAATTATGAATCAAGAATTATGAATTATGAGGTAAGAGTAAAGAATTATGAAGTATGTCCCGCAGAGCGGGATCCCTGCCTTGTCGGCAGACAGGCGTCTTTGGTGGAAATTATAAAGTAAGAACAATGATTAGAATTTTAATTAAAGTCTTATTGTTGGTAATTGTTTGTTTGCCATTTTCAGCCAAAGCCTTAGATATTCAAGATTTTGCACAAGGCGCCATGAATAACGGTTTAACGGCGGAAAGTTATTTGGTAATTGATAGTACGAACGGAAAAGTATTAATGCAAAAAGATATCCAAAAAACTTGGACTCCGGCTTCGCTTACCAAATTAATTACGGCTTTGGTGGTATTGGATAAAAATCCAAAATTACAAGGCAATGTCACGATTAAAAAAGCCGATGAAGTAGGTGGGGCTAGAATTGCCACCAAACCCGGTGTAAGTTATAAAGTAAAGGATTTGTTTTTTGCTATGCTGGTGGCTTCGGCTAATAATGCGACCAATGCTTTAGCCAGAAGTACGGGGCTAAGTTCAGAGGAGTTTGTTGCTAAAATGAACGAAAAGGCTAAAGTTTTAGGTGCTATTAATACTGTATTTGTGGAGCCCACAGGTATTAGTGAAAAAAACGTCAGCACAGTTGAAGATTATGCCAAAATTGCTCAAAAAGCTTTTGCGAGCCAAACTATTTTATTAGCGGGAAAAACCGCGGAATATAATTTTAGGGCCATTAATAATAAACGATATTTGCATAAATTAAAAAATACTAATAAACTCTTAAAAGATGGGGAAATGGAAATCATTGCGGGTAAAACCGGTTACCTAGATGAGTCAAAATATAATTTTACCGCTTTAGTAAAGGACCAGTTTAATCAATCGGCCATTATTGTTTTGTTTGGAGCCAAGGATCCAAGCGCACAATTTAGAGAAACCAAACAACTTACGTTTTTAAGCGGGTTGGTTAAACAATTAAATTTTTTGGGTGGGGCGGTGTTAGGCGTTGATGATGTTAAGTAAAAATAACTGTTTTATTTATTTTTGTTATTCCGAATTTATTTCGGAATCTCTTTAAAAAAAATAAGGTAAGCATAGATTCTGAAACAAGTTCAGAATGACAATTAATAATCAACCAAGATACTAAAAAAATTATGGGAAATATATATTCAAATCAAGACGATAGCAAGTTAGGAACTAAGAGAGTTGTAACCATTGGGATTGTAGTTTTATTATTTCTAGGTTTTGGATATTATTTGTTTACAATTTCCGGCGGAGTACCAACTTCCGGGAGTGTGGATTTTAATTTAAAAGATGTGAAGCCCACCGACAAATTGCGTGAAGTTCAGGTCGATGACCATATTTTAGGCAATCCACAGGCTAAAAATACCATGGTGGCGTTTGAAGATATTCAGTGTCCGGCTTGTAAAAATTATGAACCAATTTTAAAATCTTTTGCAACTGAATTAAAAGAGACTAAGGTGGTGTTTCGGCATTACCCATTACCTATGCATAAAAATGCCGGTTTGGCGGCTTTGGCCTCGGAAGCGGCCAATTCCCAAGGTAAATTTTGGGAATGGGTAGGCTTGGCTTACGAGAGACAAGAGAAATGGTCGGAGCTTTCCAATCCCACAGAAATATTTGTGGAAATTGCCAAAGATAGCGGAGTGAAGGATTTGGAAAAATTTAGATTGGATGTAAACAATAAAACTTTTAAAGCCAGAGTGGAAACCGATGTCAGAGAGGCAGTGGGTTTAAATGTGGGTGGCACCCCGACTTTGTATTTTAATGGCGTTAAACTGGAATTAGCCAGCTTAGAAGGCATAAAACAGCAAGTGGAGAAGATTTTAAATAGCAATCAGCAATAAGCGAATCAGCAGTCAATAATCAAATCAGTAAGTAAGTTGGTAAGTTGTAAGTGAGTAAGTAGAGAAGTTGGTAAAAATAAATTTAGGGCGACGTGGATGTAGAGTCCAAAATGCCTTAGGTCTGCGGTAGGGACGTGCTCAAGTGAGCAGGTATTATTATTGTCAAATAAAGTTTAAAAAATTAATAAAATTATTTTAGAAAGGAATCAAATATATGACCCCCCATTTAACCCCGCCTAAAACATTGCAAGGGCCAGATCATCATTATAAAGATGATCCAAGAAATCCAGAACGTAGGAGGGTAAGGGGAGGGGTGGAAAAAATGCACGGAGGTGATTTAGATTTAGAGGATAAGCGGTTAGATGATTTAAAAAAAGAATTAGATGAACACAGAGGGAAACCAAAATAATAATTTTAAATTTATGTCATCAAAAATATCCAAAGCTGAGTTTTCTAGGACAATTAGAGAAAGAAGAACAAGGGAAGGTGACGGAAGACAAAATCTTGATAATGACGATCAGGATGCAGAAGGAAAATATGTTGAAGATGGAGAACAACCAGAAGAAGAAACAGAAGAATAAACTTATCTAAAATTTATTTAACAAAAGTTTATTCTTGAGAGGTTTTGGTCTATGGGTTATAATGGGTGGTATGAAACAGAACTCCCCCAGACCCCTTCTTTCGAAAAGAGGGAAGAGAGAGCTCCCTAAGGGAGAGAGAAAAAAGGTGCTGATTGCATTAAGCGGTGGAATTGACAGCGCGGTTTCGGCATATCTACTTATCAAACAGGGCTTTGAGGTGGAAGGTGCGTTTATGAAGAATTGGACGAGCCAAGAGGGATTACTTAAAAACGAATGTCCGTGGCTTTCGGACAGGCGAGATGCCTTAAGGGTGGCCGGATTTTTAGGCATTAAACTGCATACGTTGGATTTTGAAAAGCAATACCAAAATACGGTAATGAAGTATTTTTTTTCCGAATACAAAGCCGGCCGAACCCCCAATCCGGATGTAATGTGCAATAAGGAAATTAAGTTTAAATTGTTATATAATTGGGCTCGCCATCACGGATTTGATTATTTAGCTACGGGACATTATGCCCAAGTAGTAAGTAGTAAGTTAGTAAGTAATAAGTATGAAAAACAAAAAACTTACAACTCTACAACTTACAACTTACAACTTTTTCGGAGTAAAGATGAATTCAAAGATCAAACTTACTTTATCTATAACATCAAAAGCGAACAATTGCCACATTTATTATTCCCAATTGGGGGGATGAAAAAAACCGCTGTGCGTGAGTTGGCGCGAAAAATAAAATTGCCCAATGCGGAAAGAAAAGAAAGTATGGGCCTCTGTTTTGTGGGTAAAATTCGGCTGAAAGATTTTTTACAACAAAAAATAAAAGCGAAGAAAGGGGAGATAGTGTTGGCTTCGGGTTTGTCATCTCGGCCTTTGAGCCGGGATCTAGAATTAAAGAACTGGATTCCGGATAGCCTTTCGGGTGCACTCAAGGCTTCTGGAATGACAGAATTGGTTATTGGACAGCATTTTGGGCTTCATAACTACACTATTGGCCAAAGACAGGGGATACAAGTGGGCGGTAAAGGCGGGCCGTATTATGTTTTAAGTAAAGATTTAAAGCATAACCGACTTTATGTAACCAATGATCCCAATGACAAAAGGTTGTTAGTCAAAGAAGTGCAAATTCATAGTGTGAATTGGATAACTCCCCCTAACCCCCTCTTTGGAAAAGAGGGGGGAGGGAGAATTTCCCCTCTTAAAATAAGAGGGGATAAAGGGGTGATATTACTTGGTAGATATCGTCATCAGGGGGAGCTGGTGCCACTTACAGTATCTCAAATAAACCAAGATTTATATAAAATAATTTTTAAAACTCCACAAAAAGCTGTTGCCAGTGGGCAAAGTTTGGTATTATATAAAGGTAAGGAATGTGTGGGAGGGGGAGTAATTGGGTAAATGAGCAAAAATGACAAGAATAAGTAAGAATGACAAGAGTGAAAAATAAGAATTAGCAAAAGAATAAATTCATTAGGCTCGTCAGAGGCAGTTCAACCAGTTCATCCGGCTGAAGGAGTTAATAATCCTCCTGCTAGAGGAAACGGTAATACTGCAGAAATATCTGAATTAGCAATACTCTTTTCTAGAAAAGCAAAAATAGAAACACAACTATTAGCTCTTGAAGCATTACACGAAGCTGAGTTTACGGATAATGAGGTTAGAAAATTTATGGATAATTTAAAGCAAGAATTACAGAAAATTAATGAACAAATTAAAGTATTAAATAAAGGTTAAAATATGGCAGAAGATGATTTTTTAAAAAATTTGGAAATGCAAATGGCTGGAGTGACAGGAGGCGATGGTTTAACTGATGAAGAAAGAAGAATATATAACACAGTTACGCAAGCTCTACAGTCAGGAACAGGAGATAATTTAACCCGAGAGCAGATTACAACCTTTAAGAAAGCTCGACAAGTTTTGGAAGAAACACACAGAAAAGCAAATAATCCGGAAAATATTACAGTAAATATTCGCCCCGGAGTGCCTTTAAAAGTAAAGCGTTCAAATGGACAAATAGACGAAGGTTGGACTTTGGCCTATAATCAGAGGTATTTAAATGAAGGGAGGGTTGTTATTGAAAAAGATAAACAAGATGGAAAAGGTGGACAGCTTCAAAAAGAAATTCCAATTAAAGATTTAGCAGAGGTGAATGATTTAGCTAGAATAATGAGTGAACCAGAAAATGTAATGGAGTGGGGAGGGTTTGGGGTATTAGATAGAATAAAAATAAAACAAACCGGTGAGATACGACTTATTCATCAATTTGCAAAAAGAGATGGTGAGGTGAAGGCAAAAGTAGCAATGAGTGGAGATAGTCATAAAAATTTTAAATTTGAATATTATAGTTTTGAGCAAATAGAAAGAGTACCGCTTAGGTATTAAAACGAAAAGTTAAATAAAAAAATAAGGGTTATCATTGTGTGGCACAAAGATAACCCTTATATATTTATTTATTCACCAAAAAATGGGAACAAGAGGAATTTATGGTTTAAGGAATTTTACCATTAACAGAGCCACAATGTTGATAATTTTTATCATGGGGTTTATAGCTGGACCGGCAGTGTCTTTGTAAGGGTCGCCTACGGTGTCGCCGGTAACTGCCGATTTATGAGCATCACTGCCTTTACCCCCAAAACTGCCTTCTTCAATATATTTTTTCGCATTATCCCAAGCAGCTCCGCCTGTGGTCATACTAATACCCACAAACAAACCGGTTACTATGGTACCCACCAAAAGTCCGCCTAAGGCTGCTGCTCCCAAAAGCCAACCCACCAATACCGGTACCACTACCGGAATTAAAGCCGGCACAATCATTTCTTTTATGGCAGATTTGGTGACAATGTCTACGGCTTTGGAATAGTCGGGTTTTGCGCTACCTTCCATTATGCCTTTAATTTCTCTAAATTGTCTTCTAACTTCTTCTACTACGGCTTTGGCTGCATTACCCACGGCGCTCATGGCAATAGAAGCAAATAAGTAGGGCAAAAGGCCACCAATTAACAAGCCGACTAAAACTTTACTATCCGATAAATCAAATACCGAGGAAATCCCCGCTAAATTTAATTCTTGAGTGTAAGCGGAAAACAAGACCATAGCTGCCAGGCCAGCCGAAGCAATGGCGTAGCCTTTAGTTACGGCTTTTGTGGTGTTGCCTACGGCGTCCAAAGGATCGGTAACATCTCTCACGCTTTTATCTAACCCCGCCATTTCCGCAATACCACCGGCGTTATCGGTTATTGGGCCAAAAGCGTCTATGGCTACAATTATTCCGGTAAGGGAGAGCATGGACATAACGGCTAAAGCTACACCATACAGACCGGCTAAATTGAACGTTATTAAAATTGCCACCACAATTACCAAGACTGGCGCAGCGGTAGATTGCATACCCACAGCTAAGCCTTTAATAATATTGGTGCCGTGTCCGGTGGTGGAGGCTTCTGCAATGTCTTTAACCGGTGAAAAGCTTTTGGAAGTGTAATATTCGGTAATTAAAACCACTAAGGCAGTAACTAACAAACCAATTAAGGCGGAGTAGTATAAATTCATTTCCGGATAAACGCCGTTGTTGCCCATTAGTTTTTTAGTGACCGGATAAAAAGCAATGGCCGAAAGGATGCCGGAGACAACTAAGCCTTTATACAAAGCGCCCATAATATTTTGGCTTTTACCCAAGCGCACAAACCATGTGCCAATTATGGAAGTAACTATGGATACCGCGCCAATCAATAAAGGAAATAATATGGCGTTTTCCGTGGCAGTAGCATCATTTGTTGAAACTGTTGTAAATGTAAAACTACCTAGGAGCATTACGGCAATAGTAGAGACCACATAAGTTTCAAACAAGTCTGCTGCCATACCGGCGCAATCACCTACGTTATCGCCCACATTGTCTGCAATCACCCCGGGATTTCTTGGATCATCTTCCGGAATATTGCTTTCAATTTTACCTACCATATCTGTTCCCACGTCTGCGCCTTTAGTAAAAATTCCACCGCCTAAGCGGGCGAAAACCGAAATTAAACTGGAACCAAAAGCTAAGCCGGCTAAAGCGGGTAAATTATGAGTAACTAAATAAAAAGTGGAAACGCTTAATAGTCCAAAACCCACTACAAACAGGCCGGTTACGCTTCCGCCTTGGAAGGCTAAAGCCAGGGCCGGACCCAAACCTTTTTTGGCAGCTTCGGCAGTTCTAACATTGGCTCTTACCGAAATATGCATACCCACAAAGCCGGCCACAGCGCTTAAAATTGCGCCTACCAAAAAGGCCACAATGGTTTGGTTATCAAACTTACCCAGTTTTAGTAAAACAATTACCACCACAGCCACAATGGCTACGGTTTTGTATTGGCGGGCCAAATAGGCTTTGGCACCGGCTTGAATAGCCTGGGCGATTTCTACCATTTTGCCTTCACCTTGGGGGCTTTTAAGAATTTTATATATTAAAAACGCTCCATACAGAAGCGCTAAGACCGAAGCGCCAATGACGCCGGCTAAGTAGCTATTTTCCATTAGTTTATGTATTAATATTTAATGATATTATTATAGTTATTTTTGGAGAAAAATCAAGCTCGGGGATGGGTGTTTCTCTTTATTTGGGAAATATCTTCCAAAATTCTTCCATGATAAATAATCAGTCCCATGCTAATGGAAATTTGTGCTTTTTGGAGTAACGCAGACCAAGCTTTTAATAAGTTGACATCCATTTCATATGGAGGGTGAAAATTTTCCGTAATGGAAGCCAGTCTTTCGGAGTTTTGAAAAAAAAGCTTAGAGGTTACTTGGGTGGTTAGCTGAATTTTGTCTTCGTAAGTTTTTAATTGCTTAAGGCATTTTGGGTGGTTTAGTGGATTTTTTAGCAATTTTTCTAATTGGTTTATTTGCCCACCTAATTCATCTAAATCTGTTTGAAGCAGAATTAAACGTTCTTTAATATCAGCTAAGGTTTTTTGGTTTTCCGGCGATAACGATTTGGGAGGGTCAGGGAGGTTAACTTGCCTCTCGGCGTTTTTTCTTAATCTTGTGGCTTCCCTTTTTTGCCCAACATAGTTTTTGATTTTTTCGCCAATTGTGTTCCCCGCGGTTATACCAAAAATCGTCAAGCCTAAGCCGGTTGCTATTTCTCGTCGTGTAAATGGTTCTTGGGGTTTCATTTAGAAAAATTTTACCGAATTAACCATCGCTTCAAATAAGGGTTTTAAAGTTAAAGATACCCCTAAGTCAAAAGTAAAATAGTTGGCATTATCTTTTACTCCCAATACCATACCATCTAAGCTTAAGGCTTCTTTGCCAGCGACTTGAGTTTTTTTTGCGGGGAGGTCGCTGAGTGCGTAGTAGTTATCTTGAGAAATATAAATATGGATATTACTGTATTTGGCACCTGGGTCTATTTCTACCACGTAGTAGCCGTTTTGATTATTGATTGATTTAATTTTCCATTCGGGTTTATATTTAAATTCAAATTTGTATTCGGTGTTGGTATAAGTTTTCCAATCGGCAGTGTCTATGGTTATGGTTGGCTCAGATTGGGGTTTTTCTACAGCTTGGGTAATGGGCAGAGCAGGTTTTTTTACAGTTTCAAGAAAAGGAGTAGGCTGGGAATAATCTTTATACATAAACCAACTGGCAAACACTCCAAAAACAGCAATGGTAAATAATATAAGAAAACTTCTGGATTCTAAAGAAAGATTTTTTTTCATTTTTGTATTTTTAGATTATTTATGATTTTTGCTCTCCTGTTTTTTCCTCCCTTGCTTGTCCACCACAGCTTTAGCGACGGTGGAACGGGAGGAGTTAGGGGAGGGTGATAAAAGGTTTATTTATTAAAGAGTTTATCCAGCCCCGCTTGGTTGCCACAATAATATAAATTTTTGGTTAAATTTACACAAAAACCCGGGTTTTTGGCAATAAAGGAATATTTGGGTAAAAACCAGTATAAGAAAATTAAAACTCCGGCAAGAATAACGTAGAATAAAAATTTAAAATGTTTAAACATTTGTTTGGCTGCCCGGGAAGGATTCGAACCTTCGATGGAGGATTCAGAGTCCTCTGCCTTACCGCTTGGCTACCGGGCAAAGAGGCTATGATAATCTGGATTTTGCCCAGTATCGTGATTTATTTAATAAACCCTAATTATTATATAGTATTTATACCAAAAAATAAAGTATTTGCTATAATACCAAAATGCACAAGCTGATTAAAATCTTAAAATATTTAGGGGTGGGGGTAATGGCTTTACTGCTTGTAGATGCCGGGTTGGTGTTTGGTTTTGCTATAAAATCATCAAATATCCAAAAAGCTGATGCCATAATTATAATGGGTGCGGCCATAAATAGTCCGGCTTTGTATAACCGCAGTTTGACGGCCTTAACTTTATACGAACAAAATTTAGCGCCGATTTTGGTTTTGTCAGGCGGGCGTATTTCGGACAAAGATATTTCCGAGGCCACTTATATGCAAAGAGTGCTTCAGAGTAAGGCGAATAAGCCTTTAAATGTAATTTTAGATGAGCAGGCGAGTAATACTTTGGAAAATATCAAAAACTCAAAAAATCAGCTACCAGACGCCAAAGCTATTATTGTTATTACAGATAAATTTCATTTGGCCCGAAGTGTGATTACTGCAAAATTTTTAGGCTATAAAGCAGTGTTTTGGGCTGCGCCGAAAGGGGAATATTATCCAAAAAGTGGGTGGGCTTTTTATTATATGAGGGAAATGGTGGCTTTGCCGTATTATGTGGGCAAATTAATTTGGAGAGGTTTTTAGCCTATTTTCAGCCGGTTTATTAGGAAAAGGGCTTAAATTGACAAAAACATTGGGTTATATTACAATATGTTTAATATATAAATTTCCTAAGAAAGTTGGCGTCTGTAAAATATCAGACATAATCCTAAAATTGGATCCTGAACTTAGTTCAGGATGACAATATAGGTAAGCCCACCGAGGATCATTACGCAGAAATACGCAAAATTAGTGCGGATTGAGGCGGAAGTTTTCACTCGGAATAATCCGAGTATTTTTTTTTGGAATTTAATATTAAACCCTGTTAAATGTTGCCTTGCAACAGTTCGCTTCCGGCGAATTATTTAACAGGTAAAGGTCGATTCGTATAAACGAATAATAAGTAATTGATGACAAGTAACATTTATTAGTTATTAGTTATAAATTATTAGTTAGAAAAATTTATGGCAAAATTAAAATCACAAAAAAACGAAGATTTGGCCGAATTAACTGAAAAGTTAAAACACGCTAAATCCGCCGTGCTTACCGGTTATAGCGGAACCACGGTAAAAGATATTACTAAGTTTCGTTCTACTTTAAGAAAAGAAAAAGTTTTTTCTAAGGTTTATAAATTGACTTTAGTAAAAAAAGCAATGAAAGACGCTGGTTATGAAGGCGAAATTGCAGATTATAAACAACCTGTAATTCTTTCGGTGTCCGAAGATGAAGATCCAACCCCAGCCAGAGTTATTAAGAGTTTATCTAAAGATATTAAGACTTTGGTAATTTTAGAGGGTTTGTTTGAAAAGAAATTAGTGAGTAAAGACATGGTAATGTCTTTGGCAGACTTACCAAGCAAAGACCAGTTACGTTCCCAGTTTATGTCTGTGTTAAATGGACCAATTTCTGCTTTTGCTAGAGTGTTAAATGCCTACGCGGAAAAAATGTCCAAGGCTACAACTGCTGTGGCTTCTGAGCCATCTGCAGAATTAACAACTGCTCCGGCAGTGTAGGGTCAAGATTATTTAATAATTAACAAATTTTGAAAGGTAATATATGTCAGAAGAAAATAAGGATATTGTAGTGCCAGAAAAATATAAGGCAATTGTAGAGGCTGTAGAAAAACTTACAGCTATGGAATTGTCTGAGTTAGTAAAAATTTTAGAAGGTAAATTTGGCGTATCAGCAGCTGCTCCTATGATGATGGCTGGTCCGGTTGCCGGCGGAGCCGCGGTTGCCGAAGAAAAAACCGAATTTAATGTTGAATTAGCTGAAGCCGGAGCTAACAAAATTAATGTCATTAAAGTGGTTAGAGAAATTACCGGTTTAGGACTTAAGGAAGCTAAAGATATAGTAGACGCAGCCCCAAAGATGGTAAAAGAAAATGTGGCCAAGGCTCAAGCTGAAGAATGGAAGAAAAAGATTGAAGAAGCCGGCGGTAAAGTGAATTTAAAATAATTTAGCAATATTATTTTAAATTCATCCCGAACTTGCTTCGGGATCCATAAAATAATTTAGCAATATTATTTTAAATTCATCCCGAACGTTTTTAAGGGATTATAAAAATAAAATCACCCCGCTTGTATACTAATAAGCGGGGTGATTTTATTTGGGTGGAGTTTGGTCTTTACGTTTTTCTAAAACTAACTGTCCATTTTTCTCTACAACATTATAGTAAGGGCCCATTCGCCAAGTAAGAATATCACCCGCATTAATGCCGGAGACATTATTCAGTAAATTAGCATCGCTTGGGTTTTGAGGTGCTTGGTGCAAAATCCAAACACTACTCATGCCATTATTAGCCGAAAAAGTGGGTTTGGCCAAAGAAGTTATAGGTATTTTTTTAGTTTCTAAAGGTGGTGGGGTTTCCGGTGTGGGTAATTCTGGAGAACGGTTTAACAATTTATTTAAAAAGTTACGCATAGAAATCTTTATTGAATACAGCTATAATACTCGTATGTCTAATTTTTGGCAAGATCTACCCAAACCTATATTTTGTTTAGCGCCCATGGAAGCAGTTACTGACTGCGTGTTTCGGGAGATTTTTGCTAAGTACGGGAATGGGGATGAGTCAAGAAGTATGAGTCAAGAATTAAGAAGTAGGAATCAGGAATTATGTGAAAGTCAGAAAAGCATTGAACTAAAACCTCAAACCTCAATCTTCAATTCTTTCATTATGTTTACAGAATTTGTGAATGTAGACGGTCTTTTACATCCCGAAGGATTTAAAAAATTAAAAATTGATTTGGAGTTTACCGAAAATCAACGTCCCATAGTGGCCCAGCTTTGGGGCAGGGATCCGGAAAAGTTTTTAAAAGCCTCTCAGTTGGTGGCCAAAATGGGTTTTGATGGTATAGATATAAATATGGGTTGTCCGCAGGAAAAGGAGATTGCGCAAAAAACTTGTGCTTATTTAATTCGTGAGCCGAATTTAGCAGGGGAGATAATTCAGGCGACTATAGAAGGTGCAAGAGCAAATAACTCTCCCCAACCCTCCCTTTGGAAAAGGGAGGGAGCTACTGCATCTACTCCCTCTTGTCCAAAGCATGCCCTGAGCCTGCCGAATGGGAAGGGCAAGGGGGAGTTCTTGCCAGTTTCGGTTAAAACCCGCATTGGCTATTCCAAGGCAGAGGAAATGGAAAACTGGATTTCTCATTTGTTAACCTATCCTATCTCTGCTTTAACTTTACATGCCCGAACCAAACAGGAAAAAAGTAAAGTTCCGGCGCATTGGGAAAAAATTAAGGAAGCGGTAAAAATTAGAGATAAGATACAAGAGAAAAGAGAAAAGGATAAAACACTAATTATTGGTAATGGCGATATTAAGTCGCGTGCCGAAGGCTTGGCACGTATAGCCGAAACCGGGTGCGACGGAGTAATGATTGGCAGGGGAGCGTTTGGTAATCCTTGGCTGTTTAGAGCTGATAATTATATCCCCTCAACACAGGAAAAATTACAGGTGATGCTGGAGCATGCCGAACTTTACGAGAAAACCTATGCCGGATTAAAAAATTTTATTACCATGCGAAAAAACTTTAAAGCCTATGCCAGTGGCTTTGAAGGCTCTTTAACACTTAGAGCTAAACTTATGGAAACCAATAATACCGGAGAAGTAAAAAATATTATTGAGCAGTTTTTAAGGCAAGGTGAGTTTTAATAAACTGGAATCATTCAGTAAGTAAAGGGTTTTATTTTTTTCATCTACCACAAAATCTTTAAGGTTATTCCAGTTTGGATTGGTAAGGTTATAGACTAAATTACCTTGTTTATTCAATACCGTAACCCGTTTTCTGGTTGGTTCCAGTATGTAGAGATTTTTGGTTTCCACAGAAGTAAAGATTTTTTTAGCTCCGGACAAAGGTTCGATTAAATTAGTTTTAAACTCAGTCGGGTTGCCTGCATAGTATTTAATTATGCCATTGGGTTTTAGGAAATAAATACTGCCATCAATGGCAAAATCAACAATGGCTTTACTGTCTTCGGGGTTTAAAGTTAAGGCAATTTCGGGTTTGGCTAGGGTATTGTTTAATACCGCAAAACTCATGAGTTGGCTTTGGCCTATATTTAACATGTACAGTCTTTGTTTGGTGCTGTAATAGGCTAAATTAACGCTATCGGGCAGGCCGGGAACCGAAGAAGTGTAATTATCGGTTAGAGAGTTATTTTTGCTATCCCATAATTTTATACCCAGGCCATCGTACACAGCAGTAAGGGTAGAGGAAAGCCTTTGCGAATAAATGGCTACTGAGTTGAGGGAAATTTCGTTATCTTTTATGGTATGGGTTTGTTTGTTGTAACTAATGAAGCGATTATTGGCATAGACTGCGAAGTGTTCGGGAAAATCATGTAAATTTTCGGCATTGGCTAAAACGCCCAAATTTTCGCTGGTAATTTCCAAAGTTTTTTCCAGTTTGCTTTTAACGGCATCTAAGGCGGTAAGCGTATCAGTTAGGAGAGTTTTTTGTGCATCGGTGCGGGGAGTTATGTTGTTTAAGGCGTTTAAAGCTGAGTTTAAATATTGTCTGGCAGCCGGATCGTCTTTATACAACAAGGCAGATTCCGCATCACTTAAATTTTTTTGAGCCACGGTAATGGCTTGCTCGATTTTGGCGTTTGTAACTTTGCGGTCTTTAAAATACAGAGCCACAAAAACTTGGAAAATTAAAGCTACACATAACACACAAGCGGAAGCAAAGAAAAATTGTTTTTGCGGAGAGTATGACTTAAAATTTTTAAGACTTAACCAGCCTGATTTTTTTACGGACTGAAAAGTTTTAGTGAGCCAAGGTAGAAAATTAAAAGTACGCAAATTAATTTTTTTGGTTTGGGCGGCAAAATTTTGGAATTGCAGTTTTTTATTGGGATTAACAATGGCCAAAATAAAACTTTTAAGCTTAAAGCCCCAAGTGGGTTGGTTAATTCCGCTGGTTTCAATATATTCTTCCAGATTTATTTCTTCATCGGGGAGAGTGCCGGCCATGGCCTCCTCGGCAATAATGGCCCCTAAGGGCACCTTACCGCCCGAATTGGCTTTTAGAATATCTACAATGTGCGCAGTGGATTTTAAGAAGTTTTTTTGATGCAATAAGCCTTGGAGTCTATCTAGGGCTATGAGGTTAAATAATTGCGAGGTGGACAGTAAAATTAAATCGTTGAGTTGGATTTTGCCGGAAGCGAAGTTTTCAAAAGTTTTTACCGCATTGGATTTTTCCGGCGAACAAGCAAGGTCGGTTACTTGATTATCTCTAAAGAGCAGAGCGGTAATTTTTCCCACTGTGGAAATATGAAATAGATTGTTTTGTTTAACCGCAATTATACCATTGAATTTTAGGACCCAGTGAGCTAGGCCTAAAGTAATAAGTTTGCTTAATTCTTCGTTAACGTTGCTGAGGGAGGTTTCAAAAGTCTCCGGTGAGTTGGATTTGTCAAAGGTGCGTTTAATGGCGGAAAGTATGCTTAAACAAATCTTTTTAGAGGGCTCGAGGAGTTCCGGAGTGGTATCGGTAATTTCGGCTACAATAAAACATTCATTATTTTCGCCTTTAAGCTTTTCTGCCACGACAAAAACAAAGCCGGTATTACCGTCTTCCGGACCTAATTGAATTTTAGCGACCTGTGATTCCAACTCCATAGTAGGTTTATTATACGATATTTTAAGGTTTTTGAAAACTTGTGTTATAATACTACTAAACCCATGTACGAAGAAATTCTTAATTCCAAACATCTTTCCCAAAGCTTGTGTGTCTTTATGCATTTGCCCCAAAGAGCTTACTCGATTAGCGAAACAGCTAAGGTCTTTCGGTTGTCTGTGCGAATGTCCGCCGGGATTTTAAATACCTTGACCGCTCATAATTTTTTAAAGTCAGTTACCAAACATAACAAGAAGTATTTTTACTACAAACCCAGTATCGATGTGCCTTCTTGGTTTAAAAGTAAGTTGCTAAAACCTAAAAAAAAGTTAGAAGATCCTTTATTTGAAGATTTAAAAAAATTGGCTTTAAAAGGAGTATTTCTAACGGGAATTTTTTGTGGACTACCCAATTTACCCGTAGATTTATTGTTAGTCGGCAGAGTGGATTTAAAAAAATTGAATAAGTTTTTAGACAAGTGGCAACAAATTATGGGATTGGAACTCAACTATAGTATTATGTCTGAAGAGGAATTTGTTGAAAGGAGAAATACGTTTGATAAATTTATAAAAGATATTTTTGACCATAGAAATTTAGTGGTGGTGGATAGGTTGGGTAAGAAGTAAATTAAAAGAGCGCTGAAGAAAGCACGCTGAAATAACGCAGAAGTCTTATTTTATCGACTTACCGGCGTTTCCATCAGCAATTTATGAGCAATATTTATGAATGAAATCCAAAGTTTATATTTAGAATTTTTGCTAAATTTTCCGGAAAACTTAAGACCTTTGGTGTCTATTGGTTTAGCCGTGCTTTTGGTGTATGCCCTGTTTAAGGTGGTAAAAAAACAGTTTATATATATTGTTGCTCTGGTGGTTTTACTCCCTGCATCGGTACCGATTTTAAAAAATATTTGGCAAGGGGTGGTAATGTTTATTAAGTTTTTGTTGAACACAAAGTAGAGAAGTATTTTTAAAAAGTTTATTGTCGATAATCAAATTGCTATATCTAGTAGCCTCGGTGAAGGAATGCCTGCACTCCGAAGCTGTGAATAGGGGGAGTGCCTGCACTCCGAAGCCTCGGCGAAGGAATGCTTGCACTCCGAAGCTTTAGCGTAGGAGTGTGGATAACTTAAAGGTAAACTCTTGTTTACCTTTATTTTATTGCAACTTGACGCTAGGTAAACGAAAGTATATTATTTAGTTAGCAGTTAGCAGTTAGCAGTTATCAGTTATCAGTTATCAGTTATCAGTTATCAGTTATCAGTTATCAGCAATCAGCAAAATGCTCCATTGTAATCTTAAATCATTAATTTTTAATCATATTTTATGCCCAAAGAAATTACCAAAAGACAAAAAGAATTGCTCCAATTTATTATTAGAGAAATACGGGAACACAATTTACCGCCAAGTTTTTCGGAAATGATGGACTATTTTAAATATCGTTCTAAAAACGCCATTGCCAAAATTTTAAAAGTTTTAGAACGAGAAGGTTATGTTAAAGTTTCCGGCAAGGCTCGCGGGATTGAAGTGCTCAAAACTTTAGGTGAAAGTTTAGAAAAGGGTTTGGTTAGCGTTCCACTTTTAGGCAATATCCAAGCCGGTAGCCCGCATTTGGCCGAAGAGCAAGTGGAAGAATGGATTAATTTACCCACTTCGCTTATTCGGGGCAGACGTGATGTATTTTTGTTAAAAGTGAGGGGAGATAGTATGGTAAATGCCGGAATTTATGAGCACGATTTAGTAATTGTCAGGCCGGTTAAAGAAGCTAAAAATAACGATATTGTTGTGGCACTGCTTCATGATGAAGCTACAGTAAAACGATTAATTTACGTAAAAAATCGAGCTTACCTAAAAGCTGAAAACCCTAATTATAAAAATATTTACCCTAAAGAGGAATGGATGATCCAAGGAAAAGTGGTGGGAGTGATTAGACAGCTTGAGTAGAGTTATGGATTATGAATAATGAATTATAAATAAAAAAATATGAGCGAAATTCAACAAAAAAAATTAAATATTATATCTGAGCTTAGAACACTGTGTGCTCATTGTGCGACCAGTGGCAATAGGGAACATAATTGTCCCATTAAACAAATTGCTTTAAAAGTGCAGTATTTACAAGGTGTCCCTTTAGTGGTAAATAGTGAATTTAAAGGTATGCTTTGGGCCTAAAAACAGATTTTAGATTTGTGATTGAGGATTTAAGAGTCATTTAATTTATAATTTAAAATTTATTTTGCTTATACATAAAACACTCGCTATTTGGCGAGTGTTTGTTTAATTGCTAATTGGATTTTTTCTAATTCAGCTCTTTTATTCCATAATTCTTGTTGTAAGGCCAAATTATGCTCAAATAGTGCTGTTTGATGTTCTGTGGTGAGAATTTTTATTTTATGATCTACGCAAAAGAGCGCCCAGTGGAGTTGCTCTTTGGACATTTTGTCAATCGCACCCAGTTCCGGAATTGTAATTCCCGGTTTTTCAAAAGTTGATTCGAGAGTTTTAGGCATAGGCAGTTAAAAGATTATTTTTTGTAGTTTAAGTATTCTTTAGGTAAATCAAGTTTAAATTTTTCGCACAATAATTTAACTGCTTCCACATACTTTCCCGGCCATTTATGTATCCAAGGCGACAGAAATTCAATCATATATTGAGGCGCAATACAACGGACAGTTTGGCCATCAATTACTCCAGTGCCTGTTAAAGATTCTGCTGGGTACATAATGCCATCAATAATACTACCATTGACATCACAAACAAAAGCATGGACATCAAGCTTATTACCAATATTATCACCTAAAACAAAATTCCACTTGCTATCTTCCTTAATTTGTTTATAACCGTCTTTTTCTAAAAGCTCACGAAGCTTAGGCACAGCTTTCCAGTTTATAGCAATATCTAAATCGTTATGAGGGCGGAGTTGTTTGCCCAATAAAGCATCAACGCACCACCCGCCATCAATCCAGATTTTAATATTATTGTTTTCAAATTGATTATATAAACTCAAAACTGTTTTAAGCTGCATTATTTTTTTTTGTAAATTAAAATAATCTTTTGTGCCTTTTAGCCACCCACCTTTTAAGAGTTGGCCGGAAAGGATTTGGCTTTTACTTGCCCAAAGGTAAGTGGTGTGAGCAGGGGAAAGGTTAATTTTCCCTTCTAAAAATTTGGCCTTGAAACCCAAAGCAAAAATTTTGGCTTCACTAAGAGTGCCGACTTTTTCCTTCCGTTTGTGCCGGAAAAAATATCGGGTTGGTTATTTACTTGATATTTAATTTGCTCTCCTAATTCTTCAATTATTTTTCTTTTTACAATGCTAGTGAGAGGTTTATTAAATTCATTTATTTTTATTCTCCCACCCGATAAATCCCATTGCCCAAATTTGTCCTTTAAAACTAAAAGTTTGCCTTTAAATGTAAAGAATATTTTGACAGCCACAAAAAATAGTTCTTTGTGTTTGTTGTTTTTATCCATATGAGTTGGTAGCGCTACCGGGAATCGAACCCGGATTTGTTGGATGAGAACCAACTATCCTAACCATTAGATGATAGCGCCATATTGGGCAAGAATTATGAATTTTAAATTATGAATTAAGCAATGAGATTTATTTAACATTATCACTTTGCGGGTGACCACCCGAAGGGTGGGTGATAGCGCTATAGACAGAATGATGAAAAACCAATTAACATTTACCAGCTTATCACAATGCTTTGTTTTTTTCAATATTTTATGACATAATATAAACACTGCATAGTTAAAACTTAAAAAGCTAAATGACACAAAAATACAAATTTCCAGAAGGGTTTTTGTGGGGTGCGGCCTCTTCGGCGCATCAAACCGAGGGAAATAACACTAATTCCGACTGGTGGGCATGGGAAAATAGTCAAAAGCGAATAAATCAATTAAAAACTAAAGGCCTAAACCCCGAAGCTTTTAAAAGTGGAATTGCGGTTGATGCTTTTAATCGGTTTGATGAAGATTTTGCTTTGGCTAATATGCTAAAACACAATGCCACGCGGTTGTCCATTGAATGGGCCAGGATTGAACCAAAGCCCGGAGTATTTAACGAAGTAGCTTTAGAGCATTATGAGCAAGTTTTACGCTCTGCAAAATTTTATGGTTTAAAGACGTTCGTAACTTTACACCATTTTACCAATCCAATTTGGTTTGCTCAAAAAGGAGGTTTTGAGAACCGGGAAAATTTACAATATTTTATCCGCTATGCCAGTAAGATGGCAAGGCGTTTGTCGGAAAACGTAGATTTTTGGCTTACCATTAATGAACCGGAAGTTTATACTTTATTGAGTTATTGGCAAGGTGTGTTTCCGCCCCATAAAAAAAAGGTGTGGTCAGCGCTGAAGGTGGCAAAAAATTTGGTTTTGGCGCATAAGTTCGCAGTAAGAGAAATAAAATTTCATAGTCGCTCTCCGGTAAGTATGGCTTTTCACTTATCTAACGTGGTGGCAAACGGCCCAATTAGTAAGTTATTGGTAAAAATGTATAATCGTGTGTTTGGGCACTACTTTATCGATCAAACCATCAATTTTTGTGATTTTATTGGGGTGAATTATTATTTTCAACATCAGATTGGGTGGCCAAATTTAGGAAAGTCATCCTTGAACCCAGATTTAAAAACCGATATTGGTTGGGAAATTCATCCGGAAGGTTTAGAACCTGTGCTACTTGGTCTAAAAAAATACGAGAAACCAATATACATTACAGAGAATGGTATTGCGGATCAGCAAGATCATAAGCGTGAGCAGTTTATTAAAGAACATTTATTTTATGCTCACAAGGCCATAGCGAGCGGGGTAGATTTAAGAGGTTATTTACATTGGTCCTTAACGGATAATTTTGAATGGGAAAAAGGTTTTGCGCCTAAGTTTGGTTTAGTTGCGGTTAATCGGGAGCAAAATTTTAAACGACAAGTGAGATTTAGTGCAATAAAATTTGCAGAAATTTGTTGGAATAATTTTTTAGAATATTAAAATTTCTGTATCATGTTAAGTCTACTAACAATTTTACATTATTTGATTGCTGCAATTGTTGACACTTTGGATAAATTTTTAATTTCCAAAAGAAAGATTCAGCCCGTGGCTTATACTTTTTGGAGCGTGATTACAGGTTTAGGAATTTTGGCAGTTTGGCCGTGGGTGTACGAAAAAATTAGTTTAGGGCAAATGGGCCTAGACTTACTTTCGGGCGTGTTATTTAGTTTGGCCTTATATGTATTTTTAAAAGCCTTGTCCCAAGGTGAAGTTTCTCGAGTAATTCCGTTTATATTCGGGTTAGTACCCATATTTGATTTGCTGATTGGAAAAATTGTGGGACAAAATGCTTTATTCAGCCAAGAAATTTCGGCTATCTGTTTATTGGTACCCGGAGCCTTGATTATTTCCTACAAACCAAATTTTTGGGGAAAGCATTTGGTATTAAAGACCATGTCTGCCTTTTTGTGGAGCTGTAATTTTGCTTTGTGGCAATTTGTTGCCAAAACCGGAAATACGTTTAACCATTTTATGTTTAATCGGTTAGGGGCGGCCGGAATTTTAATTTTGTTTTTGGTTTGGCCGTACTACCGAACTTTGGTTTTTAAAAGAGAAACGGAAAGTAAACGTAAAGGCACAGTTGGTTTGTTTTTATTTAAACAAGTTTTGGGCGGGGCGAATATGATTTTTTTCAGTTGGTTGATTGTAGTGGGTAAAATTCCGTTGGTAAATGCTTTGCAGGGGTTTAGGTATGTGTTTTTATTCTTAGGAGCGTTATTCCTAAGTAAGAAAATGAAGCATTTATTAGAAGAAGATATTACTTCTAAAGTGGTAATGCAAAAAGTATGTGGGTTAGTTTTGATTATTTTAGGCACATTAGTATTATTTTTATAATCAAGGACCTACGCTCTTGCCACTTTAGACTTGGCAGAGCCAAGCCCTTAAAGTGGCTTTGGTCAATTTCTTCGTTAAAATACTGTGGTTTTTGTCGCCGTAGCTCCACTACGCCTCCAAAAATCCTCGTATTTTGCCTAGAAATTGCCTCAAAAGCGTAAGTCCTGATAATAAAGAATACGGACTTCTGGGACATTCCCAGAAGTCCGTATTCTGGGGGAATATGAATGAAAAAAAATTTGTTAAAATTATTGATTGGTTTTGTGGTAATTTTGGTTTTTTTATCTTTCTACGCCGGCAAAAAGGCTAAAACAATTGTTTACGGGATTACTTTTAGTCCTTACCAAGCAATTGAGTTAGGTTTAGATTGGCGGGCAACTTATTTGGCGCTTTTAGATGAAGTTGGCGTTAAACATTTGCGCTTGAGTGCGTATTGGAACCGAGTAGAGCCAAAGGCCGGCGAGTTTGATTGGACCGATTTGGATTTTCAAATTCAAGAAGCGCAAAAGCGAAAGGCGCAAATTGTTTTAGCCGTAGGCCGGCGTTTACCACGTTGGCCGGAGTGTCATGACCCAGAATGGCTTGCCAAAAAAGATTTTGCCCCAAGTTTAATGGCTTATGTGGAAGCGGTGGTGAATCGTTATAAAAATAATCCGGCGGTGGTTATGTGGCAGGTGGAGAACGAAGCCTTTCATTCGGTGTTTGGCATTTGTCCTAAATTAGACACCGCTTTGTTCGATAAAGAGATTGCTTTGGTAAAACAGTTAGACCCCGGCCGGCCCGTAGTCATTACCGATAGTGGCGAATTATCTTTGTGGCTGAAAGCTGGAAAAAGAGGCGATGCGTTTGGCTCTACTTTGTATCGGCACGTATTTTCCGATGTGTTTAACCGTTATTGGATAAACTATAATCCGTATTGGCTTTATCGGGCAAAAGGTGGTTTAATGAAATTATTGAATGGAAAAAAAGAATTAATGATTATTGAGCTTCAGGCCGAACCCTGGACTACTAAGGGAATTTTAGGCACCTCCATTGAAGAGCAGTTTAAAACCATGAGTATGGAAAAGTTTAAAACCATACTTTCCGTAGGCAAAGCGATTGGTTTTGAAAAACAGTATTTATGGGGTGGGGAATGGTGGTATTGGATGAAGCAAAACGGGCACCCGGAATTCTGGGAAACAGCAAGAATATTAATGAACAAAAATTAAAAAATTAGGACTTCCGCTCTTGCCACTTAAACTTCGGCAGAGCCGAAGTTCTAAAGTGGCTTTGGTCAATTTCTTCGTTAAAATGCTCCGTTATTTGTCGCCGTAGCAAAACTACGGCTCCAAATATACTCGCATTTTGCCTCGAACTTGACTCAAAAGCGTAAGTCCTAAAATGACAAAAACGACGAAAGCTTTGTCTATTAGTAGCATACTTTTTGTCAATTTTGTTCATTTGTGTAAATTTTGTCAATATGAATAACATTGTTGGTTTGGATATTGGCGGAACTAAAATCAATGGCGTGGTGGTTAGTGGAAAAACCATTTTACAAGAACTTACAGTGGCAACCCCCAAAAGTTGGCCGGAATTTAAAGTTGCCATTAAAGCCATGGTTAAGCAGTTAAATGCAGGGTATAAAATTTTCGCAGTGGGAGTAGGGATCCCTGGGGCAATAAATAACCACGGCAAAGTGCTTTATGCTCCCAACTTACCCTATTTAGTCAACCGAAATTTATTAGGTTTTTTACAAACCTTAAGCGTTAAAAAGATAAGTATTGAGAACGATGCCAACTGTTTTGCTTTGGCGGAAGCTTATTTGGGGCAAGGACAAGGTTTAAAAAATTTTATAGGCATAACTTTGGGCACGGGGATTGGCGGAGGTTTAATTTCCAATGGGCAACTGTATGTTGGATTGCATGGGAGCGCATGCGAAGTCGGGCATATGATGGCAGACGAGCGCAATACCTATGAGGAATTATTCCAAATTTATCGGGAACAAAATAATTATTCGGCTTTGGGGAAATTATTAGGCCGACTGTGGGCGGATATTTATAACTTAATAGATGTGGAAGCGATTATTTTAGGCGGGAGTGTAACCAAATCCGCCAATCAATTTTTGGCTTATGCTTTGGCGGAATCACAACAGAGAATTTTAAATAAGCGTATCCGGCCCAAAATAATTATTTCTAAATTAAATAATGCCGGCTCTTTAGGCGCGGCATTATTACCTTTATAGGACTTCCGCTCTTGCCACTTAAACTTCGGCAGAGCCGAAGTTCTAAAGTGGCTTTGGTCAATTTCTTCGTTAAAATGCTCCGTTATTTGTCGCCGTAGCAAAACTACGGCTCCAAATATACTCGCATTTTGTCTCGAACTTGACTCAAAAGCGTAAGTCCTACTTTGTTAAAAAAAATAGGGTTTATTTCTCTTCGTCATCTTCATCCTCATCATCTTCATCTTCTTCTTCGTCATCTTCATTGTCGTCGGATGTGGGCTCATGAGCAGTCTGGTCCACAAGCGGTTGGTCGGATACGGGAGGTTGAGTGGGCGGAGTATCGGAAGGATTTAAGTCCGGTAAGGGGTTTTCCGGATTAAAGATTTGACTTTCGGGCAATTTGATTTGCGCGACTAATTTTTCGAATTCGGGTAAGTCTGCTGTGGAGTTAAGGCCCATGTGGGATAAAAATTCGGTAGTGGTTTGGTAGACAAAACTTCTGGCATCGTTTAAGCTGGGAGTTTTTTCTATTAAGCCACGCATAAGTAAATGTCGTATGCTGTATTGGGAATTTACTCCTCTAATGGCTTCAATTTCAGCTTTGGAAATGGGTTGTCTGTAGGCAATAATGCCCAAAACTTCCACGCTGGCATCGGTAAGTTTTTCTCTAAGCTCAGCGTTTAAAAAGTTTTTAACCACAGTGGAGTTTTCCGCGTTGGTCGCCATTTGGTATTCGCCGTTATTGTCTAAAATGACTACTCCGGAATTTTGTTTGCCGGCAATTAGGGTTTGTAGGGCCGGTTGAATAACTTCTGCCGGTTGGTCCAATAATTTGGAAAAATCCTTTACACTTAAAGGTTTACTGGAAACAAACAACAGACTTTCAATTATTGAGGGAAGATTGTTGGACATAAAAATAATAATACTATTTTAATTTTAACATAATATATAAACCTAAAGCGATTAAACCAAAACTGTAAAGTAAAATGGTGGGTTTGGGGCCAAAAAAATTTTTTTCCACACCGGTTGGTTTTTCGGGCAGTTTTACCCAGCCATTGTTTATCAGCCAGCCCAGCGTGGCTTGGTTTACGGAATTTATGGCTAACGAACCATAAACAATTCCACTAATAATTAAGATTAATCCGATGGTGATTGAATTCATTGGTTGGTAATCGGTTTACGTTTGTTTTTTTATAACTACTTCGGCAAATAAGGTTTCTTGCTCGGCGCTGAATAACCGCTGTTTAATTAATTCCAGTAAGGCTAAAAAAGTTACAATAATTTCGTCTTTATTCTTGGCTTGGCTGATTAAATCGCTTAACTTGGTTTCAATTTGAGAGGAAAGTTGACCTTGCAAGTGGTCAATTTTTTCTTGAATGGAAATGGCTTCTTTAATTTTAGCTTTGGGCAGATTATCCAGCTCTTTAAGTGCGGATAAGATTTTTAGAATGCTTTTGTGTAAAGTTTCGGCCGAAACGGAAGGATCGGGAAAAAAGTTAATTTTTTCTTCAAAGGTTAGAATCCTGCCCCAGCTTTGTCTGCGTTTGTTGTCTTGATGTTTTAAAAATTTGGCAACTTCTTTAAATTGTTTATAGAGCAATAATTTACCTTCCAAATCAACTCCCGGATCTTCTTCTTCGGTAGTAATTTCTAAAGTGGGGAGAATGGCTTTGGATTTAATTACCAAAAGTTTGGCAGCAATAGCTAAGTAATCGGCTAAGGTGGTTGGGTCAATGTCTTTAAGTTGTTTAATGTATTGCAAAAATTGCTCGGTAACGTCTGCCAGAGCAATGGTGGTAATGTCCAATTGTCTTTGTTCAATTAAACTTAGCAGTAAATCCAACGGGCCTTCAAAGTGTTTGGTTTTGGTGTGAAGCATGCTTTTGTCTTGTCATCCCGTCCGCCAGCTGGCGGATTGATGCGGGATCCAGTTTATTTGATCAAGTTATTATATAAGTCTTGCCATTCAGGATTTTGTTTTTCAATTAAATCCAATTTCCATTTTCTTTTCCACTTTTTAAGCTGTTTTTCTCTTTCAATCGCAGATATTACTTCATTAGTTTGTTCATAATATACTAAGGTGTGACATTTGTATCTCTTTGTAAAACCATCTGCTAAATTGTTTTTGTGTTGCCATGTTCTTTTTATTAAATCATTTGTGATCCCAATGTACAAAGTGCCGTTTCTTTTGCTTGCCATAATATATACATAGTAGTTTTTTTGATTTTTATACTTCATTGGGTGTTTTGTGTCTGGATCCCGCATCTCGGATGCACTCGTGCGGGATGACAAGAAGGACAAGGAAGGGAGCTGGTAGTTATCGTTTTGTTTTTGAGAAAACACCCTTTATAGGTAAAACCAACTTCTCAAAATCTTTCATTGATAACTCAAAGCTGTCAGTATAAGAGCCGGCAGATGAAATAAGTTTTTTGCTCTTGGACATTCCTTTATCTAACAAGGTTTTAACATTATATTGACTCCCAAACGGGTGTAAAAGGCCAATTTTAGTTTTTAGTTTTGCTTTAATTTCCTTTTCTGTGGCGAGGCTGACCTTTTTTGCCTTTAGAGCGGTTTTAATTCCTTTTAAATCTAAATATTTACCTGCTGGCAGAACAATTAAAACAAAGTCTTTATCTGCACGCACTAAAACCACCTTAGCAATGTCGCTAAGTTTTCGTTTAGTGGTTTGGGCTAAATCGTGCGCCGTATACACGACTTTGTGTTTAAGTAAATTATACTTAACTTTGGTTTTATCTAAGAATTTGGTTAAATCGTTAGACAGTTTGGTGATTTTTGGATTTTTTTTCTTCATATTTTTTTTCAATTTTTTTACCTATTAAATATAGTAAGGTCATATTTATTAACATAGGAATTATAGTTACTAAAACTATTCCAACCTGATAAGGGATATTTGGGAATATAGAATAGAGTGGGCCTGAAATAAAAGACATAAAAAAACTCCATGGTAAAGTTAGTGTGCCAACAAAAAGCAATATCCCCATCGGCAGAGCAAAGACAAAGTAAATGGTCAAAATAAAATAAATAAGTGGCAGGATAATTTTCCAATGAAGTTTCATATTTGTTGTTTTTGGTATATCTTTGAATATCTATGTATATTAGGACATATAGGACTAATTAGACGAATAAGACTATTTATCTTTTAATTTCGGTAGATCCAACTTTATATGCAATTCTTTAAGTTGTTTTTCTTCCACAGTTCCGGGGGCGGACATCATTACATCTTCGGCACTGCCATTTTTAGGAAAAGCAATAACTTCTCTAATGTTATTTTCGTTCTCTAAGAGCATTAACAGTCTGTCTATCCCTGGCGCAAAACCGCCGTGTGGGGGTGCGCCGTATTCAAACGCACGAATCATCCCGCCAAATTTTTCATCTACAGTTTTTTTGTCATAACCGACCAGTTCAAAGGCTTTATACATAATTTCCGGTTTGTAGTTGCGAATGGCGCCACTGGAAAGCTCGAGGCCATTGGCAATAATGTCGTATTGGTAAGCTTTAATAGTTAACGGATCGTGGTTGGTTAAAGCTTCCAGTCCGCCTTGAGGCATAGAAAATGGATTGTGCATAAAATCCAATTTGCCTTCTTTATTCAGTTCATACATAGGAAAATCGGTAATCCACGCCCAAGCAATTAGGTTGGGATCTTTTAGATTAAACAGATCACCCAAATGATGGCGAAGTTTGCCTAAAACTTTGTTAACCACTTCGCGACTGTCAGCCCCAAAGAAAATTATGTCGCCGGTTTGGGCTTGGGTTTTGGAAATTATTACTTGAGTTTCGTCTGGAGAGAGAAACTTAAGAATGGGGGAACGTAATTTTATTCCATCAACTATCACCCCTCCCTGACCCTCCCCATCAGATGGGAGGGAATTATTTTCGCATACAATATACGCCAGACCGCCGGCGCCTTCTTTTTTAACAAATTCGGTAAGGTCATCAATTTGCGAGCGGGTGAGTTTGGCTCCACCTTTACAGCAAATCGCTTTTACCGCTCCACCACTTTTTAAGGCATTACCAAATACGCTAAAGCCGGTGGTTTTAAGCTCAGCCGATAAATCTATAAGTTTCATTTCAAATCTTAAGTCCGGTCTGTCACTCCCGTATTCTTCCATAGCTGTAAGGTAGGGTAGGCGAGGAAAAGGTTTTTGCAAACATTTTTTTTGCGCAAATTCTTCGGTGAGTTTAATAAACAAAGGTTCCATTTCGTTAAAGACCACCTCGTCTTTGTCCGCAAACGCAATTTCTAAATCTAATTGATAAAATTCACCCGGACTGCGGTCGGCTCTGGGGTCTTCGTCTCTAAAACAGGGTGCAATTTGAAAATATTTTGGCACTCCGCTTACCATTAACAATTGCTTAAATTGTTGAGGGGCTTGCGGGAGAGCGTAAAATTTTCCCGGGTGCAGGCGGGAAGGCACTAAATAGTCGCGGGCGCCTTCCGGACTGCTGGAGGTTAAAATGGGCGTGGTAATTTCTATAAAGCCTTGGGCATCCATCCAGTCGCGAATGAATTTAATCATTTTATGCCTTTTAAAGAGCATGGTTTGCATTTTTTCTCTTCGCAAATCCAAAAAGCGATATTTGAGACGAATGTCCTCGTTGGCTAATTGGTTTTGTTCGCCATGTCCGTGGGCGACCTGAAAGGGGAGGGGCTTTGAGGAATTTAAAAGTTGTAAGTTGTAAGTTGTAAGTTCTATGTTCCCAGTGGGAAGATTTGGATTTTTGGTTGCATCACTACGTTCTACCACTTGACCATCTACTCTAATAACAAATTCATCTCTACATTTATCAGCCACAGAAAAAGCCTCAGCTTGGTCCGGATGAATGGCTAATTGGACCAAACCAGTATGATCTCTAAGATCAATAAAAATAACGCCTCCGTGGTCTCTTCGGGAGTTTACCCAACCGGATAAACTAACGGTTTGACCAACAAGCTTTGGCGTTTCTATGCAAAGTGTTCTTTTCATATGATTTATTGTAACCGATAGACAGTCGGCACAAAGTTAATAATTAAAATTATTATAACAAAAACGTTAATTTTTGCCAAATTGTTTTGATTGAAATATAATATTCAAGTTAATTAAAAAATAAAGATTAAATGCTAAAAAAAATCGTCTTAGATTTAGAAACGCATCCGTCCTACGCTGAAAGCTTCGGAGGATTGCTTACCACTGTAAATAAAAGATTATTTTGTGAAGGTAGGTGTCTATGCTAAAAAAAATCGTTTTAGACTTAGAAACGCAAAAGTCGTTTGAGGAAGTGGGAGGAAGAGGGAAAAATCATTTGTTAAAAATTTCTGTTTGCGGGATCTACGATTATGCCATAAATAAATACAGCGTGTTTCGCGAGCACGAAATTCCAAAATTAGAAAATATTTTACAAACCGCAGATTTGGTGATTGGTTATAACATAAAAGATTTTGACTTTGAAGTCTTAAAACCTTATTTGAATTTTGATGTTCATACTTTACCTTACTTGGATTTGTTGGAGGAGATTGGAAAAAAGTTAGGCCATCGACTTAAATTGCAAGATGTGGCAGAAGCCACTTTAGGTTCGGGTAAATCGGGTTCGGGTAAGGAAGCTTTACTCCTGTATAAACAAGGGCGGTTTGGGGATTTGGAAAAATATTGTTTGGATGATGTGAAGATCACCAAACAACTGTATGATTACGTGACAAAAAACCAGAAGTTGTTGTATAAAGATTTTTTTAAAGTCAAAGAACTCGCGTTAAAAATCCCGGAGGCAAAACAAAGAGTCGGGGTAATGCATCAAGTAGCGCTTTTTTGACAAGTCAAAAAAGAATTTTTAATTTCCAATTTTAAATTTTTAAAGAGTAAATTTAAACCTAAAATTCCAAATTGGGTATTAGTAATTAATTTTGAGTAAATTAGGAATTGTCAAAGTTAAAAATCCCCAGCATAATTATTTTTGTAACCGTCTTAATTTATTTTTTAAGTTTGGTTTTTTCCGGTCGCTGGGTTTTACCTCAAATTATATCTTTCGGAGCGCTATCGATTCACTATTACGGAATAGTTATGGCTGTGGCAGTGGGTTTTGGTTATAAATTGGCCATGCACCGAACGCAACTTTATGAAATAGCTTTACCTTGGGCGGAAAAATTATTTTTTTGGGTAATTATTGGCGGATTGGTTGGAGCTAGAATTTATCATGTTTTTTCATCGGTTAGTTATTATTCTTTGCACCCGATGGAGATTTTAAAAGTTTGGCATGGCGGTTTGTCTATTTACGGCGCTTTGATTGGTGGATTTCTGGCTTTGCTTCTGTGGAAAAAACTTACAACTTACCTGCCTTGTCGGCAGACAGGCAACTTACCTGCCTTGTCGGCAGACAGGCAACTTACAACACTTCTAAATTGGCTAACTCCCTCGCTCATTCTCGGTCAAATTATTGGTCGGTTTGGAAATTTATTTAATTACGAAGTTTATGGTTACCCGACTAATTTACCTTGGAAGTTATTTGTGCCCAATGAATTTAGAGTTTTGGGTTATGAAGCTTTTGCTTTCTATCACCCGTGGTTTTTATATGAACAAATCGGCTTAATTTTAATTTTCATCCTCTTTAAGGTGTATTTTAATTTAAAATCCGAGCGCTTGTTTGTTTACTACGTTTTATTGTATAATTTAATGAGATTTGGTCTGGAATTTTTAAGAATTGATAGCCATTTCATTGGGCCTTTTAGGCAAAATGCTGTGGTGAGTTTATGCTTTGCGGTGGGGGCTTTGGGTTTGATAATTTATTGGAGAGTTTTAAAATCAGCTAACAATGCGTCTTGATTTAACCAAATATCATAAATTTAGCGCCGGGGCCTTAAGCGCCTTGTATGTTTGGGTGCTGTATAATTGGACTACCCCGGTACCTATTTTTAGGTTTCTTTTGCCCGCATTTTTATGCATCTTGGGACTAACAGCGTATTATAATTTAAAATATTTAACCACAGGGCAAGCTAAAAATGTTTGGCCCATTTTGCGAGTGGCGCTTTTACAGTCAGCCGGGTTTTTATTATTTTTTGTTATGCCTAGCGCGCCGGCCCGAATAATGTTTTTGATGATCTCTTTCATTTTTTTGTTTATTTCGGAATATTTAATTTTAGATTTTTCGGAAAATATTTTATTTAACGAAGTGATTTTAATTTCCTTTGGGTTTTTTTACGGGTTTAACGGACTCTTGTGGAATTTTCCGACTTTTAATTATATCGGTCTCTTGGCCTTATTCGTAGTGTTAAGTTTATTAACTCGGTGTTTTTATGAATTTGCACCTTTAACCGCTAAGGCGAAATGGATAAACGCTTTGGTTTTGGCTTTTTTATCGGCACAAATTTTTTGGGCTTGTTTGTATTTACCTTTTCATTTTTCGGCATTAGCGGTGATTGGGTTTAACTTGTATTATTTATTAGTCGGCTTAAATTATTTTTATATTTTTAATACTTTAACGGAAAAGAAATTTAAATTTTATGTCGGTTTGTCCGGAGTGTGCATTTTACTGGTAATGCTCACCACGCCTTGGAAAATTTTATAATCAGGGCTTACGCTCTTGCCACTTTAGACTTGGCAGAGCCAAGCCCTTAAAGTGGCTTTGGTCAATTTCTTCGTTAAAATACTGTGGTTTTTGTCGCCGTAGTTCCACTACGGCTCCAAAAATCCTCGTATTTTGCCTGGATCGTGATGATTTGGCTTGAGTTCGGGCTCAGCCCGAACTTTAAAGCCAAATCAAGCTCTTGTCGAAATTGCCTCAAAAGCGTAAGTCCTGATAATCTTTTCTGCCTGAGCGTATCGGCAGAATAGGGCTATCGCTTTACATTAATTATCATTTAACCCTTACCAATGACAGAAATTAAGCAGAAAATTTTAATAACCGGTGGAGCCGGGTTTATTGGTTCTAATTTTGTGCATTATTGGCTGAAGCAACATCCGGCGGATAAAATAGTGGTTTTAGATAAGCTCACTTATGCCGGACGCAAAGAAAATTTAAACGGAGTATGGGAAAAAATTCAATTTATTCAAGGAGATATTTGCGACCCATCACAAGTTGATAAAACCATGAAGGGTGTAGATATTGTGGTGCATTTTGCGGCGGAAAGTCATGTGGACAGGTCTATTACCGGGCCCGATGAATTTATTACAACCAATGTTTTAGGCACGCATAATTTGTTAAAGCACGCTTTAAAACACGGAGTTAAAAGGTTTCATCATGTTTCTACCGACGAGGTGTTTGGTTCTTTGCCTCTGGGGAGTAAAGAAAAATGGACCGAAAATTCTCCCTATAATCCTCGCAGTCCGTATTCAGCCAGTAAAGCGGGATCGGATAATTTAGTAAGGGCTTATTATTATACTTACAAGCTACCCATTACAATTTCTAATTGTTCCAATAATCTTGGGCCGAGGTGTTTTCCAGAAAAATTAATTCCTTTGGCCATTACCAATTTATTGCAAAATAAAAAAGTTCCGCTTTACAAACCCGGGAATCAAATTCGGGAATGGTTGTATGTAGAAGATCATTGCAGTGCCATCGAAGCCATTTTAACAAAAGGCCAAGTCGGAGAAACTTATTTTATTGGGCCGGATAATCCGGAGTTAACCAATTTGGCAGTTATAAAAAAATTACTTGAGCTAATGGGTTTAAAGGAAGACATGATTGAATTCGTGGCAGATAGGCCTGGGCATGACCAGCGCTATGCTATGGATCATGGTAAAATTACCAGAGAGCTGGGCTGGCAACCTAAGTTTGGGCTGGAAGAAGCTCTAAAACTCACGGTGGAGTGGTATGCGGGGCAAGCACATAAGCCATAAGCAAATCAGCGGATTAGATTGGAAATAAGATGAAAGTAGCGAAGATTTTTATTACAAAAAGCTAACACCTATAACCTAATACCTAAAATATGAAAGGCATAATTCTTTCCGGTGGGGCAGGCACTCGGCTTTACCCCTTAACCAAAATTACTAGTAAACAACTCTTACCGGTTTATAACAAACCGATGATTTACTATCCTTTGGAAACTTTGCTCAAGGCCGGCATAAAGGATATTTTAATTATTGTTTCGCCGGAACACAGCGACGATTATTTAAAACTTTTGGGTAGTGGCGGTGAGTTTGGCGCCCGCTTCACTTACGAAATTCAAGACAAACCCGAAGGTTTGGCCCAAGCCTTTATTATTGGGGAAAATTTTATTGGTCAAGATAATGTTTGTATGATTTTAGGGGATAACATTTTTTTTACCGAAGATGAAAATGTCTTATCGAATCATATTAAGAATTTTAAGTTAGGCGGACAAATTTTTGCCAAAGAAGTGAGTGATCCGGAAAGATTTGGCGTAGTGAAGTTTGACAGTCAGGGTAAAGCCATACAGATAGAAGAAAAACCCCAAACTTACTTATCTAACTATGCCATTACCGGACTCTATCTTTACGATAATCGGGTAGTGGAAGTGGCTAAACAAGTGAGGCCCTCAGGGCGCGGGGAGTTGGAAATTACCGATATTCACAATTGGTATTTAAAGCGAGGGGAACTACAGGTAGATATTGTTAAAGGAGAATGGCTGGATGCCGGCACATTTGAAAGTCTATTTCGTGCCGGAGAGCTAGCAAGAAGCAGAGCTTATAATGCGGATATACAGATTTAAATACTGATAATCCGAACAATTCGGATTATGGCTAATATGTTCAGCGTGAGCTTCATATCATTTGTATCATTAGCATGTATTCGTATATTGGTATCGCAGTTATGACTATACGCCACCAAAAAATTATTTCCGCCATCTTAATTGCCATTGTAGCTTTTGGCGGTTTTGAGATTTTAGCGAAGATAATCAATCTTAACCAAACGGAATGGTTTTTGAAGGCCGGTTTTGCCATTTGGTTGTATTTGGCACTCAAGATTGGAATTTTATACGATCTCCATTTTAAACAACCGGGAGCTCTAAAACGAGCCATAAAAAAGCACGAAAGCATAGAACATTGGTTTGTCCGAAGCCTAAAAATAGTTTTGAGTGCTTTATTTGACCGTTTTAGTCATTTAGCCACCAAAGACCATTGGCTGAAATTTCAAAATTATTTAATTCTGCCCGGTATTTTATTTTGGTCAACGGTAATTTTAATTTATAAAAATGCTTCACCCCTTACCGACAGGCCCTTACAGCAATTTTTTATTTTTCTTTCGGGTACAGCTTTGGTAGTAGCCTTTTGGTATTTAAAAGAAATTTTTATTCGCCACACGGAAAAGGTGGAATCCGATGTAATTGCCGGGCTTGCAATAGTAAAAATTTATTCCGCTATTATTGCGTATGGTGCCACCCTCTCTATTTTTAGAAGGTTTTGTTTGGAGCCCAAGTTGTTTGTAATGGCGGTGTTTGCAATTAGTTTTTTGTTAATCTACCAAGCCTTGTTCCAACATAAGTTAGTTAAACTTACCAATCTCTTTTGGACATTGGTGATTTCCGGTCTTATGGGGAGTTTGGGTTATGTGATCTATCGTTTTTGGGCTATTAACCCTTATACGGCCATGCTGGTAATGGGCGCGGTGTTTAATGCCTTATGGGGAATTTTCCATTACAAATTAGACGGGGCTTTAACTAAAAGAGCCTTTTTGGAGACTTTATTAATTTGTCTGTTGTTAATTATTATGCTGGCCTCGGTAACCAATTTTAAAGAAAGAATTTTAAATGCCTGCGTGTATTAAAACCAATACAAAAAACAGATGACTAACAAGCATAAAATCAATAACACGGTGTTGTTGATTTTTTTATCCAAATGGGCAAGTTTATTTTGAACTGCCTTATTTAGGTCAATGAGTAAGAAAAATAATATTAAACCCCCCAAAATTAAAATGGGGTTGTTTGCCAAATCTTTTACGGGATTTGTCTTACTTACTAAACTTTTAATTGGCGCGGAAGTAGTTTTGGCAGGAAGGTTGGTTGGTAAGCTTGGCTTTACCTGGATTTTCTCGTTTGTTGCTTCATTGCTTAACGGAGTTTGGGGTAGAGTAAAATTTTGAGCAAATTTATCTCCCCTTAGTGCTTCTGGTGGGGGATTAGGCATTAGAGTCTGAGTTTCAGGGGTCTTTATGTCTACAACCTCCGAGTTAGGCGTTAAAACAGTCTCTGGGGTTTGTGCGCTTAAAGGCGGAGGAGGGGTTTTCTTTTTTACCACGGTTTTTCGGCTGGAAGTTTTTGGCTTGGGAGCCGGTTTTTTTACCAGAGGAGTGGTTTCGGCAATAGGAGCTGATTTTTTTATTGGTAGTAAGCTCCCAAAAGTATTGGCAATGGCAGAGCCGTAGGAATTTGCGCCTTGTCCAAAGTTCAGTCCCATTCCTTGGTCTTTAAAACCCTCGGTTAAAATATTCGCTCTATGGGTGGGGCTGTTCATCCAAGCGCTCATTAAACTTTCCGTGGAAAAAAATTCAATGGCTAAGTTTTCACCCAGCTGTAAGTAGGGAGTATAGCCTTCGCTTACAATTTTGTTCCAAATATAATTACCCTCCGGATCGGTATGGCTAAAATAGTGACGACTTTGCATATCGTCGGCTTTATATTGAGCAGCTTTGCCAAGCCGAATGTCCGAGTTTAAGGCCGGCAGGTTATTGGCCAGTCTTTCCTGATTGACAGCATTGAGAATATTTTCAGGAGTTAAATCTGAGGCATTGACCCGGGAAGTCTTTATAGGTATATTTCTAAAGGCCAAAATTACTAAGCCCAGTCCCAATAAAATTAAAAGCTTTTTATGCATAGTAGGTTTTGTAAGTGCATTTTAACAGATGTAACTTATAACTACAAATTTTTATATGGCTTAAATAAGAGGAAAAATTTCTTGATTATAATATAATATTGACAAATATTAAAATTTATGATATTATATATGGTTAAATATTATAAATTGATTAAATAAATATGAGTAGCACTGTAGGTAAAAATTATTCCACTACCGAGGAAGTTGCAAAATTACTTCATTTTTTTGACGAGCCAAAGACCGCTCATCACTCAGAAAATCACACTCATTCCGTAAGTCACGAACCTGAGCAGAATCATCAGCAATCTGATGTAGAGGTTCATCATTCAGAATCGTCCCATATTCACGGCGAGTCCTTAGAGGAAGATACTCAGACACATTCGAGTGCTTGGCAAAGCCGAATTAGCAAAGTTTTAGTGGCCATTATTCCTTACGGGGTGGTATTTATTGTGGGAGCAGTGGGGTATTTTTTCTTCTTGTCCAATTCCAATTTTGATGTAAATGTGATCAAACAAGTTGCTCCTAAGTCTTCGGGTTTACCGGTGGCAATTAAAGATTCGGAAATTTTGGCTTTGCAAAAAAATAACGAAGTGTTAAATCAGTATTATGCTTGGATTAACAAGTATTATTTTGATGTTTCCGATGCCGGGATTTTAGACCCGAATACCGACAACTCCGGCAATGGGTTAAGTAATTTTCATAAGTATTTGCTGGGCTTAAGTCCGAAAGCTTATGATTCGTTAGGTTTAGGCATGCCGGATAGCCAAGCTATTGCCCATGGCATTAACCCGTTAAGCGGGGGTAAATTAACCGCCCAGCAACAAGAGATTGTAGATAAATATTTTGATTTGGAAATTATTAACAATCGCTTGACTTTAGAACAATTAAGCAAGCAAGGTTATGTGGCGGGCAAGAGCATTACCAATAATAATTCGTTGGATACTTATAATTCATTTAACTCAAGTAACGATTCTTCACAATTAGAAACAGCCAGGAATGGAATTAAGTTAGTTCAAAGACCCAATGGGCCAATTACTCAAACTTTAGCTCAAGATAATCCGGTTTTATCGGAAATTGATTCTGCCAATATTAATGTAGATGTTGCCGGCAGGTTGGAAATTCCTTCGTTGGGGATTAATGTGCCGGTAATTTGGACTAAAAATCCCAAAAATTTTGAAAAAGATTTGCAAAGCGGTGTGGTGCATTATCCTGGCACAGCTTTACCCGGACAAATCGGGACTGCCTATATTTCCGGTCACTCCAGTAACTATGCTTGGGCCAAAGGCGAGTATAATAAAGTTTTTAGCAAACTCGGAGACTTACCCAATAACAGTTCGTTTATTGTGACAGTAGTGCAAAAAAATGGTAAAGATGCCAGATTGCATTATGTAGTAACTAAGCGACAGGAATTTTCACCGACTGACCAAGAACAGTTTAAAAATACCGGAGATTCTTTGGTAGCGCTATCGACTTGTTGGCCAGTGGGGAGTACAAAATCGAGACTTGTAGTCTTTGGTAAATTAACTCAAGTGGAAAAGTAGAGTTCACAGATCACTGATAAACACTGATAACACAGATGATGTAAGGTGAGGTATCTGTATTGGGTTCACAGATCACTGATAAACACTGATAACACAGATTAAGATAAATCCAATGTTTTTAAGCCTTCCAGCTGTTTTAAACCTTGAATTTCTTGATTCAAAAGAGTAATAAAATATGAATAAAAGCTTATATAAGAGGAAAAATCTCAAAGCTCCAGACTTGACTTTTTGTCCAAAATAATTTATAATATGTGGTTATTACTTAAAACATTAAGGTAAGTAACATCAATTAATTTTTTAGTTTATTACCAAATGAGCTAAAAAAGGATAAATCACTATGCAAAGATTTAAATCACTTATAACTTTAAAGGTCTCAGTTTTAACCTTTGTGGGCCTGTTCCTCTTAGTTGGAACGGTTTTGGCTTTGGCGCCCAGACAAATTACCACTACCAAAGCTGAAAATTGTTACAATGCCCCGGAAGTTGCCACTTTAAACCCATTTCCAGTGTCTTGGAATGGGGTTACTGGCAGTGATTGTACTGATGCACCGGTGATTGCGATTAGAAATGCCAATGGGGGCAGTTATGCGCAAAGTGCCAGCGCCCAAGTGGGTGAAGAGTTAAGAGTCAGAATTTATATTCACAATGGTGCTCAGCAAGGTTTAGATACCAACTTAACTACCTCTTTAGGGGTAAACGGGGGTATGTATATTAATGGAAATAACATTTCCATGACAGCGACAGCCAGCCGAGGTGATGGTAATGGCGGATATATCCCGACTAATTCTGTGAATGGTTCTGTGAATGTCGATTTGCCCAGCGGGGCTACTTTGGAAATGATTCCGGGAAGCGAGGAATTTTATGACTATCAGGCTAACCGAATCTATTCCGGTTCCGCCGGTTTTTACGGACAGAGCGGAGTTTTTGACATGCAAAATATGGAAGCTTGTTTTGAGTTTTCTAAATTCTTTGTTTTTAGAGTTAAAGTGATTGGTGAAACCGGCGGGGGTATAAACCCTCCTGCAAATCCCGGCTCTGGTTGGTTAACTGCCAGTTTAGCCGGCACGGTGCCCAACCAATGCTTGTATAAAGCTAGAGTGCAATGGGATACGGAAAATATGTCCCAAGTGTTGGTGACTGTTTCCAATCCGGAGCAAAATTCCGACAATTATTATGGTAACGACGTAGTCTTTTCCTATTCGCCAAACAGTGACGAAACTGTTAATTGGATAAATCCTAATGATGGTTATAGGTTTACCCTGTGGGAAGTAAATCCTGCCAGCGGTGGTCAAAACATGAATGTGGCGGGACAAAATTTATTGGTTAAACACATTGCCGAGCAATGGGTAAGTGGTGGTGATGATAATTTTTGCCACACTCCGGTAGCTGATTTAGTATGTTCTCCGGGCAGTCAAAATGCCATGGGGAATGACATTGTTTTATTTAATGCCCAAGGCGGGGATGAAACTTCCGAGTATGTTTGGTCAGCCCCGGGTGGTTTTAACCAGCAAAGTAATGGGAAAAATTTTCATGTCACTTATCCGGCTCAGGCCAGTGGAAGTTTTACGGTCACAGTTTCCAATGCCGGACAGACGGCTGAATGTGTTGTGCATGTAAGTCCCAGAGAACAACAAAATACTAATTATGAATTACACGTTTATAATCAAAACGGTCAATTAAAGGACAACGGAGAGTTTTGTGTGGGCGATACCCCACAATATAAAATTACCGGTAATGCTACCATTGCTGGGAGTAAAATTTTGTGGAGTTCTAGAAAAAATAACGTGCAAACCGGTGAATTTGATGCAGACTATGGTTTTACGTTAAATGCTCAAGGTAATTGGAGCGAATGGGGTTCCACTTGGAATAGTAGTCATATTGGTGATTGGGAAAAACAATCTAATGTTAACTATGTTTTAAAAACTGTAAGTTTTAGAGTGAAGGATTGTTCTAATACTCCTCCGCCTCCAGTGGCAGTTTGTCCAAGTCAAAATCTTTCTGGATACCCCACAACCATTAAAATTGGGGAATATGCAACTGTTTTAGCTCCAGCTGGTTGGAATGGCGGTACTTTAGTATCTTCTAACCCAAATGTGGCTCCAGTTTTTGGTGGAAATAGTGTGGTTGGTAGAGCTCAAGGTAGTACTAATGTTTCTGGTACTGGCTTTACCGCACCAAACGGCGCCACCAATTGTGCTTTAGGTGCAGTAAATATTACTGTTACCCAAACTCAAACTCCTCCACCTTCAGCCGTGTGTCCAACTGGACAAAGTGTTTCTGTTTCTCCTGCCTCAATTAAAGTAGATGAGTATGCTACAGCTTATGCGCCTAGTGGCTGGTATGGTGGATCTTTTAGTTCATCTAATTCCAATGTTGCCTCAATTTCCGGTAGTAGCATAAGAGGTAATGCTCAAGGTACTGTATCAATCTCCGGTTCCGGGTTTACTGCTTCTAACGGCGCCACCAATTGTGCTTTAGGTGCGGTGAATGTTTCCGTGACCCAAACGCAAACTCCGCCTCCGGCAGTGTGTCCGAGCGGGTATAGTTTAAGCGTTTCCCCAACTTCCTTTAAAGTAGGCGAATACGGTTATATTACCGTGCCCAGCGGATGGTATGGTGGAAATTTTACTTCTTCAAATACTTCAGTAGCTAATATATCCGGTATGTCGGTTTATGGTTACGGTGCCGGTACAGCCTCTATTTCCGGCTCAGGCTGGACTGCTTCTAACGGCGCTACCAATTGTGCTTTAGGTGCGGTGAATGTTTCCGTGACCCAAACTCCGCCTCCGGCTGTTTGTCCAACCGGCGCTTATGTCTCTGTTTCTCCCGCTTCCGTAAAAGTAGGTGAATATGCTACAGCTTATGCGCCTAGTGGCTGGAGTAATGGGAGTTTTAGTTCTTCAAATTCTTCTGTGGCTTCTGTTTCCGGCAATAGCATAAGAGGTAATGCTCAAGGTGCTGTATCAATTTCCGGTTCCGGGTTTACTGCTCCTAACGGCGCTGTTAACTGTGCCTTAATCGGAGCGAGTTTAAATGTGACCATTCAGCCTCCTCCTCCGGCAGAATGTCCAAGTAATGCCAGCGTGAGAGTGACTCCGGCTAATATTTATGTAAATGATTTTGCCACTGTTTCCGCTCCGGCTGGTTTTAGTAACGGAAGTTTTGTTTCTTCCAATCCTTCAGTAGCCAGTTTGGTAGATGGTGCCAGAGGTAATTCAATCAAAGGTTTATCGGCCGGTACGGCTTATGTGTCCGGAACTAACTGGACTGCGCCTAACGGGGCTGTTAATTGCAGTTTAAGCAGTGATTCAATTACAGTAAGTAATCGACCAATTCAGCCTCCGGCAGAAGTTACCGCCAGTGCCACCGCTACCGCCAGTGCCACCGCTTATGCCAGCTGTCCAGATGGCACCAGAGCCAGCGCCAGCGCTTCGGCCAGTGCCACTGCCACCGCGACCGCGAGCACCAGAGGTGAAGCGGAAAAGTTAGCTTACGAAAGGGCCTATGCTCAAGCTGAAGCTATGGCCTATGCCCAAGCTGAAGCCAAGGTAGTTTGTAAAGAATTACCCCCACCGCCTCCAGCTCAATTAACCTGTTCCCCAATTCAACAAACCGCGGATGTTAACCAGACTGTGAATTTTTCCGCTAATGGCGGAAATGGGACTTACACTTGGACCGCCAACGGCGCCGTAATTACCAGCGGTAACGGCAGTCAATTTAGCACTCGTTATACTCAAGGCGGCAGTAAAGTGGTAAGTGTAAGTAGCGGAAATCAAACGCAAAATTGTTATGTGCAAGTTAATCAAGTTCAAACAGAAGCGTTAACTTGTACCACTTTAACTCCGGAAGTGGAAATTAACCAAACTGCCAATTTTAGGGCTACCGGCGGGGCGACCTCGGCTTACGCTTGGCAAGCTTTGGGAGCTAATCCGGCCAGTGGCAACGGACGTGATTTTAGCACTAAATTCAGTTCCGCGGGTTATAAAACCGTCTTTGTGCAAAATGGTTCTGCTACCGAAAGCTGTTCGGTGAGAGTTAAAGAACCTGTCCAGTCCAATGCGGAAATGGAATTGGTAAAGACCGTTCGAAATCTTACCGACAATACCGACTTTAGTCATAACGTAAGCGCTAAACAAAACGATAAAGTAGAATACAAAATTTTTGTGAGAGCTTTAACCGCTACTGCTTTGCGCAATGTTAGAGTTACCGACGAAATGCCTTTCGGTTTAATTTACGAAGCCGGTAGTTTAAAAGTGGACGGTCAAAGCTCCAATCCGGGCTTGACGAGTGGTGGTTTAGTGTTTGATACGGTTAATCAAAATGGGATTACCATTACTTACCGAGCGACGGTAAATGTGAATAGTGGCACCCTTACCAATTTGGCCCGAGCTACGGCCGATAATGCCCAAAGTAAATTAGATCGAGCCAATATTACTGTAGTGCCGGTTGTTCAAGGTCAACCAACTTTAAGCATAACTAAAGAAGTTAGAAACTTAGGACCTTCTCAGACTACTAACTTTACTTCTTCGGTAAATGCCAAAAAGTCCGATACCGTTCAATATCGCATTACGGTTAGAAATGTGGGCAATGCCACAGCTAACAATGTGGTCTTAAGCGACTCCAGCATTATTATCAATTCCATTACCGGTTTGTCTGTTTCCAAAACTTATTCCGGCACCTTGTCAAACGGTTTGAATTTAGGCAGTTTGGCTCAAGGTGAAAATGTCATTATCACTTACAATGCCAATGTGTCCATTGAGCAGGGTGAAATTAGAAATACCGCTACGGTCTCGGCTTCTAATGCTTCTACCGAAAGAGCCATTGCTTTAGTTAATGTGATCAAAGACAATGAACCACCGGTCAATCCGCCGGGCGGAGGGAGTACTAATATTATCAACACTTGTGTAAACAATTCCTGCAACAACACGAATATTGTTTACATCAACCAAACCGGAGGCACTGTGCCGGCAAATGACTTTAGACAACTTTCTATTTCAAAGTTAGTCAGAAGTATTAATGGTGGAGCGTTCCAAGACAGTGTAAGCGTTAACAATAACGATACCGTGGAATTCGAAGTCATTGTAAGAAATACAGGGAATCAGGTAGTTAATAATGTCATCTTAAACGATACCTTTAGCTCTAATTTGTATTTGGTTTCCGGTACGGTGAGAGTAGATGGTAATTATTGGGGTGATAATATTAACTCAATTAATTTAGGTAGTATTTTAAGCGGTCAGCAAAAACGGGTGGTGTTCCAAGCTAGAGTTAATGGTGCTTCCGGTCAAACCGTACAAAATATTGCCAGAGTTTACGGCGATAATGCCAATCAAGTGCAGGATGACGCTTGGGTGTTTGTGCAAGGTGGTCAAGTGCAAGGGGGTAATGTAAATTTGGTTTATAGCAAAAAAGCAGTAAACGAAACCAAGAATACCGAGGCTACCGCTGTTGTAGCCAGTAAAGAAGATTATATTACCTATACCTTAACCGTAACCAACTCCGGTAATGTACCGGCTAACAGTTTTGTGATCACCGATGACTTAAGCCAAGTTTTACCTTATGCCGATATGGTAGATAACGGCGGTGGATCTTTATCCGGAAATATTTTGTCTTACCCCGGCATTACCATCCCAGCGGGGGGCAGTGTAAGTAAGAGCTTTAAAGTCAGAGTCAAATTTGCTTTAGCAGCTAACTTGTCTTACACCATGACTAACACTTATGGCAATACCGTAAGTATCCGCATTAATACCCCGCAAGTTTTAGGTGCTTTTGTGGCTCCGAAAACCGGTGGGCCTTCCGCTCAAATGGCTTCTATCTTTGGTACCTTAATGGTTGCCGGTATGGTAGTAGTGAGAAATAGAAAAAAAGTTTTGGAACTTATCTGGAGTTAAATATACGGATATTAATCTACTGATACTACAGATGCCTACAGATAAAGACTGTAGATAAAATAAAAATAACAGCGGGGGCTTTACAGCCCCCGCTTTAAAAATTAAAAGTTAAGGATAATATCTTTTTAAGATAAATATTTATAATATTTTATTTGTGCCCCCGCTTTGATTAGTTTTTTGTGAGTTTAAGGCTTCGGCAAGTGGTCTTTCCAGAATAATTTCTTTATTTTTTAACTTAAATCCGACAAGAATACCAGGGATGAGAAAAGTAAGTAGAGTTATTGCTTTGATTGGATTTTTTGAAATTATATTCAAGAAATCATGTAAATAAAAATTTTTAAAAGAAGTATTACCGATAAGCATAAGTCCAAAAAATGAAATCAGAAATGTTGAGCCGATAGAAGTTAGTCTTGCTCTTATTCCTCTAAGGTAATATGGATTAACGTGTTCACTCTTTATAATATTAAAATTTTTTTGGTTATGATATCGACCTAATATTGACATTTCACCAGTTATTAACCCATGACTAAAGTAGCCAATCGCAACTCCAAATATTAAACACAATAAATATCCCAACATGTTTGTATTAATTTAATGTTTATTAAATACATTATACCAAGATTTTTTAATTATTAGTAGCTCTAAAAAAGGGTGAGTTAAACTACCATTATTCCTCTTGCCTAAGTTTTATTTTTGGATTATTATAATTACAAACGAATACACATACCAAAACACAGCCAAAAATTGTTAGAGAAATGAGGCTGTTTTATTTTATCACCGATCACAGATAGCACAGATACAGGATTTTAAAACAAAAATTAGTGAATTAGTGTTATCGGTGATCTGTGGACAATATTTATGGATCAAACTTATTTAAAAGAATTAATTGAAGAAGTCAATAAACGCCAAGGCGGGGTGATTTTGAATTTGGATAATTCGCCTTCGGCCGTGGTTTTGTCCATTGAAAAATATAATCAGTTAATCAGCAATCAGCAATCAGCGAATCAGCAATCAGCAATCAGCGAATCAGCAATCAGTAGTTCCTCCTTCGCTTCCAACTTCGCTGATGCTTCGTTGGACAAGAAAGCTATGGAGGATAAACAGCAGTCAGCGAATCAAACCATTTTGGTTACCGGCGGGGCAGGGTATATTGGCGCGCATTTGGTTAAACAACTTTTGCATGCCGGGTATAAGGTTGTGGTGGTGGATAATTTATCTACCGGTAAAAGAGAAAACGTTCCCAGCCAAGCAATTTTCTTAGAAGGCGATTTAGCCGATGTAAATTTTTTGCGTGATGTGTTTTCCGCGCATAACATTTCCACAGTTGTGCATTTGTCCGCATCGATTGAAGTGGAAGAATCGGTAAAAGAACCGGTAAAATATTTTGAAAACAATGTTTTAAATTCCGCTAAACTGCTTTTGGTTATGGATGAGTTTAATGTGCGAAAGTTAATTTTTTCTTCCACCGCAGCCGTGTATGGAGAACAAAAACAACAACCCATTTCCGAAACTGCCCTCCCAAAGCCCAATAATCCTTATGGACACAGTAAACTGTTAGCCGAGCAAGTGATTGAATATTACTGCACTCATAAGCAATTTACCGCAGTGGTGTTTAGATATTTTAATGCTTGTGGGGCGGATTTTGAAGGCAATATAAAAGCTACGCACGAATCGCATTTGCTCGCCAAAGTTATGCAAGTGGCGCACGGCCATGTTGCGCAAATTGTGGTGAATGGGGCCGATTACCACACCCCGGACGGCACTTGTGTCCGGGATTATGTGCACGTGTTGGATATTGTCGGTGCCCATATTTTAGCGTTAAATAAATTCGGAGAGTTAAAAGGTTTTGAGGTTTTTAATATTGGCACTGGCCAAGGAGTAAGCGTTTTGGAAATTATTAATGCCACAGCGGAATATTTAAATAAAATGATTCCTATGCAAATGGGGGAAAGGCGAGCGGGCGATGCGGAAGAAACCGTGGCTGATGCGGAAAAAATTAAACAGTATTTGGGTTTTAAACCCATGTTTAGCGATTTGGAAACCATAGTCAAAACAGCTTATAAACAATCGGCGAATTAATTTTAGCTAAAATTTTAAAAATCAAAAAATTATTTTTTTTGCTTCATTGACGGCCGTCAATGAAGCAAAGAACTATTTTAAGAAAAAAATTAATATAAAAATGTTAAAGCCCGAACGAGTCCTCCTAGGTTCGTTCGGGCTTTTGGGTTTGTGGGAGGTATTTCAACCCCCCGTTATAATACAACCACCTCGAACGAGAATCGTTCGGGGGGCAAATCGTGGTGCGGGGGCGGGGACATCGTCTCCCACGACCGAAAGGCCGTGGCAGACAGTGTCTGCCCCATAAAAAACAAAAAGTTGTCGGAGACGCAATTTAGTGGAAGGGGTTGCCGGAATGCCAGCCGGAGGCCTACGGCCTCCAAAAGTTCAGCCTCGGGCCGAACTCCTTTGTCCGCCAAGAGGCGAACAAAGCTAGATCTGCCCGCGTGGGGCCATATATCCGGCGCGAGGCAGGGCTTAAGCACCGGCGTGCGTGCAAATACCTCCTCGCAGTTTACCATCCACGTTTGGATGGCGTTGCCCCAATGCCACGCTCGCACAACCGCGAGGTGGCGCTCCACTACATTGAGCGCGAAGTCAAACTTCCGACGCTCAATTGCGCCTTCTCCTGCCACCAAGTCCAGTGGGGTGGTTGGGACGAGGTCGTCCTTTTCCACTACTTGCTGGGCGAGCGACAGGAGGTGGTCCTTGCGCGGGGGGTTTCCGCCGTTATGGACCAATAACGGCGGAAGCTCAAACTTTTTTTCTCCGGGAAGTTCAAGAAAAACCCGGTCGCCGATTTGAGTCGGCATTTTTTTTATACCTCCTATTTGATTTAGTACTGCAAGGTTTTGATTATATAATTTATTCCTAATACTTGGCAAATTTTTGGTTTTGAGGAATTTATGTTATAATTTTAAAACCTTTTTAAGATTTTTGCGTATCAATTAAGTGGATAGCACCTTCACCCCCACCTAGTGTTATGCTTTGAATTACAGAACTAAACTCTTTTGTCATTCCGGCCCCGAGCCGGAATCTATGGCTTGATAAATAAGAGAATGTTAGATCCTGAAACAAGTTCAGAATGACAGTAAAAGGACGTCTGTAATTCAAAGTCTTATGGATGGAGGGAGAGGGGAAAACTAAAAATGAAAAAATTATCTGTAATTATTCCGGCCTATAACGAAGCGCAGAGAATAGAAAAAACTTTGCTTTCTGTGAGTGAGTTTTTAAAACAACAGACCTATGAAAGCGAGATTTTAGTCGTGAGTGATGGGAGTAAAGATGAAACAGAAGTTGTAGTTCGTCGTTTAGAGAATCAGATACCAAATTTATCTATCATCCCCAATAAAGCCAATCACGGGAAAGGCTGGGTGGTAAAGCAAGGGATGCTAAAAGCCAGTGGGGATGTAAGAGTATTTATGGATGCGGATAATTCCACTAAAATTGAGGAAATTAGCCAATTTATTCCGTTGTTGGAGCAAGGGTTTAGTGTGGTAATTGGTTCTCGCCGAACAGAAGGTGCCAAAATTGCCAAACACCAAGGCTTAATTAGGGATTTTTTAGGCGGAGTTTTTCGGCTCATTGTCCATACTTTAGTGCCTTTGGGCGTAACCGATTCTCAGTGTGGTTTTAAGGCCTTTACCGCCACTTCGGCAGAAATGATTTTTCCGAAACAAAAAATTTTTCGCTGGGCCTTTGATGTGGAAATTTTAGCCATTGCCAAACAATTAAAGTTTAAAATCAAAGAGTTGCCCATTACTTGGGTAAACGATGGTGAAAGTCATGTAAAGCTGGGCGGAATGGTGAATATGCTGTGGGAAATTGTGCAAATTAGAATTAATTTATGGCTGGGAAAATATGAAAAATAATTTTCAATTTTCAATTTTCAATTTTCCAATTAAGGTTTTTTTAGCCTTATGTGCTTTTTTTGTGTTGTCACAAAATGTTTTTGCTTACCAAGTGGGGATAAACCAAATTGTGTTAAACGATCCGGGTTATACCCAAAATGCTAACGATGTAGACAAGTCTTGGGGGTTGGTAAAAACCGCAGTCTTGCCGGTGTGGGAAAAAAATATCGGTTCTAAAGAAGTGGTAGTGGCAATTATAGATACCGGTGTAGACGCGACGCACGAAGATTTGCAAAGTATCAATTGGGTAGAGGGCTTTGATGTATTAAACAGAAAATTAATTACCGGAAAAATCAATTCCGATGATAACGGCCACGGCACATTGATTGCCGGAGTAATTGGCGCCACGCCCAATAATTTAGTAGGGATTGCCGGTGTGGCTTGGCAAGTTTCCCTTATGCCCATTAAGGCTTTAGATGCCAAAGGTAAAGGGGATACGGCTAAAGTGGCAGAAGCGATTATTTGGGCAGTGGACCACGGCGCGCAAATAATTAATTTGTCAGTCGGGGGGATTGGTTTTGGGCGGGATAAGATTTTATCGGAAGCCATTACTTACGCGTATAGAAAGAATGTGGTGATTGTGGCAGCCGTGGGGAATGATTCCACCACCACTGCGGTAAATTTGGACGAACAACCCGTGTATCCGGCTTGCGAAGATAACGGAGAAAATATGGTAATTGGCGTAAGCGCCATTGACCAGAACGATTTAAAACCCGAATTTGCCAACTTTGGAAAAAATTGTGTAGATGTGGTGGCGCCCGGCAAACGCATTTTATCTACAATTAACCACGACCCGGTTACACATAATTATTCGCCCAATGCCTATGCTTATGCTTCGGGTTCGTCTTTGGCTACGCCATTTGTAACCGGACAAGCAGTGCTTATTAAATCCGCTTTTCCTTATGCCACCAATGCGCAAATTAGAGAGAGAATTTTAATGACTGCGGATAAAGTTGATATGCTGAATTTGTCCCAGTGTTTGGGCAGGTTATGCGCCGGGCTTTTAGGGCAGGGAAGAATTAACGTTAAAAATAGTTTGGATACGCAAATTTTACAAACCGCTTTTTTGGAAGGGGATTTGTTAAGATCCACTCAAACCGGCAATGTGTATTTTTACACTGCGGGGAAAAGAATGTTAGTGTCCAGTTTTGTGTATAACCAAAGGTTTTTAGGTTTATTTGTTAAAAATTTGCCCGAAGAACAACTTACCCCGATTCCCGAAGGCCCTTACGCTTTGCCGGCGGAAAACACTTTGGTTAAAGCAGAAAAAGATAAAACCGTTTACCTCATTAAAAATAACCAAAAATTACCCGTTTCAGCCAAAGTGTTTGCTCAAAGAGGGTTTAAGTTTTCCCAAATTCAAGTGGTGAGTTTTGCCGAATTAAACTCTTGGGTGCCGGGAAATTTTTTGGCGCCAATAGATGGCACCATAGTTAAAAGTCTAAATGGCAAGCAAACGTTTTGGACTTTAAACGAAACCTTAAGGCCCATTAATCAACAATTTATTAAAGCTCGGGGTTTGGGCGGTTTTCCCAAATTGGTTTTTAGCGACAAAGAGCTTACCGGCTTTGCCAAAGGTGAGTCACTAATTAAGTAATTTCCAATTTTTAATTTCTAATTTTTAATAAGGGATTAGTACTAAAAAAATAAACACATGTTAAGTAAAAAAATATTTAACTTCATATTAATTTTAGTAATTTGCATTTTACCTGTAGTTAGTTTTGCGCAAATTGACACGGGTTTTAACCCGAATAAGTTAATTGATGATGCCATTTTTGCCGATACACAAACTTTTGGCGGACCGGAAGGCATACAAAAATTTTTGGAAATTAAAAATTCCATTTTAGCCAACACCAACCCGGCTTTTTTAGCGATGTTAAAAGAACCCGATTCCGTTGAGCTTAAGACCGCGTTAGAAGATCCGAACCCAAACTTAGGCCGGTTAAGGACAGCAGCCGAGTTAATTTGGGATGCCAGTCGGCATAGCGGGCTAAATCCGCAAGTGATTTTGGTAACTTTGCAAAAAGAACAGGGTTTAATTACCAATCATCAAAATTCGCCTACCGATAAACTCCAAAAAGTTTTAGATAAGGCTATGGGTTTTAATTGCCCCGATGGTGGCGGGTGTGGTAATTTATTCCCAGGTTTTTATTACCAGTTATTCGGCAATTTCGATTCCGCCAATAACCGTTATTTGGGCGCTACCAAGTCCTTAATTAAGTCTTTTTCCTATCCGGAAGGTCGGGGGCCTTTGGTAAATGGCAGTGTGTCTAAGGTTGGGCAAAATATTAGTTTAGAAAATATTACTTCTAATCCTGACGCGCCCAAAGAGCAAGTGGTGAATTTGGGCAACCGCGCCACTGCCGCACTGTACCGTTATACGCCTCATGTATTTAACGGTAACTATAATTTTTGGCGATTTTTTCAAGAATGGTTTAGGTACCCGAATGGCACTTTGTTAACTTTAAACGGCGACAATCGTTTATACATTATTCAAAACGGCACCAAACAAATTGTGCCGGAGTTTGTGGTTAAAGCCAGAAATTTAGATGTGACTAAAAAAATTATCGCTTCGCCCAACGAGCTATCTACTTATCCGGAAGATAAAATTTTTGGTCCGGCCGACAACACAGTGGTTAAAGCCGAAGGTGATAATAAACTCTATGTGTTTATCAAAAACATTAAACACCCGGTTTCGGAATTTGTGTTAAGCCAAAGAAATTTAAGCACCGGCACAGTCTTGGGTATTACGGCGGGCGAAAGTCAGTTGTTTGAACAAGGTCCGGTACTGCCACCTTCTAACGGGACCATTTTAAGAGGTGAAGTAAATAAAAGTGTGTATGTAGTGGAAAATAGCACTTTAAAATTATTTTCCGATTTTACCTTTAAACAAAGAAAAGTGGCCGGCAAAAATGTAATTGTGGTGCCGGATGCGGAAATTGATACTTACCAAAAAATGGGTTTTGTGGCCCCCTTAGACGGCAGTTTGGTAAAAGCCAATGGGAGCCAAACCGTGTATTTAATTGAACAAGGTTTAAAGCATCCTATTTCAGCCGAGTTATTTAAAAATCGGGGTTTTAAAGCAAAAGAGATTGCTGTAATTTCTAAAGACGAAGTGGACTCTTTAAGTATTGGCGCTTATGCACACCCGAAAAATATGACTTGGCTTAAAAATAGCCAAACCGGAGAATTGTATTTATTTAAGGAAGGAGCTTTGCACGCCATTTCCAAGTTTGTGGCCAAACAAAGGGGTATTACTCCGGATTTTGCTTTTAGCTCGGGAGAAATACAGGAATGGCCCATGGGTATAAGCGTGGCACCCAAAGACGGGACTTTAATTAGCGGGAGCGAATCTAAAACCGTTTACTTAGTTAGTAAATCACAGTTAAGACCGCTTACTGCCACGGCTTTTAAGAAACGCAAACTCAATTTTAAAAATGTAGTTAAACTGCCTCAAGATGAAGTTGACGCTTATGCTAAAGGCGAGGTATTGAATAAATAAACTATGGGTTTAGTTTTTCAAAATATTTTTTGGCTTACAGCTTCAAGGGCAATTGCCCTTGTTTTGCTGTTTTTAGCTTATACTCAATTATTTAGATATTTAGGACCTTTTGGCAACGGACAATACCAATTTGTGTTGTCTTATGTTTTAATTTTTTCCACGGTGGTGGATTTTGGCGTTCAGCAATTCATTACCAAAAAAATTACCGAAGAGCCGGAGAAAACCACGGAATATTTTAAGAGTTTTTTTAAATTTGAAATTTTGGCTTCCGGATTTTTATTTGTCCTGTTAATGAGTATTGCTTACTTAAAGGCTTTTGAAGCCCCATTAATTTCCGCTATTTGGGTTACGGGTTTGGGAATGGTAGTTAATGGTTTATGCTATCCGTATTTGGCAGTGTTAACCGCCAAGCAAGATTTAAAAAAAGTGGCAATCATCAATTTTTTAAATTCCTTGGTTAATGTAAGTGTGATTTTTCTGGCGATTTGGCTAAAAAAATACATAGTTTTTTTAGCCAGCATCCAACTGATTTTTGGCTTAATGGATTGGGTGTTGTATAGGATGTTTGTAAAAAAATATTTATCAACCCCCCCTACCCCCCCTTTAGACAAAGGGGGGGAGGAAGATCGTGCTTTAGACAAAGTTGATAAGTTAGGGGGGGCTGTTGTAATTTTAAATATTCTTAAATCTGCGTGGCCTTTTGCTTTACTGGTCGGTTTTAGCGCAATTTACAACCGCATTGACGTAGTGATAATTACCGGCATGCTCGGGTTTGCGCAAACCGGAATTTACACTTCGGCCTATAAGTTTTTTGATTTGCTCAATTTTTTCCCCGCTTCGGTGTCGCACGCGCTTTTTCCCGCGTTGTCCGGCTTTATGGCCACAGGTAAAATTGCCGAGGTAAAAATCACTTTGGAAAAATATTTAAGACTTATGATAGCTATTGCTGTGCCTATGGCTGTGGGTGGAGCTATTTTATCAGGACAATTAATTTTACTCGTGGCCGGAGAACGGTTTTTGGAAGCGGGTAAAATTTTAGCGATTCTCATTTGGGCCATAGCAATACTATTTATTTATATTCCTGTAAATTCTTTAGTAATTTCTCAGTTAACCAAAAAAGCAGTTGTGATTACCGGAGTAAATGTTATACTGAATATTGTGGGGAATATAGTCTTGTTGCCCATTTATGGGATTAAGGGTTCGGCAATAATGACAGTGGTTAGCGAGTTAGTCCAAGGTGGTTTTTATTTTTATTTGGTTAAAAAAAATATTACGGATTTCGCTTTTTTCTCTCTGCTGTGGAAACCCGCTTTGGCCAGTGCGATTATGGGTGTAATGGTTTGGCAAGTTAGAGAAGTAAATTTATTAACGGGTGTTTTTCTTGGGGTGGTAAGTTACACAGTAAGTTTGTATTTACTTAAGTTTTTTAAGGAAATTAATATAAAATTTTTTTAATAGGAATATATTTTTATGCCTGACGGAAACAAAAAACCACAAATAGAACGATTAGGACTTGAATCAGCCATTGGGGCTTCGTTATTGTCTGAAAGAGCCGAAGCACAGTCATTTGATGTAGAGAAGATGAAGAGAACATTGCAAAACGATCCATTTTATTTTGAAGGACATGAAGAAGAAATTAATTTTGAAACGGATGATAAAATTACCCCAGAAATACAAAATTTTGTAAAACAGTTAATTAGTTTACAAAATAGAATTTTTGATGTTGCTATCACCAACAAACCATCAATAAACAGCCTTGATAAAAAAGGTAGCTTTAACATTAATATGACGGCTTTAGAAAGCTTATGCAAAGAAATTTTTACACTTATTACTAGACAAATGCAAATAAATTTGTCTTTTTCTCGTGACAATTATAATTACTTATTTCTGTATGAATTACCTAAATATTTGTCGAAATTTGGCATCGTAATTTACGATACAATCTTTAGAATTGATGATGGTACGGCGAATGGTCTTGGGTCAGCATATCCTTTTGCATTATTTTTTGGAGTGGAGGGCAAAAGGATTGAGTCAGCAGATGGGTGGAATAGAACAATCGAGACCCCAGTTTTAAATGTTCGGCCAGTTCCTGAATTTGGGGAGCAAAAAAGCTCGCAATTTGTTGGAGTAAACAATCAATTTGCGAATGGAAATGTTATGCTACTTAATCGTTCTGACGAAATAACAGCTTCTCAAAGGGAAAAAAACAAAGCTCTCTTTGAGAACCTATTAAAGAGTGATGAATCAAGTTATTTAGATCTTGTCCGACAAAGTAATGATCCAATAACTCAAGCAACTTTACTGGCCTCAGCACAAATTTTAAAACGAAACGGTGGCGTTGATTTTATATTTTCAGATGCCACAGATAGAATAAAATTACATGAAATCGGTCATATGATATTTAACCGTGATTCAAAAGATCTATCGAAGCATAAAGCACCAACTACCAAAGGCGAATTTTTAATAAACCCACTTAATCTAAATGTCCAAATTCACAGAGAAATTGGTGCCATTTTATATGAAATGAAGAAAGTTAAAAATAAGGATAAAGTGTTCTTATTATTTCTTAAATTTATTCGAAGTGGGGTTTTAAAGGGTAGAGTTTTTCAAGATTTTGAGCATGATGAAGCTGTAAATTGGGTTTTTGATAGAATGGTTAATTTAATTAAACGGGATCCTTTTAAGTATGGTATGGAAATTGATTTTGAAAGTCCGGTGTCTCATGAAAATCAAATAATTATGCAGTTGGCAAAAATTTCAGCCAATCCAAAATGGGTGGAAGAATTAGTTGATGAAATTCACGAAATACATTTACAAAATTTACAGCAAGGATTTTTGGCTAAATATTATCGAAGTCAAGATTTGCCTATGCCGGCAGGGGTGGTGGATAAGCCCATTGTAGAAACTGTTTATGAAGTAAAAAAGCCATTTCCAGTTGTAGAGATTGGTGTTGGAGCTCTTGCAGTAGGTGGAATGGTTGCCGGCGGAATTGCTTTAAATAAATGGGGAGTTAGAAAAGAATTAGTCCGTTTAGAAGAGAGATTACCAGACTTAATCAGAAAAAGAGTACATAAAAAGTATAATGTAAATGAGCTTGTAAATAACTTACAGTTTGGTGCTTCCAAAGAAAATTTAGATTTACAAAGAAGGCAAGGCGCAATTGCTGAACTTAGAAGAATTAAAGTTGATGAAAAGATTATTGCTTATTTAGAAAAACATTTATAGATTTTAGATTTCTAACCCATGCTACATAATTCTAAAACCCGCATTATGGTTTTTGGCACTTTTGACATTTTGCATAAAGGCCACTTGAATTTTTTTAAACAAGCAAGGGGCTTATCTAACAATCCATTTTTAATTGTAAGCGTGGCGAGGGATAGAAATGTAAAAAAAATTAAAGGCCACAAACCCGCAAACAGCGAGCAAACCAGATTAAAATTTGTGGCATTGTCGGATTTGGTTAATAAAGCTGTTTTGGGCGGGGTTAAAAACCATTTACCGCATATTTTAAAAGCAAAGCCAAGCATTATTGCTTTAGGTTATGACCAAACGGTATATGTAAAAAATTTAAAACAAGATTTAACAAAAGCGGGTTTAAATGTTAAAGTGAAACGGTTAAAAGCTTTTAAACCGCATTTGTACAAATCATCTAAACTAAATTTCCGGAATACTAAATGATAATAGGTATTGAAGCCGAACGAGCCAACACTTCGCAAAAAACCGGAGTGGAGCATTATGCAAAACAATTAATTCTTCATTTGGCCAAACTTGACACTATAAATACATATATCTTGTATTTAAGGACTGAGCCGGAAGAATGGTTTTTAGCTTTGCCGAAAAATTTTAAAGTTAAGGTTATGCCTTTTCCCGTATTTTGGACCCAAATTCGGTTATCGTGGGAAATGTTTTTCCGCCCTCCGGATGTGCTATTTGTGCCGGCTTCCGCTTTGCCTTTGGTGCACCCTAAAAATTCCGTAATTACTATTCACGATGTGGCTTGGCGTTATTTTCCGGAAAGTTTTACCGCGTTTATGAAATGGTTTTTAGAGTGGTCCACTCAATTGGCAGTTAAGCGGGCCGGTAAAATTATTGCGGTTTCCGAAAGTACTAAAAAAGATATTTTAAAATTTTATAGAGTTAATGATAGAAATATTCAAGTAATTTATCACGGTTACGAGACATCCTCCCCCCTAGAGGGAGAGGGGAGGGTGAGGGGGCTACCCGAAAAATACGTTTTATTTTTATCCACGCTTCAACCGAGAAAAAATTTAGCCGGTTTAATTGATGCTTTTAAATTACTAAAAATTGAGCACCCGGATTTGCCTCATAAGTTAGTGGTGGTGGGTAAAGCGGGCTGGAAGTATGAGAGTATCATACAAAAAATTAAAGCCAACTCAGACACTGTTATATACTTAAGTTATGTGAGCGATGCAGACCGGTTAGCCGTATTGTCGCAAGCGGATTTGTTAGTTTTACCTTCTTTGTACGAAGGTTTTGGCATGCAAATTCTAGAAGCTTTTGCCTTGCAAGTGCCGGTAGTTTTATCTAACACTTCCAGTTTGCCCGAGGTGGCCGGCGAAGCTGGGCTGTATTTTGATCCAAAAAAACCTCAGGATATTAAGCAGGCAATTGCCAGTGTGTTATTTGATAAGTCGTTGGCGGAAAATTTAACCGCCAAAGGGAAGGCACGATTAAAATTATTTAGTTGGGAAAAGTGCGCCCAAGAAACTTTAAATATTTTTTTGTCATTCCGTCCGCCAGCTGGGGATTGATCCGGAATCTATTCGCCTATGCTAAAAGATTTACATCAGAAAATTAAAAATTTACCCAGACTCAGGTTGCTAATTATTCTATTTGCCATTTGGCAGTATGTTTGCATTGTTTGGCTGGCGCTTTTTCATTTACCCAAAGAATTTATTTGGTTGAATTTGGGTTTATTGTCCGGTTTTGTGGTGTTGGCGCCAATTTTTGAATCGTTATTACTGTTAACTCTTTCGTTGCCGTTTTTTGTAGTTTTACCGCAAAATAATTTTGACACTTTGGCAATGTGGCGACCGTTGTTTGCTTTGGTTTTTTTAACTTGGTTAATTCGTGATTTGAAATTCAATTATAAAGCAATTACTTTTTTACCTTGGGATAAATTTTTAGGTTGGTTTGTATTTGTGGGCTTAAGTGTAACTTTATTATTTGCGGAATTTCCCGGCCAAGGGTTTAAACAAATAGTTTTTTGGTTAAACATTTATTGTTTTTATGTGGTGTTAATAAATGTCTTGCATACCAAACAACAGATTTTTGAATTTATTCGTTACTTAATTTGGTCTTTAACCATAATTGTGACTTTGGGCTTTACTCAGCTCATTGGCACCTTTTTAACCTCTTTGGATACATTTTGGGTATATTGGGCCAGTAATGTTACGAGTTTGTACTATGGTAAAAATTTTGCCGAGGTGGCGTTATACTCCAATTCTTGGTTTTCTTACGCTGGCGGAAGAGAGCTTAGAATGTTTTCCATAATGCCTGACTCGCAAAGTTTTGCTTATGTTTGTTTGTTTGGTCTGTGTATTGCGACGGCGTTAACTAACCATGTGTTCATTTACGTTAGAAAATGGCTATGGTCCGGAATTCGTTTTGCCGGGCTGGGTTTGATTTTATCCGGTACCCGCGCGGTTTGGGTAGGTATGCTCGTGCCTTTTTTGGTGGTGTTGTGGGGATACGCTAAAAATTTTCAAAAGCATTTGGCTAAAAAATTTATTTTACCTTTTGTCATTATTTTAGTATTATTTGCCATTTCGCCAATTATCAATCGGGGTTTGGGTTTATTGAGGGTGGGTTATAAGGAAAATTTTATTACTCGGGTAAAAAGTATTTACGATTTAGAAGAGCCTTCCAATGCCGGCAGAATTCAAATTTGGAAGGAAACTTTGGCGTTTGGCATCAAACATCCTTTGGGAGTGGGTTTTGGCAATTTTATTACCACGTTTGGATTGGCTACCCATGAGGAGTATGAGCAATTAGCCGGAGAAATTAACGAAAGATATAATTTGCCCAAGCGTTTTGTGAGCGCGCATAATTTATATTTACAAATTTTTATTGAAGCGGGAATTTTTGGGTTGGGTGTGTTTATGTGGTATGTTTATGGTATCTTTAATGCTTTTTGGCAGTTCGTGAAGTCATATAAAAAGCAGGAAGATTTTTTGGTTTATTTTGTAGCCGGTGCTTTAATTATGCTTCTGTGGGTTTTGGCTTCCGCGATTTTTGATGTCACTCTGCTTAATGACAAAGTTTTAATTTATTTTTTCACTTATATCGGCCTAGCCGGTATAATCGTTAAAAAATATCACGAATATGAATAAGTAAGAATTTCTAAATTTCACCAACCATATTATTATGCCTCAAAATCAATTTGAAAATCACAACCACCAAATAACACTAATAAGGGAAAAAGCCAAATCAGATGTTTCTTTGGTTCTGTTAAGATTGGGTAACGACTATAATAGTTTACAAGCAAATAATGATATAAGTGCCCATCAAAAAACTATTATGCTTCAAACGATTACGTTGAGAAGCGTTGGGGAATTGTATAAAATTTACGAAACTAGAAATCGTGCTTTAAAAGCTTTGGGGATAGTAGATTTTGAAGATTTTCCAAATTTTATTAAATTAGAAGATTTACCTACCGGTATTTATGTAAGCGACTTTGAATTGGGAGGAATGTTAAATGCATTTGACGAGGAAATAAGAAATAGGGGTGAAAATTTGGATCATAATCCGGGACTTGAAAAAGAATTTGATAAAGCTTTTGAAAAATGGCAAGAGAGCAAAAAAAATTAATCTATGCCCAAAGTAATAATTATTCAAGTCATATATAATAACCGAAAATGGATTGAGCCGGTGTTTAGCGCGATTTTCAAGCAAACTTTTTCGGATTTTAAAGTGGTGGTAGTTATTGCAGGGAATGAAGATGGGAGTAAAGAATTGTTGTTAGAAAAATTTCCACAGGCCAAGTCCCGTACCGTGGACGAATTTTTACAAAATTCGGACTCTGGTACTGGGATGGAAATAATTGACCCAGGCTATAACATTGGTTTTGCCAAGGGGCATAATTTGGTGTTTGAGAAATACTGCAACCCCTCCCTTACCCTCCCCATAAAGGGGAGGGAAGAAGAAGGGGTGGAGTTTTTTCAACTAGTTAATCCAGATATGATTATGGAGCCTAATTATATTGAGGAGATGTTAAAGGCTTTTAAAGATGAAACAGTGGGGGGAGCGACGGGCAAGCTTTTTAAAATAGCGAGTAGTGAAGAGAGAATAGAGAATAGAACAGAAAAGATTTTGGATACGACAGGTGTAATAATACAAAAATCCGGTAGGGCCTATGACAGAGGACAGCACGAAGTAGATAAGGGTCAGTATGATTCTGCTGTGCTGGTGGATGCAGTCTCTGGTGCTGGGGCAATGTATAGGAAAACAGCTTTAGAAGCTGTTAAATATCAAATTCTAAAAAATAAAAACCAAACAAATTCCAAATCAATATTATCTACTACCCAACACGAATTTTTTGACGAAGATTTTCATTCTTATTGGGAAGATGTGGACTTAAGCTGGCGGATGAAAAACTTAGGCTGGAAAAATGTTTTTGTGCCAACTGCGGTGGGTTATCACGGCCGGACTGCCGGGTCATCGCAAGGTGGCTATTGGCGTTTAGTTGATTTTATTCGCCATCATCGCGCTTTGCCCTTACGCATTCGGCAGTTGAATTACCAAAACCATCTTTTAATGTATATAAAAAATTCACCTTATTTTTACCCGCAGTTTTTTATTAGAGAAGTTTTTATGTTGTGTTATGTGTTAATTTTTGAAACCTCGGTTTTAAAAATTATACCCCAACTAATAAAATTACTTCCTCAAGTGTGGAAGAAAAGAAAATATTTTTATGAGAGATAATTATTTTAAGGAATTGTATTCAAATACAAACACTTTTCATTCTTATCAAGATGTTAAAGAAGCAAAAAGTTATTCAGATATAGTACTGTCCGAAGTCCGCCTACCGAGTGACCCATTAATTTTAGATTGCGCATCAGGTGTAGGGTTTGAAGCAGAAGACTTAAGGGCTAAGTTTAGAGGTAAAGTAATTGAATTAGATATATCAACGAATGGTAGATCTGGAAAAGATAATCAAAAGTTTGTTCAAGCAGATATTAATGCCCTGCCTTTTCCCAACAATCAGTTTGATTTTGTGCATATAAAAGATGCTTTAATTCATTGTGAGCCTGATAATTTTTTTTCTGAAGCGTCTAGAGTTTTAAAACCAGGAGGGCAGTTATTGGTTGTAGTTAATTGTGTCCCAGAAAATGGACCAAATAGAAAATATTTTACAGTAATTTCCGATGGAAAAATATTAAGTGAAGCGGGCTTTTCTGATTTAAATGATTTTATCAAAAGATCCTCAATAGCAAAAAATGTTTATAAACAAACAGGTTATAATTCTGTTGAGATTTCACCACCCTATTTTGCATATAGAGCAAGTGTATATAAAGAAAAAGCAAAACAATTTGGATTGGAGACAATACCCTTCTCAACGATTATTTGGCACCCAAGTTCAGGTGAAAGTAATTGGGGAAATTTTAAGAGAAATATTTTTCTTTTTAAAAAAAGTGTTGTGCAATAAAATTACTATGCATTTATCAATCATAATTTTATCGTATAATTCCCAAACCGATTTGGAGCAATTATTGCCCAGTGTTTTTAGCAGTGAAGGGGTGGGGTTTAACCCTCACAGTAATAAGAGTTATCAAGCTGAGGTGATTGTGGTGGATAATGGCTCAAAAGACGTTACGGTGGAGTATTTACAGACTGTTAATTTTCCATTAAAGACGATACTAAATACCAATACCGGTTTTGCTCATGGAAATAATTTAGGCATAAGGCAGGCAAAGGGGGATTATATTTTACTTTTAAACCCCGATACTAAATTAGAACCAAATACTTTACGAGTTATGCTGGAGTTTATGGAAAAAAATCATGATGTGGGAATTGCGGGTTGTAAACTCATTAAGGCAGATGGGAGTTTGGATTTAGCTTGTCGGCGAAGATTTCCCAATCTTAAAAATGCATTTTATAAATTATTTTTGGGGAATAACCGTGATTACAATTATACGGAAATTAACGAAGATCAGAGTATGGAAGTAGATAGTGTGGTGGGCGCATTTTTGTTAATTAGAAAATCAGTTATTGAAAAAATTGGCCTGTTAGACGAAACTTTTTTTATGTATGGGGAAGATTTAGACTGGTGTTGGCGCTGTAAGGCCTCGGGTAAAAAAGTTTGGTATTATCCTAAGGCGGTTTGCTACCACTACAAAGGCTCGTCTTCGGCCAAGGTTTCGTTTAAAGCTTTGGGCTGGTTTTACGAGGCTATGTGGATTTTTTATAAAAAACACTATTTAGCTCAAAGTAATTGGGTAACGGGAGGATTAGTGTGGATAGCAATAAAAATTAGATATTTGACGGCCATAAGTATCAATTGGTTTAGAAAAGAAAAATTTGTGAGCAAATAATAAATTATGGTATAGTAATTTAAGAATCATTAACAAAATATTATGGAGAATGAACCAACAGATTTAACTCAAAATTTAGAAACTAAACAAAAGATTGCCAAACGCCGACAAGTGGTTTTGTGCATAATTCTGTTGATTTTAGCTTATCGCGTGGGCTACACTTCGGGCCAAAAGGGTTATGAATTTAATCCTAAAGCTTTTAAAATTGTCAATAAAAACGATACCACTCAAGTGGTGGATTACAATTTGCTTTGGGACACCTTAAAGGTGGTGGATAATAAATTTATAGAAAAGCACCCTAACCAAGAAGCTATTTTGTATGGCGCCATAAAAGGCGCGGTGGCCAGTTATGGCGACCCTTATACCGCATTTTTTGAACCTAAAGAACTTACATCTTTTAAAACCGACTTAGCCGGAAGTTTCGATGGGATTGGCGCGGAAATTGGTAAAAAAGATGGCAATATTGTAATTGTGGCGCCGTTAGATGATATGCCGGCGCAAAAAGCGGGAATTTTGGCCAAAGATATTTTGTTAGAAGTTAATGGCGAATCGGTGGTTAACTGGTCGGTGGAAGAAGTGGTGAGTAAAATTAGAGGTCCCAAAGGCACGAAAGTAAAAATAAAAATTTTCCGCGAGGGGAAAACCGCACCTTTGGATTTTGAAATTACCAGACAAAAAATTGAAATTAAGAGCGTTAAGCTGGAATTTAAAGAGCTGAACAATAAAAAATTAGCTGTGGTAAAAATTAATCGTTTTGGCGATGATACTTTAGGCTTAATGCAAAAAGCCGTAAATGATATTTTAGCCGGTGGGTCTGCCGGAATAATTTTGGATTTAAGAAATAATCCGGGCGGATATTTAACTACCGCAGTAGATATTGCTTCGTTTTGGGTGGAGAATGGCTTAACCGTGGTGAGTGAAGAAAAAGCGAATGCCGAAGCGCAAAAACATTTAGCCGGTGGCAACAACCGGTTAGCTAAAATTCCCACTGTGGTGTTAATTAATGGCGGGAGTGCTTCGGCTTCGGAAATTTTAGCCGGTGCCTTGCAAGATTATAATTTGGCCAAATTAGTGGGTGAAAAATCTTTTGGCAAAGGCAGTGTGCAAGAACTTATCGATTTACAAAAAGGCACTGCGGTTAAGGTTACGGTAGCTAAGTGGATTACGCCTAACGGTAAAAATTTAAATAAGGAAGGTTTACACCCTAACGTAGAAGTAAAATTGACCGATGAAGACATAAAGGCCGATAAAGATCCGCAAATGGACGAAGCTACCAAACTAATTACAAATAACTAATATCTATAAATAATATATGAATTACTGGAAAAAGCCGGAAAAGCCTCAGTTGCCAGAAATGTATGGCTTTAGGGCGACAGAAAGAGTGTATATAAAAGGCAATCCTAAAGAGGTGTATCAGGTATGTAATTTTGTTAATGGTTTAGTGGTATTATTGCGGATATCGCCAGAAACTGTAGATAACCCATTGCATCAAAGACAATTTTCAAAAGAAACATTCAGAGCTCGACCAGAAGATATGATTAGTTATGATAAAGATACAAAGCGAGATGAATTAGTTGATAAAATATTAGATGCAAAAGACAAATTAGATGCAACAAAAAGAAAAAAACTTTAAAGGTTATAAAAAAGGTTGCTGATTAAATTTCTTATGAAAATTACCGCACAGGAATTAAGAACTAAATATCTGGAATTCTTTCAAACTAAAGGGCATACCATTATTCCTTCGGCGTCTTTAGTGCCGGCCAATGATTCTTCGGTGTTATTTACCACAGCCGGTATGCATCCGTTGGTGCCATATTTATTGGGCGAACCTCACCCGGGCGGAAAGCGAGTGGCCAATGTGCAAAAATGTGTTCGAACGGGCGACATAGACGAAGTGGGTGACGAAACTCACAATACTTTTTTTGAAATGCTGGGTAATTGGAGTTTTGGAGATTATTTTAAACAAGAAGCCATAGCGTGGAGCTTTGAATTTTTAACTGACCCGAAATGGCTTGGACTCCCGTTAAATCGACTAGCTTTTACCTGTTTTGCAGGCGATGAAGATGCGCCCAAAGATACTCAATCAGCCGAAATTTGGAAAAGCTTGGGTGTGCCGGAAACACGTATTTCATTTTTACCTAAAGAAAAAAATTGGTGGATTGCGGGCGAAACCGGACCTTGTGGGCCTGATACCGAAATGCATTATTGGATAGACGATGGCACACCGGCGCCGGATAGTTATGATCCCAACGAACCGCGTTGGGTGGAAATTTGGAATGATGTGTTTATGCAGTTTGAAAAAATGGCAGATGGCACATTAGTCCCATTAAAAAAACCGAATGTAGATACGGGTTTGGGTTTAGATAGAGTATTGGCGGTATTAAACGGCCAAAAGAGCGTGTATGATACCGATTTGTTTAAGCCCATGTGGGAAGTGATTGGACTTCAAAATGAAATCTTAAGTCATGGTGAAATTAAAAAAGCGCGCATTATTTTAGACCATATTCGCGCCAGTGTGTTTATTGTGAGCGATGGCGTTGAGCCTTCTAACAAAGACCGCGGTTATGTTTTAAGACGACTATTAAGAAGAAGTTTGGTCATGGGTAAATTATTAAATATAAAAGGTGAATGGCTAAAAGCTTTAGTCGGACAGGTAATTTTTACCTATGCTTCACCTTATACCGAACTTAGAGATAACAGCGAAAGAATCTTTAACATTATTGAGGCGGAAAAAAACAAATTTGAAGTCACCTTGGAAAAAGGGCTGAAGCAATTAGAATTAGGAATTAAGAATTATGAATTAGGAATTACGGGAAAAATTGCTTTTGACTTGTATCAGACATATGGTTTTCCCAAAGAACTTACCAAAGAATTGGCAGTACAATCCGGTCAAATTTTTGATGAAGCAAAAGAATTGGAATATAATCAAGAATTTAAAAAGCACCAAGAGCTCTCCAGAACCGCCAGTGCGGGACAGTTTAAAGGGGGACTAGCCAGTCATAGTGATAAAATTGTGCGCTTGCATACCGCTACTCATTTGTTAAATGCCGGTTTAAGGCAAGTTTTAGGCGATAAGGTGTGGCAAAAGGGGAGTAATATTACGGAAGAACGCACTCGATTTGATTTTACTCACGATAAAAAATTAACCCCCGAAGAAATTTTGGCTGTGGAAAGTTTAGTGAATGATTGGATAGCCAGAGATTTAAAAGTTAAAAGAGAAGTTATGCCTTTAGAAAAAGCTAGGGAACTGGGTGCCATTGGTGTATTTGGCGAAAAGTATGCGAGTGAAGTGTCTATTTATACAGTTTACGATGCCAATTCAGGCGAAATTGTCAGTCGGGAATTTTGTGGGGGTCCGCATGTGGAGCACACAGGCAGTATTGGGCATTTTAAAATCCAAAAAGAAGAAGCTTCCTCGGCTGGGGTAAGGCGAATTAAAGGTGTAATACAGGATAAAGGCTAAGTATTTAGGGTTAAGGTTTAAGAAAAAATGATTGTCTTATTCCTCCCAAAAAAATAAATAAGGATACAATGTAATTTTTATTGAGCGGTTTTTGGTAGAAATTTTAAATCTATGGCTGAATATCCAATAAATCCCGAAGTTTGGGCAGAAAATTTTTTTACCGCAGAGGTAGTTGATGCTGATGATCCGAAGTCACTAATAAAAAGAACCAGGTTTATAATAACCGAAACAGGTAAAATACTTATTGGTTATCAACATAGTGACATTATAAAATTTGGCGGTGCCACTGTATTCTCTAATTTAGATGGAGTTTACAAGTATCATCTTATAGATGAAAAAAATAAAATTATGTTTTATAAAGATGATGCTGGAATAAAGCAATTATTTAATTTTCAATTAAGTGATGCTGACATAGAGATAGTTAAAAAAGTGATTGCAAGAAAAATTAAAGCTGTGCTTGGATACTAATATGAATTTAAAATTTTACAATTGCCCGGAGCCGGCTGAGTTAGATACAGGCCTTTTACCCAAAGAGGTAAATTTTTTAAGTTACCTGCCGGATTTTAAGTTATTGGAAGCTTTTAAATTAGCTTATGCCGACTACAAAAATATTTTAATTATCGGACACGGGGGCAGTATTACCAGCTCGGATGCATTTTATAACAGCCTTAAATATTCTTTGGAATTAAAAAGAGTGGAATTTTTAAATACCACAGATCCCGATTATATTAATTTTTTAAAGCACAGTTTAAACCCCAAAGAAACTTTGATTTTGGCAATTTCCAAAGCGGGTGAAACTATAACTCAGTGGGAAATGCTCACGCAATTTTTAGATTTTTCCATTGTGGTGGTAACGCAAAAGAGTAGTCCGCTGAGAGCTTTAGCGGAAAAACTCAATTTAAAAATTGTTACTCATCCGCCCATTGGCGGACGGTATACCGGTTTAACGGAAGTGGGTTTATTGCCTGCGGAATTATGTGGAATATCCGGCAAAGCCATTTTAGCCGGAGCCAAGGCGGTGTATGCCAATTTTTACAAAGCCAATCCCGCATGGAATTTGGCCTCGGTTTTGTTTCAACTGGAAGCGCAAGGCAAGGTAGATGTGTTCATGCCTTTTTATAGTCAGGCGTTGTTTGCTTTTAATAAAATTATTATTCAGTTATGTCACGAAAGTTTTGGCAAAGCCGGTAAAGGACAAACTTTTTTTGCCCACGAATCTCCGGAGAGTCAGCACCATACTAATCAAAGATTTTTTGGTGGACAAAAAAATATTTGCGGTTTGTTTATCAGCCAGCAACGTTTCAAACACAATCTGCTAAGTGTGTATCCGGCTCAAACTCACAGTGTGCAAATTAAGGGCCATAGTTTGTTTGATATTAACAAAATTCCGTTAGCGGAATCTATGCACAGTGAACTTCTGGGAACTTTGCAAAATGCGCAAGTGGCGGGGATTCCCAGTATGCATTTGGAAATTTCGGAAATTACTTTGGAAAAAATGGGTGAATTTATGGCTTTTTGGCAGATCTTTGCAGTCTATGCTTCGGTATTAAGACAGGTGGATCCTTTTAACCAGCCCGAGGTGGAAAACAGCAAAAATATTTCCTTCACTAATCGATTAAAGTTTAAGGGGTTGTTGTAGCTTGCTAATGGTTGGGTAAATTCAGTATAATGTTAAAAGATGCCTATAAATACCTAATCTCTTTACCTATTTATGATAGCTACGGTTTACATAAATTTAGAAGATGATGTTGCCAAAATTGTTGCCAGAATAAAAAAAGTTCGAGGTGGGGAAATCGTCTTGGTATGTCCGAAGCGATGTTTTTTATTTTCCGACAAAGTAAATTTGGGATTGCTAAAAAAGCAAACTGATTTTTTAGGAAAAAAGATCAGTATTTTAACAATGGATGACAAAGGTCAAAACTTTGCCAAAGACGCAGGTTTTGAAATTAAGCCTTTTCCCAAAAGTGGTTTTAGACCTTTGGCTGTATCCGATATACAAATTAATAAATTACAGAAAAAAGATTCCGAGCCAATGGCGGGTGCGCCCAATCAAATTTCCAAAGCAGTCAAGGAAGTTAGTAATTTCGTTAGCGGATTAGTGGCAAAAAAACCTGAGTCAACGGAAAATTTACTCGGTCAAAGATCCTCGTTAAAATTAAAACCGGCGACCAAAATCTCAAATCCTATCACCCTTACAAATGGGGCTTTGGCCACCAAACCCACGAAAGCCAAATCCAGTCACTTAAAGATTATTTCCTTTGTGGCTTTATTATCTGTAATTTTATGTTTAGGTTTATTTTTTATAGTTTTGCCGGAGGCTCAAGTGGTTATTTATCCCAAATCGGAAACGTTAATTAGAGATTTTGATATTTCTCTAGATAGCTCCGTAGCCACAGTGGATGTGGCCGGTTTAATCCTGCCAGCCACAAAAATTTCCGAAAATTTTACTCAGACCGGCAAGTTTCAGAGTCAAGGTAAAAAAGATGTGGGCAATAAGGCTAGCGGGTATGTGAGAATCTATAACTTTACCGGACAAACTTTAAATTTAAAAGCCGAAACCACCACTTTAAATGCTTCCGGTAAGGTTTATAAGTTGGCCAATGATGCTTTACAAATTAAACCCGTAAAATACAAAAATCCCAAAACCAAAGAAATCGATGAATCCAGTTTATCGGAAGCCTTGGCAATCATTGCGACAGCAGGCGGTGAAAGCTATAATTTGCCTGCCGGTTTAAGGCTGGAAATTAGTAATACCGTGTTCGGCAGTCGTCCTCAGTTATTGTATGCCAAAACCGACGACCCGATTACCGGGGGCTATACTCGGTATCTTTCCGTGGTGTCCCAAGAAGATGTAAATTTTGCCCGAGAAGAATTGGGTAAAGAAATTTTAAACACTCTCAAGCAAAAAATTTCCGAATCCGGTTTGGAATTACCGGATGGCGGTTACCGGATGGAAGTTTTGGATTATTCCACCGATAAGTCCATTAATACCGAATCTCCCAGTTTTAATGCGAAGCTCGCGGTTAAAATTGTTGGGGTGGCATTTTCCAAAAATAATTTTATAGCTCTGGTTAAAGGCAGACTATTGCAAGGACTGTCGGAAAATAAAGATTTGGATTTGGAAAATCAAACCACAATGGTTAAGCAATTTAAAAATATTGATTTGAATTCGTTTAACGCCAACCTCTCGGTGCATTTGGAGACTAAAATATTTTCCAAATTGGTTCTAAGCGAATATTATGAAAAGTTAAAAGGAAAAAATATAAAGAGTGCGAATGAGTTTTTGCTTGCCGATGAAAATCTTGAGAAGGTAGAGGTAACTTTACTTCCCGCGTGGCAAAAAACTTTTCCACTAATTAAAAGTAGGATAAAAATTATCATTAATAAATAATGGCTTAAATAAGCGATAAAAAATATTTTTTGCCTTACCCTTTGACAAAATTTATATTTTATAATAAAATTATCAAGATTATTAATTATCTGGTAAATCCATTTGTCTAGCACTCAAGAATTTAGCCAGCAAGGATCAAAAAAAGATTCCTTTGAATTAGAGGGCAAAGTAATTGAAAATTTGCCCAACGCTCTTTTTCGCGTTCAATTAAATTCCGGTCAAACTGTCTTAGGTCACTTGTCCGGAAAAATGCGTGTAAACATGATAAAGGTATTACCTGGTGATAAAGTTATCATTGAGCTTACCGCTTACGATTTAACCAAAGGTAGAATTACCAAAAGATTAAGATAGCATTTGCTAAATCTTAACCGCTAAACGCTAATAAATATGAAAGTTAGAGCTTCCGTAAAACCGATTTGTAAAAAGTGTAAAATCGTTAAACGATTTGGCAGGATTTTTGTTATTTGTGAAAATCCTAAACATAAACAAAGACAAGGTTAATTAATCTACCTATTAACCGATTATTTTAATTGGTTATAAATTTATCATTATAAATTATTTAAACTATCTATGGCTCGTATTGCAGGTATAAACATTCCCAACGAAAAAACCATTGTGGCATCCTTACCTTATATTTACGGGGTGGGTTGGCCTTTGGCGCGAAAAATTTTAAATGAGGTAAAAGTTAGTCCTCATAAAAGAACTAAAGATTTAACCGAAGTGGAATTAAACAAGATTCGCGATTATATTGAAAAGAGTTTTAAAGTTGAAGGGGAGTTAAAGCAACAAGTCTTGTTAAACATTAAAAGACTTAAAGAAATTTCCGCTTATCGTGGTATTAGGCATATGCGGGGTTTACCGGTTAGAGGTCAACGAACTAAAACCAATTCCCGCACCCGCCGAGGTAATGTAAGAAAAACCGCAGGCTCTGGCAGAAAATCCGCTTCGGAAAAGACCTAATTAGGATTTACGCTCTTGCCACTTAAACTTCCGCAGAGCCGAAGTTCTAATTAGCTTGTGCCAATCTGTAGAACATTCCGGAATTTCTTCTGAAAAATATTATTTAAAACGGATTCTAATTAGCTAATATTTAAAACTTTATGGAAACTACTTCGCAATCAAAAGAAGAAACTACAATTGCAACGCCTACGGCTGAGGTGGTTGTTGAAAATGCTCCTAAAATTAAATCCAAGAAGAAAAAGACTAAAAATAAAGTTACTAAAGGTAAAATTTATATCAATTCAACTTATAACAACACGATTGTATCGGCAACCGACATTTCCGGTAATGTTTTGGTTTGGTGTAGCGCCGGAAAAATTGGCTTTAAGGGTTCCAAAAAATCCACTCCTTATGCCGGACAAAGAACCATGGAAGATGTTTTGTCTAAGTTAAAAGAACGAGGCTTAAATGAAGTGGATATTTTAATTAAAGGCATCGGCTCCGGTAGAGAATCGGCCATTCGGGCTTTGCAAGGCAGTGGTTTGAACATTTTAACCATTAAAGACCAAACTCCCACTCCGCACGGGGGCGTAAGACCGAAAAAACCCAGAAGAGTATAGTTTAAAAAAATTGGGTATGGGTAATTCCGGATGCAAAACAATTTTAATTACTTACAAAATTTTACTTAATTTTCTTTAATAATATTATGAGATATACAGGACCAAAAGTTAAAAAAGCAAGACGTTTAGGCATGGCCTTTACCGTTAAGGATGCCAAAATTTTGCAAAAACGTCCCACCCCTCCCGGCCAACACGGACAAAACCGAGCGAGAATTTCTGAATACGGCACCCAGCTGAGAGAGAAGCAAAAAATGAAGATAAATTACGGGGTTATGGAAAAGCAGTTTAGAAATTATTTTAAAAAAGCTTTGAGCCAAACCGGAGTAACGGGTGATAATTTGCTAAAACTGTTGGAGACCAGATTGGATAACGTGGTTTTCAGAGCCGGGTTTGCCGAAACCAGGCAACAGGCCAGACAGTTGGTAAGCCACGGTTTTTTGGTGGTTAATGGAAAAAAAGTTAACATTCCTTCGTTCCGAGTAAAAGTTGGCAATACCTTTAAATTCGCACCGACAAAATTAAAGAGCAAGTATGTAGAGCAGTTAAAGGAAAAACTTAAAAATTTCTCTTCCCCTGAATGGATAGAAGTTAACAAAGCCGAGTTGACCGGCAAGTTACTATCGGAACCTAATTCCGATTTAGTACAAAACACCATTAACACTCAGTTAATCGTAGAACATTACAGCCGAATCTAGTTAATAGATTTAACCTTTACGGTAATACCTCGTCAGCTTTACCGTAAAGCCTTTTATATCTCAATAATCAAGCAAAGATTTATATCTTTGCAATCGGAGGCTAATAAATATGGAAGCAATTCCACTACCCAATCGGGCAAAAATTGAAACGTTAGGTAACAATCGGTATAAAATGGTTTTAGAACCACTATACCCGGGTTTTGGAGTTACCGTCGGGAATGCCTTAAGACGCGTATTATTGTCATCGATGCCGGGCGCTGCGGCTACCGCGGTGAAAATTAAATATGTTGACCATGAGTTTTCCACTGTTCCGAATGTGAAAGAAGATGTCATTCAAATTATTTTGCAATTAAAACAATTACGTTTTGTAAGTCACAGTAGCGAACCGGTTAGATTGCAATTAAAAGTCAAAGGCGAAAAGGTAATTACCGCCGAAGATATTCAAGAAACCGACCAAGTTAAAGTTATCAATAAAGATTTGCACATTGCCACCTTGGAAGGCAAAACTTCAGATTTTGAAATGGAATTAATTGTTGAACAAGGCAGAGGCTACGCACCGGTGGAATCTCGCGAGCACCAAAAAGCGGAAATTGGTATGATTGCTTTGGATGCCGTTTTTACTCCGGTTAAATCGGTTTATTTTGATATTTCCAATGTACGTGTGGGACAATTTACCAACTACGATAAATTGGAAGTCACCATGGAAACCGATGGCACCATTAGTGGCGCGGACGCTATCAATATTTCCGCTCATATTTTAGTCGATCATTTTTCCATGCTGTTTGCTCAAAACGATGGCATTGTGGAAGCCAATAGTGAATCGGTAGTTACTCCGGAAATGACAGAACATTTACCTGAAGAAACCGAAATGCCGGAAAACGAAATTACCATGTCCACACTTTCCACTCGCGCCAAAAATGCCTTGGTTAAAAACAACATTACCACGCTGGAAGCTTTAAAACAATTATCCACCGAACAAATTGAAAATATTGAAGGTTTGGGTAAAAAGACCATAACTGAAATTTTAGAATTTATTAGCCGATAATTTTTTATGAGACATAGAAAAAAGTTAAAAATTGGTAAAGGCACCGACCAAAAGAGAAAGTTGTTAAAAACTTTAGCTTCCTCTTTAATTTTGTACGAAAAAATTAAAACTGGTTTGCGTAACGCCAAAGTTTTAAAATCCCATGTGGAAAAATTAATTACCAGAGCTAAAGAGAACACCTTGGCCAATCGCAGAATTTTGTTAACCAAACTCAGCCCCATGGCAACCAAAAAAGCTTTGGAAGTGTTTGGGCCCAAGTATAAAGATCGCAAGGGTGGTTATACAAGAATAGTTAAACTCGAGCACCATACTTCCGGGTTGTCTAAGGTGCTTATAGAATTTGTTGAATAATTTTAGATTATTAGAAGATTTAATTATGAAATCATCAAAAGCTACATTGGCAAAAAATATTGTAAGAAAGTGGCACAAAATCGACGCTTCTAAACAGAGCATGGGTAGAGTTGCGGCGCAAATTGCTATTTTACTTCGAGGAAAGCATAAACGAGATTTTACCCCCAATATGGATATGGGTGATTTTGTAGTGGCGATTAATACGAACCATTTGAAATTTTCCGGCAGAAAAGTTAACCAAAAAGTGTATTACAGACATTCCGGTTATTTGGGTGGTATTAAGTCGGAAAAGTTAAGTGTGGTTTTGCAAAAAAATCCCAGCGAAGCTTTAAGACGAGCAGTCTTTAGTATGCTGGATGATGTAAAATTTAGAAAAGCGATGATGGCTCGTTTAAAACTTGTGGGCACATCTGAGCATAATTATAAAGTTTAATTTTATTTTTTAAAGAATATTTTTTATGGTGACTAAAACTCCAAGTAAACCTGCGGTTAAAAAACCTCGAGCCCCTAAAAAGGAAACTATAATTGAGTCGGCTGTGGAAACCCCCGTGGTGGCTAAAAAAGTTGCTGTGCCCAAAGACAGCGGTAAATATATTTTTGCCACCGGAAGAAGAAAAACCTCCATTGCCAACGTGAGATTGTTTCCGGGTTCGGGTAAACATGTAGTTAACAAAAAACCTTTGGAAACTTATTTTAGTTTTGCCTTTTATAAAGAGAAAGTTTTAGAACCCTTCAATTTAACCGGCTTGGCCAAGGAATATTTTTTCACCGCCCATATTAATGGAGGTGGAATTCATTCCCAGGCCGAGGCCTTAAGGCATGGTTTGGCCAGAGCCTTGTCTAGCACTTCCGAAGAAGTAAAAAATCTATTAAAAAAGAATGGGCTTTTGACTAGAGATGACCGCAAGAAAGAAAGAAAGAAACCGGGACTCAAAAGAGCCAGAAGAAGCCCACAGTGGGCCAAACGTTAAAATTATCCCCTCCGCTATATTGGAGGGGATTTTTTTATCCACATATTAATAAATTAAATATCAGTTATACTTATTAAGTATAAATTAACCAGAATTAATCTATGTACAATTTTCCCAAATGGTTAGTAAATTTAGGGGTTGGTCTGTTAATTGTCTTCTTAGCGCTTTTGGTTTTAGATAAAGGTATTGGCTTGGGCAATAAGCTCACCGGCAAAAAACCCGATAATACTTTATCGGTTTCTGCTGAGGGTAAGGTGAAAGCCACACCCGATTTAGCCACCATTAATTTGGGTGTCATTACCCAAGGCGCAGAAGCTTCAAAAGTTCAAGACGATAACAGCAAAAAAATTAACAAGATTTTGGAATTTGTTAAAAAGCAGGGGATTACCAAAGACGATATTTCCACTTCTCAGTTTAACATTTACCCACAGTATAATTATACTAATGGTAAAAATGAGATTATTGGTTATCAGTTGGACCAAACCATTACAGTAAAAGTAAAAGGGGTGGATAAATCCACGGAAATTTTAGGTAAAATTTTAAGCGGTGCGGTTTCGGAAGGTGCTAACCAAATTTATGGAGTTGCGTTGGGTTTTGATGATCCGGATAATTTAAGACAACAAGCCAGAGAATTAGCCATTGAAAAAGCCAAGGAAAAGGCCAAAGAATTGGCTAAAGTAGCGGGGATTAAATTAGGTAAAGTGATTAGCGTTTCCGAAGCGGGTAGTGGCAATTATCCTATGCCTTATTATGGAGCCGGTTATGGTGGCGGAGGTATGGCAATGGAAAAAGCAGTGTCTCCCAATATTGAACCGGGTTCGCAAGATGTAGTGGAAAATATGTCCGTAACGTTTGAAGTTAAGTAAACTAGTTTTACATTTTTAAACCCCGCTAAACAGCGGGGTTTAAAAATGTTTAAAGCAAACTCATAAGCCGAATTCTGTTCACCCCGTTAGAAGTCCGGTGTCTAAAGACATCGGCAGACGCCTTTTGGCGTCTTACTTCTAACGGGGTTAACAATCATCTCTCTGGTCCCGATGTTACCACCGGGATCTTGCGACCTACCAAATTTGGTCTTGCACTCAAGTAAGAATTTAGCCGTTTCACCCGAGCGTTAGCGAGAATGTCCTACGAAGCCTTAGCATAAGTAGGCTACTCGTTTATTACTCGGCTCGCCCTGCCCTTTGCTTGCAAAGAGCGGGGCGTCCCGACTCTTTCGTATCGGGACGTCTCTGTTCGCATCTCGCACCTTACGGTGGACGGGGATTACCCGCTACTATTTTTGATAACTCTTAAGCGGTCATCAAATAAGTGTTCGGACTTTCCTCCCCCCACTTTCTATCCTTTATTACAATTCAAAAGCTTGCAAGCTATTTTGAATACGTTTTTTTAGTTGCCCATAACTGCCTTTGAATTGTTTGAGATTTTTTTCTCTGGCTCTCGCATCTTTCTCTGATGCAAAAGCTTCGTAGTAAATCAATCCAACAGGGAGCCTATGTTTGGTATATCCTGATTGCAAAGACATATGTTCCTTAATTCTTCGCTTTAGGTCACTTGTGTAACCTATATAGATTTGACCACCTTTGGATATTTTCAAAGCATAGACATAAAACATAGAAAGTGGGGGGCGATTGTTCGGTTTGCTTTAAACCGATTAATAATATCATATTTTCAAAGCTTTGTCAAATTTTATTTCTTTTGCACAAAAAATTTTCTTTGGAATGTTAGCATAATTATTGTATAATATTAAAGAAATTAAGTAATATTTTTGGAATGAAAAAATCCGAATTAGTTTTTAATATTGTTTTAATCCCGATTGATTATATCATGCTCCTTATTGCCGGAGTGTTATCATTTTACATTAGGCAATACAGTCAACCCATTATCGGGCCGGTGATTTTTAAAATTACCGCTCAAGATTTATTAAAAGCGAGTTGGTATATAATTCCACCCTTAATTATTATTTTTGCTTTACTTGGGCTTTATAATTTAAAAGGTACCCGAAGTTTTTTATTTCAAGCCGGCAAAGTATTTATTGGGGTATCTTTGGGTTTATTATTGGTGATTTTGTTGTTCTTCTTTGATCAGACAATTTTTCCTTCTCGGTTCATTATTTTAAGCACGTGGGTATTGGGAATAGTTTTCGTTTTGCTGGGGCGGATTAGTTTAAAATTGTTGCAAACCTATTTATTCCAAAAAAATATCGGTCTGCATAAATTGGTATTAATTTGCAGTGATAGCCATCCGGCCATCAGTGAATATTTAAAAAATAAAGCAAATGGATATTTGGTCACTGCTGAGGAAAAATTTAATGCAGATATAATGGTTAAATTACAGACTCTGTATAAACAAGGGTTACTCGATGAAATTTTGCAGACCGATCAATCTTTAAGTTACGAAGCTAACTGGCAACTGGTGCAATTTGCCAGAAACCATGGAATTGCTTTTAGCTATTTGCCTAATTTATTTGAAGTACAAAATAATTCCTTGGAAACCTTAAATATCGATGGTTCCTTAATTATTTTTTTAAAAAATTCCCCTTTGGATGGGTGGGGGAAAGTGGTGAAGCGAATTTTAGATATTATTTTTTCCATAATTTGCTTAACACTTACCGCCCCGTTATTTTTAATCATTGCCTTAACGGTAAAATTTACCAGTCCGGGTAAAGTGTTTTATGTGGCTAAACGAGGTGGTAAGGGCAAAGACTTTGATTTTTATAAATTTCGAACCATGCACACACATTTGTCCGTAGGTAATAGTTATGGTGGTCAAGAAGCGGAAAAAGTCAGACAAATGTTATGGGAAAAAAATGACCGTGGCGGAATTGCAAGCCCATTTTTAAAAATCAAACATGACCCCAGAGTAACTCGGGTAGGCAGATTTTTAAGAAAAACCAAACTGGATGAAATTCCTCAATTTTGGAATGTGCTTAAAGGTGATATGAGTTTGGTGGGCCCTAGGGCGCATGTGTTAGACGAAGTGGAAAAGTATAGAAATAAATATAGACGCATGTTTAGTATAAAACCGGGGATATTCGGTTTGTCGCAAATTGCTCAAATGCACAGACCTGATTTGCCCTTTAACGATGAAATCAGTTTAAATACCACTTACATTGAAAATTGGTCAGTTTTATTGGATTTAAAAATTTTAGCCATAAGTTTTTTTAAGCTATTTTTTTCCAAAAAAATTGATCAGGATTACTAAATGATAACCACTACTAAAAAAATTGCACTGGTTCACGATAGCTTTACTCAACAAGGGGGCGCGGAGAGAGTCGTGGATTTTTTGCACCAAATTTTTCCTTCCGCTGAGGTTTATACTTTGGTTGTCGACTCTGCGTGGCAGTCCAAATACCAAACTTGGCAGATTCACACCTCTTGGCTTCAGTGGTTTTATAACCGACTGCCTAAATTGCAGTACTGGTTGGTATTGATTCCTTGGGCGATAAATTCATTAAAAATCAATGCGGATATAATTATTTCTTCTTCCTCCAGTTTTGCAAAAAATGTTCGGCCAGGGCCGGGAGTCATGCATATTTGTTTTTGTCACACTCCGGCCAGATTTTTGTGGGAGGAACGGGCAAGTTATGTTAAGCAAGAAGTGCCGGTTTTTTTAAGGCCGGTAGTAAATTTATTTTTAACTCTCATGAAGCGCTGGGATGTAAAAGGCACTAAGGGAGTGAAGTATTTTATTGCCAATTCGCGGGAAGTTCAAAAGCGGATTTTTAATACCTATCATCGGCCGGCTGAGGTGGTATACCCGTGTGTGGACACTAATTTTTGGCAACCGACCCAAGCAAAACAAAATAATTTTTTTATGGCCGGAAGACTTCAGGAGCATAAAAATTTTTTTGAAATCATCCAGATCTTCAACAAACTCGGGTTACCTTTAAGAATTGCCGGCACAGGCCGGCAAGAAGAATATTTAAAATCCATAGCCAAACCCAATATTCAATTTTTGGGCCGAATTGACGATGGGGCTTTAAGAGATGAGTATAGTCGGGCTATGGCGTTTATTTATCCGCAAAAAGAAGATTTCGGCTTAATGCCCATTGAGGCAGCCTGTTGCGGGACACCCACCATTGCCCGAAGCACAGCCGGGAGTTTAGAAACAGTTAAAGATCAACTTACCGGAATGTATTTTTCCGGCGATTTCTTGGAGTTGGAAACTCTGTTGACTAATTGGGACATTACACACTTTAAACAAACTGAGTTAATTAATTGGGGACAGCAGTTTAATTTTGAAAAGTTTAAACAGCAAATTTTAAATATAGTTGCCCAAAACACCCATGAAAATTTTAGTTGATTTAAGAAGTTTGCAAAGTGAAAATTATTCGGGAGTGGAAAATTATACTTTTCACTTGGTGTTAGAGTTGCTAAAAATTGATAAAAATAATTTTTACATTTTATTTTTCAATAAATTGGGTGACATTGACCCCACGGATTTTAATTTTATTAATGCCAAAATTGTGAAAACCAGTTTTCCCAATAAACTTTTAAATGTTTTATTCCGTTTTAAATTACTAACGCTGGAGCAAATTGCGGGCGAGTTTGATGTTTTGTTTATGCCCAATTTAAACGTAGTACATACTCACCCGAAACATAAGCGGATTGTGTCATTTCACGATTTATCTTTTGTAAGGTATCCGGAACTGTATGATTTAAAGAGACGATTTTGGCACTGGTTCATTGCACCTAAGCGGTTGCTGAAACAGGCGGATAAAATTGTCGCTGTGTCCAATTACAGCAAGAACGACTTAACAGACTGGCTACAAATTTCACCTGACAAAATTCAGGTAATCTATCCGGGGGTGGATGAAAATTTTTTGCTGAATCATGTCACCCGTGACCGCTTAGTGGAAACCAGAAATTTTTACGGTTTGCCCAAAAAATATTTTCTGTTTTTAAATACCATAGAGCCCAGAAAAAATTTAGCCAATATTATTAAAGCGTTTGAAAATTTTAAGGGTGAGGAATATTTGGTGATTGCCGGAAAATTGGGTTGGAAAACCGCTTCCACTTTAAACACTATTCGCCGTTCACCCAAGCGCGATAAAATAATCAGACTGGGTTATGTGGAGGAAGCCTTTAAGCCTGCATTGATTAAATTGGCAACAGCTGTACTTTACCCTTCCTATTACGAAGGTTTTGGCTTTCAAGTTTTGGAGGCTAACCTATTGCAAGTGCCGGTAATTGCGTCGCAGGTGACAGCCTTACCGGAAATTGCCCACGCCCGTAATTTGTTGGTAAATCCGCAAAATCTTAGAGATTTGGAGTTGGCTATGGAGACTTTGGCTCAAGGACGAATGGATTTTAGCCCTCTGAATTTGAATTTAACCGCCAAATTTAATTGGCATCAGTGCGCGAAGCACTTATTAAAAACTATGGAGGCCGTATGCGTATAGGCATTGATTTTCGCCTAGCCGGAACCAAACACGGGGGAATTGGCCGTTATATTTTGGAAGTGGTTAAGCAGTTTTTAACCATGAATTTTTCCGATGAATTATTTATTTTTTATCATGCCGAAGCGCAGACTTTGGTGGAAGAACTGCAGGCATTTGCTCCCCATAATCGGCAAGTAAAATGGATACCGGTAAACATTAGACATTATTCAGTGGCGGAGCAGTTAATTTTACCCCGAATTTTAAACAAGTATCGCTTGGATATAATGCATTTTCCAAATTTTAATGTGCCTGTTCAGTATAAGGGTAAGTTTATAGTTACCATTCACGATTTAATTCACCACAAGCTGGGTGGGGTAAAGAAAAGTAATTGGCTACATTTTAGGGCATATAAGTATATAATGAAGCATGCGGTGATGGCTTCGCAAAAAATTATTACGGTTTCTCATGCCTCGAAGGCGGATATTGTAAACGAATATGCAGTTCCCGCCAATAAAGTGCAAGTGATTTACGAAGCCCCTTTTCCGCCTCAGGAATTTACGTCCGAGCAAGCCAGTGAGTTAAAACAGCGGTATTTAATGGACAACCCCTACTTTTTATTTGTGGGAGTTAAACAGCGAAATAAAAATTTACCTAAACTCTGCGAAGCGTTTAACTTATTTATTCAACATACTCAATTAAAGTTTGACTTGGTAATGGCGGGGAAAAAAGATTCGCATTATCCCGAAATTTCCCAAGCGTGTTTAAAAGTTTGTAAAAACCAACTAATTTTTATTGAACATTTTACCGATGTGGATTTGGAAATTCTATACCAAAACGCTTTTGCTTTTGTAAGCGCTTCGGGGTTTGAAGGTTTTGGTTTACCCGGTTTGGAAGCCATGTCCAGAGGTTTGCCTTTAGCGGTAAGTAATTTGCCGGTGTTTAATGAAATTTACGAAAACGGAGCCATTTATTTTGATCCGGAAAATATTTTTGAAATGGCGGAGTGTTTTAAAATTTTAGCCAACGACTTACCTTATTACAATCAAATCAGAGAGGTGGGCCTTAAACGGGCTAAGCAGTTTTCTTGGCAGAAATGCGCAGAAGAAACGTGGAAACAATACGAAAATATACTAACATTTTAACATTCTAACAGCTTATTATTTATGAAAATTTTACTAGTCGGAGGTGGCAGTGGCGGGCCGGTAATCCCCTTAATCGCCGTTTACAAAAGTATTATTCAGGAAGATCCCCGCACTCAAGTTTATTTTGTGGGGACCAAGCTTGGTCCGGAAGCAATAATTGCCCAAACTCATCAATTGCCTTTTTTTTCCATTCAATGCGGAAAATTAAGAAGGTATTTTAGTTTGAAAAATTTTCTTGCTCCGTTTTTAACGCTCTATGGGTTTTTTCAGGCTTTGCGGTTATTGAAAAAGCTTAAACCCGATGCGATTGTGGGTGCCGGAAGTTTTGTGCAGGTGCCCGTAATTTGGGCCGGTTGGTGTTTAAAGATTCCATCGTTAATTCATCAACAAGATGTAGTGCCCAGTTTAGCCAATAAATTATGTGAAATGACAGCCAGTAAAATTTCCGTGTGTTTTGAAAGTTCTTTGGCCGATTTTACCGGCAGTTTTGGGCTACTTTATAAGAAAACCGCTAACCCCAAAGTGGTTTTAACCGGCAATCCTTTTTTAGCCTCCTTAAGTAACGGGGAGAGAAACCAAGCCATAAAGAATTTGGGCTTAAGAGCCGATATGCCAATTTTATTGGTAATGGGAGGAGGCACGGGATCGGAGTTTATCAACGGGCTTATAAGCCAAGTGTTAAAAGAGTTATTAAAAGTCGTCCAAATTATTCACCTTACCGGCAAACGACAAAAGTCCGCCTCCGCCTCCGAGCCCGGTTATGTGGTTTATGAGTTTTTACCCAATATGACAGACGCTTATTGGGCGTCAGATATAGTTCTCTCTCGTGCCGGATTATCAACTTTAACTGAATTGTCCAATTTGGGTAAACTCAGTATAATTATTCCTATGCCTCATACTCACCAAGAGTATAATGCCAAACTCTTGAAGGCTTTATCTTCGGCTTTGGTGTTTGACCAACGCACGCTCACCGGCGAACATTTACTGAAGGTGATTAAAAAATTGTTGTTTGATTATAAAACTCAGGAACTCTTAAAGAATAATATGCGAGCGTTAATGCCTAAAGATTCGGCAAAAAAAATTGCCAAACTGGTTCTATCATTAAAAAATCGCTAACATGAAAAAACCCACCATTGGCTTGGCATTGTCCGGAAGCGGTAATCGATCCGCCTTTTATTTGGGTTTTTTGGAAGTGCTTAAACAAGCGGGCATAGAACCCGATTACATTACCGCCTGTAGCGGAGCATCCATTGTGTCCGCGGTTTATGCGTGTGGAAATTTGGAAAAGTTTACCGAGTATTTTTTAAACCTGAGCACTAAAGATTTTGTTGCCGTACTTACTTCCAAAACCGGCAAAGGCGGATTTTTTTCTCTGGATGAAGTGGAAAAACAAATTAATAATTATACGCAGGGCAAAACTTTTAAAGAAGTTAAGCCCAAGCTGGCATTTTTAACTGTCGATATAAAATCCGGACAATTAATTGAGCTGTTAGAGGGTGATTTGGCCAGAGCGTCCAGAATTTCTTGCATCATGCCGGGGATTTTTGAGCCAGTAAGGCAAGAGGGTAAAATTTTAGTTGATGGCGGTTTGTTATGCACTGTGCCTCTAGCCAGCCTTAAAAAATTTAAGCCCGATATTACTATTGGCATAGATGTGAGAAGTACCCCGCACATTTTTACCAAAACCTACATTAATATTCATAAGACTTTAAATTTTTTTAAAAAAATGTTTTTTTTGGAAACCAGTCAATCGGCCAAATGGGGGAAAATTGGCACTTTTGCAGTTTTGGGCAGAAGTTTGGATTTAATTTTAGATTTTCAAAAACAGGGACAAAAAGAAGATAGAGATTGTGATTTAATGATTTCTCCAAATTTTGTGCCTAAGGTTAAAACCAATATTTCCAAAGAAACTATGAAATATTATTATAATTCAGGTATAATGGAAGCGCAGAAATATTTACCTCAAATTCAAACGCTTATTAAACGAAAACGTTATGGAAACGAAACCTAATTTAACCGAAATTTTAGCCAATCCTCAGGCGCATATTTATTTTATTGGTATTGGGGGAATTGCCATGTCAGCTACCGCGTGTTTGTTAAATGAAATGCAGTACCAAATTTCCGGTTCGGAAAGCCAAACTGTTTACAGTCCGGCTAAAGAGGTATTGGATGATGCCGAAATTAAGTATCATTTGGGCTATGCGGAGGAGAACGTAAAAAACGCTTCAGCCGATGTGTATGTGCTTTCCGCCGGTGAAGGTTTGGAAAATCCGGAAGTGAAGTATGTAAGGGAACACCAACTGCCGTCGGTGGGTTTTGCGGAAATTTTATACGAATTGGCCAAAGACAGTTTAAGAATTGTGGTAACTGGAACGCATGGCAAGAGCACTACAGCGGGACTGCTTGGCTACGTTCTTAAGGGTTTAGACGACAGTTCGTACTTAACCGGCGGAGTGCTCCAAAATACTGGTCGAAATTTTTATTTGGGCAATGGCCACTATCAGGTGTTTGAAGGGGATGAATATAAAAATTTATTTGATGACCCGACCCCCAAATTTCATTTTTATCAACCGGATATTTTGATTTTAACCAATTTGGAATATGACCACCCCGATTTATTTGCTTCGTTTGAAGATTTAAAAAATGAGTTTGCCCAATTAATTGCCAATTTACCGCCGGACGGTTTGTTGGTATATAATGCCGACGATGCCAACTTGGCGAAGCTGGCACAAACCACGGAAGTGGCCAGCGTAAGTTTTGGTATCGATAACCCGGCAGATTTTTTTGTGGTTCCGGAAAATATAACTTACCAAGGCGAATACACCACTTTTGAGGTAAGTAATCGTTTTGCTAAAAATATATCCGCTCAACTATTTAACCAAACCGAACAGTACAAGCTCCAGTTGCCCGGCAAACTTAATGTATATAATGCTTTGGCTGTTATTGCCACTTTAAGAGCTTTGGGTTTTCAGCAAGCCGATATACAATTAGACCTTTTAGCTTATAAAGGGATTAAGCGCCGGTTTGAAGTAGTGGGGGTTAAAAATCAAATTACCGTTATAGATGACTATGCCCACCACCCTACAGCTGTAAGAGAAACCCTTTCCGCGGCAAAACTAAAATTTTTTTCTGACCACCGCCAACCCACTACTGACTCCAAACCAAAACTCTGGGCCATATTTGAACCCCATACTTTTAGCCGAACCAAAGCCACTTTAAACGATTTAGCCAAAAGTTTTGATTTGGCAGACGAAGTTTTAATTGCCGAAATTTACCCTGCGCGAGAAAAAGTAGAGAATGCGAGTATTCAATCGGCCGAAGTAATTGAGGCAATAATTAATCAGCAATCAGCAAACAGCAATCAGCAAACAGTGAGAGGAGTAAAAAATAAACAAGAGGTTTTAGAAATTTTAAAAAATGAATCAAAACCTGGTGATGTAATAATCGTTATGGCAGTGGGGAATTTTAACCAACTAGCTTATGAACTAATTAGGGTAATTTAAAATTTAAAAAATATGCCATATGAATTTAGTAAAAATTATAGCGACTTGTACCAAAAGGCATGCCAAAATAAAGAAGCAGGTCTAAAGAAGGTTAATGATGTTTATAATGATAAGTTGCTTAAATTAACGCAAAAATATAGACAGTTAAGAGAGTTAGCCATGAAACGAGCAACCAAGGCGGGACAATTTGATAGGGAAAACAGCACTATTAGCCAAGCTGAACGTGCAGAAAAACAAAGTTTAGATGATGAACTTGCTTACGCAATCCGCATAATAGAAGAGCAATTTGAAAGAACAAAAAGAGATATAATGGAAGGATTTAGTTTGGAGCAAAGAGCCTCAGGATATACCGACAGAGAGGTGGAGAAATGGTTGGCAGATTTTGAAGCCGGACATAGCAAATTACCCGATAAAGAAATTGAACGCGAGTTGGACCAAAGAGAAGCAGAATGGAGAAGGCAAAATCCTAACGCCCAATAATTTATATGGAAATTCAAAAAAACATTTTACTTGCGCCTTTTACGACTTTTAAAATTGGCGGTCCAGCCAAGTTTTTTTGCATTGTCAGAGACCAATTTGATGCTTTAGAAGCCTATGAATTTGCCAAAAGTCAGAAGCTTTCGGTATTGGTTTTGGGCGGGGGCAGTAATTTATTGGTGAGCGATGAGGGCTTTAATGGCTTAGTAGTTAAAGTGGAAAATAAGGGGATTGAGGTGATTGACTGGGCAAATCAGCAATCAGCAGACAGTAATCAGCAGAGAATTTTGCTTAAAGTCGCCAGTGGGGAAGTATGGGATGAAGTAGTTAGTTTTGCTACGCGAAATAATTGGTGGGGATTGGAAAATTTATCGCATATTCCGGGTAGTAGTGGGGCAATTGCCGTGCAAAACGTGGGGGCTTATGGTCAAGAAGCTTCTAGGGTGATTAAATCGGTAACCGTGTTTAACACTCAAACGCACCAAATTTCCGAATTAACCAATGACCAGTGCCACTTTGCTTATCGGCAGAGCATTTTTAATTCGCAAGAAAAGGGCAAATATATAATTTTTTATATTACTTTGGCATTATCAATAAACCCACAACCAACGCTTACTTACCGCGATTTAGAGTCCAGATTTGAAAAGCAAAACCCCACCCTTAGCCAAATCCGTCAAGCTGTGATAGAAATTAGAAATAAAAAGTATCCATTTCCCAAGGAAGCTAAATTGGGCAACGCCGGTTCATTTTTTAAAAATTTAAATATAAACCAGAAAGAGTTTAAAGCATTAAAACTTATTGTGGAAACCCAATTTGGAGCTGAATATGCTCAAAAGTTAGAGTTAAAATCTTTTATGAACGAGCAAAGCGTTAAAGTGCCCAGCGCATATTTAATGGAGCTTTGCGGTTTAAAAGATTTGCAAGTTGGGGGGGCGAAAATCAACCATAACCAGCCTTTGGTAATTGTCAACGAAACCGGCACAGCCAGCGCTACAGATGTGGTGCAATTGGCTCAAAAAGTTATAGAGAGCGTTTATACCAAACTCAAGGTTAAGTTAAGCGTAGAACCGGAATTGGTTGGCTTTACGCCGGATTTATTTAGTGATATAACTAAAATATGAGTATGAAAAGAAGAGATTTTTTAGCTTCTGTTTTACCCTCCGTATTATACGGTCAAGAAGATCCGTCTGCTTTTAGAGAAATAGAAGAAAATTTACAGGACCTTAAACAAAAAGTTGAGGATTTAATTAATGTTGCTAAAAATTTTTATAATAAATTTGGTAAATTAGACCGCACCTTAAAGTTGCTTCCAAAAACATTGATGGATAATTACAATGATTTTACCAATCAGTTAACTCAAGTAAACGTGTTTAATACCCAATTGGCAAAAAAAGTCAGGGCGGAAAATGGAAAACCAGAGAATCGTGATTCTAAGGATTTTAAAAAAATATTCGAAGAATTTATTCAAGTACAGCAACGCCTTAAGGAATTAAATAAATTAATTTATGATTTAAAAAATATTATTAACCTTGATAAACCAAAAGACGCATAATATGAACATCAACATCAAAGCCACCAAGACCACCTTAACGCCTTCTATGAAAGCATTCATAGAAGATAAATTAAGCAGTTTGGAAAAATTTATTAAGGAAGAAGACAAGCTCCGAGTGGAGATTGAAGTGGATAAAAAACACCATAGCGGTTTGGTGTTCAGAGCGGAAGTGGATATTCAACCCAAAGGAGTTTATGCCGAAGCTCGGGGTGAAGATTTTTACAGCGCTATGGATATGGTTGTGCCCAAAATCAAGGAACAATTGGTGAAAGCTAAAGACAAAAAAGTCAGTAAACTCAGAAGAGCGAGAAGGTAGTTTAATTAATAATTAGTAGACAGTTTAGACGGTCTTCTGGGACTTTCCCAGAAGACCGTCTTGTGAGAGATGAGCATTAACTCCGAAAAGACTTGACAATTTTTCAGGTTTTGTTAAAATATTCAATATATGAACAAAGTAACTCAAAATTTTAGCTGGTATTTTTATGGATTCTTTAGGACTGCCAAGGTCTATGGTTTTGAGTTAAGTTCCAAAAAATACTGCTAATCTAGCAATTTAACTTTAAACCTTAGCCCTTGGCAAAAGCCAAGGGCTTTTAAATTAGTGTTGTATAGGACTTATATGACGTATATGACATATTGGACTTATAGGAACTATACGACTTATATATGGGGGATGTAGCTCAGTGGTAGAGCGCAGAGTAGTATCGCAAGATGCAAAATGAGGTCGGCGGTTCGATTCCGCCCACTCCCCGCCAAAGTCCCCATGAGGGGCAAAAAAAGAAAGGAGGGCATATGGCAATCACCACATGTCCCAATTGTAAGGTTCCACTGAAAAAGAATGAAAAAGGGGCAACTTGTCCAAATTGTTCTTTTCGGTGGACAAAATAGTTATTGGTTTTCTTGGCACCAGGAATTTTGATTCGCTTTGAGTTTTTTTATGTCATCCTGAACTCGTTTCAGGATCTGATACTTATTAGCAGGGATTCTGATATCATCAGGATGACAATAGAGAAACAAAGAGGTGAGTAACTATCCCTGGCCCCAAGGGGCCGACCACTATGGCAGACGAAAAAAAACTGTCCGTTCCGCCCCCGGCTGACCCCAGGGGCAAACAAGAGGGGAAGTCTTCGGACTTCCAGCCCCCCGCCAACTCCGAGGCGGGGGTAGAGGTAAAACAAGGGGAGACGGAGCTCCCCGCATGGGTGAATGCGCAACCGATCTGGTAGCGCAATCATCTCTTTTGGCCCTCGGTAACGCAATCAAATGCGTTTATCGGGGGCCTCTTTCTTTTGTTAAAAAAAATTGGTATACTTTACAAGCTTATAGGACTTATCCGCTAGCCGGCGGAGTCATATTTGTCTTATAAGTCGTATAACATTTAACTTATAATTATCACCCCTCCCTAACCCTCCCCCTCTAGGGGAGGGAAATAAACTAAAATAATGTCATTTTTATCCAAACTATTCGGTGGGCAAAAAACCGCCCAAGAAAAATACCAGAACGAACTTGACTTAGTCAATGGTTTTAAGGCTGAAGTGGAAAAAATGTCAGAAGAGCAAATTAAGGAAGAAATTACAAATTACAAATTACAAATTACAAATAACCCCCTCCTTAATCCTCCCCACAAGGGGGAGGAAATGAGTCGGATATTAAAAACTATCCGCCCCAAAGTTTTTGCGTTAGTGAGAGAAGCCAGTAAAAGAACCATTGGCAAAACTCATTACGACGTGCAAATTTTAGGCGGTTTGGCACTGGCGGACAATAACATTGCGGAAATGAAAACCGGAGAAGGTAAAACCCTTACCGCCACTTTGCCTTTGGTCCTTTACGCTCTTGCCGGTAAAGGCGCGCATTTGGTTACTGTGAACGATTATTTGGCTCGGTGGCAAGCCAGCTTAATGGGCCCAATTTTCCATTATTTGGGTTTAAGCGTAGCTTCCATTCAGCACGAAGCCAGTTTTCTTTATGACCCTAGCTACCAACCTGAAGCTGACGAATTAAAACAACTGGAAAGCCAAACTCAGGGGCTGGTTATGGATGTAAAACATATGCGTCCCATTACCCGTAAAGAAGCCTATAACGCCAACATTACGTATGGCACGAATAACGAATTCGGGTTTGATTATTTAAGAGATAATATGGCCGTGAATGCCGGACAGTTGTCTCAACGCGAGTTGTTTTTTGCAATTGTGGACGAAGTGGATAGCATTTTAATTGACGAAGCCAGAACGCCTTTAATTATTAGCGCGCCCGATACCGACCCCACGGATAAATATGTGCAATTCGCCAGAATTGTGAACCAATTGGCGGAACACGAGCACTATACCGTAGATGAAAAACACAAATCCGCCGGACTTACCGATGTGGGCATTAATAAAATTGAAGAAATTTTAAAAGTGCCGAATATTTACGACACCACTAAAGGCGTGCAAACCGTGCATCATTTGGAGCAAGCTTTGCGCGCAAAAACTTTGTTTAAAATTGACCGCGACTATGTGGTAAAAAACGGAGAAATTATTATTGTCGATGAGTTTACCGGCCGAATGATGTATGGCCGAAGGTATAGCGAAGGCCTGCACCAAGCCATAGAAGCCAAAGAAGGCGTAAAGATTCAAGCGGAAAGCCGAACTTTAGCTACCATTACTTTTCAGAATTTATTCAGACTGTATGCTTTTTTGTCGGGTATGACCGGCACGGCAAAAACCGAAGAAGAGGAATTCTTTAAAATCTATCAACTCCAAGTGGAAACTATTCCAACGCACAGGGAAATGGTAAGACAAGATTTGCCCGATGCGGTGTTTAAAACCGAAACAGCGAAGTTTGAAGCCATTGCCAAAGAAGTCAAACAAAGGCACGACAAAGGTCAGCCTATGCTCATTGGCACGGTGAGTATTGCCAAAAACGAACTCTTGGCTCAAGTGTTAAAACAGCACGGCTTGAAGTTTGAATTATTAAATGCCAAAAACCACGAGCGGGAAGCGCACATTATTGCTCAAGCCGGACGTTTGGGCGCCATTACTTTGGCCACCAATATTGCCGGTCGGGGTGTGGATATTTTTTTGGGAGGCAATCCGGTAGATGAAGCCGAGGCAGAAGCCGTAAAACAAGCCGGAGGTTTACACATTATTGGCACGGAAAGACATGAATCCAGACGAATAGATAACCAACTTCGTGGACGAGCCGGCAGACAAGGGGATGCCGGATCTTCCCAGTTTTATGTAAGTATGGAAGATGATTTAATGCGTTTATTTGGTGGCGAGAGAATGAAGTCCCTAATGACCACATTAGGCCTGCCCGATGACCAACCCATAGAAGCCAAATTGGTTTCGCGGTCAATTGAATCGGCACAAAAACGCATTGAAGGTTTAAATTTTGACACTCGTAAGCACGTTTTGGAATTTGATGATGTGCTAAATCATCAACGCAATACCATTTACACCAAACGGAAAAATTTTGTGGCCAACACTCCGGCGCAAATGGCGTTTAATTTTGCCGAGGAACTTTTGGGCTTAGTGAAAAAAGAATTGGAAAGTTTAATCCAATATCATTTTTCAGCAACTCCGGAAAATTCCATAGAAGATTTAATTAAGGCCTTAAGCGGTTTTATGCCGGTTTCGCCGGAATTAGCCGAAAAGATTAAAACCCAACAAACTAATTACGAGGCCATTGCCGAAACTGTCAATGCTGAAGCTAATAAAATTTGGCAAGAACGAGTAAATACCATTGGCGAAACCGAATTTTTCGGAGCGCTTAGATACATTGCACTGCAAGCCATAGATGGTTTATGGATGGAGCATTTGGATTCTATGGATCATTTAAGAGATAGTGTTAGACTCAGAGGTTATGGCCAAAGGGATCCTCTGGTAGAGTATAAAAAAGAAGGGCATTTGATGTTTAAAAATTTACTCGCCGAAATTGATAAGCAAATTGTCTATACCATTTTCCGGATTAGCCTTAAGGCCAGCGAGGAAATTAAGCAAGCAGAAGCTCAAAGTGCTAAGCCGGTGGCTTTAGGCGGGGAAGTTGGCAGAAATGATCCGTGTCCATGCGGAAGTGGAAAGAAATGGAAAAAGTGTCATGGGAAGTAGGAGCTGACAAATAGAGCCGTTTCCGTCCGCAAAATGCGGAATGTGGGTAAGACCCCGTGCGAAGAGCACGGGGTTTTTCTATGCCAAAATCCCGATCTCGCAAAAATAAATACTGCTCGTCGAAGGTCGAGGTACGCGGCACCAGAGTCCGCAAGCTTACAAAAGTTGACACAACACCGAGTATGAAAAACATCACACAAGTGAAGAAAAGCATACGCGAAGAAGTGCGCGGAAAAGTCATGCAGGGACGAATCCGGGCCGTCGCCGAAAATCTAGTCAAAGACCTCGAAGACGATATCGCCGATGAGGTCGGCAACCTGATGGGAAAGCTGACGACGGACTTCCTGGATGAAAGATCGGAAATCGAATCGGAGCTGACAGGCTACGCATTCGACCGCATCAACAGCGCATTGCTCGGTGAGATCAAAAAATCACTCAAATGATCACGGGTCGAAATGCATATTACGAGCTTATGGAACGCCACGGCGGAGACATTCGAAAAGCCTCCAAAGTGGAGCTCCAGCAAGCAGCACGACAGAGTCCCGGAAGTCCGATGATTGCCCTCTATGAGGCAAGCAGACAATTCGAGAAAACATATCCTCGGTTAGTCTGCACGGATCGGAAAGGACTCGGATGCGACGACGAACGGTGCTACTGCAACGACCCTGACGAGCAACCAAACGTATGAACGCAATCACTATCGAGCGGGCGAAGCAATCCTTCGCCATAGCAACCGAAGCCATCGCCTTACTGGTGACCCTCGACTTGCTAATCCTATTCGCCTCGCTCGCGCAAATTATGGCGGATGGCCAGACCGGACATTGGAATCCATTCTGGCGAGCACAAGCGGAGATGGTGTTGAGACTCTTCACCTAACACATGAGAGATCTCAAACCGACCCGCACGGTCACTTATCGCAGGTACGGAACACCTGCGGTGATCCTCGAGGGGAAATGGCTGACGGATCGCTACAGGCTAAAGATAGGTGACCAGATCGACGTAGAGTTCCTACCAAACGAAATACGGCTCCGGAAGTCGAACCGGGCCGCTCAGAAAAAGAAAATCCCCCCGA
>CAYTCJ010000002.1:0-181582 GCA_964436545.1 uncultured Candidatus Saccharibacteria bacterium
TCGCCAGATTGCAAAGGTCGGTTTACGACGAGATGGCATCGAAAGCAGAAAAGAAAGGAAGCGCTCCGGATTTCAACCCAAAACTAACAAGCGACAGTCTCAAGTCGCTGCGTACCGGAAAAAGTGAAGTGCCTGCATCGATGGGAGAAATGTTTCCAAGCCAAGAACTTGAACAGACTGACCTGAAGCAGATGAGACAGGGACTAAGGCAATGAAGACTCCGGCTCAACTTGTTGGCGCATCTGACGGAGATTGTCTGACTGAACGGCCTCGCGGACCATCGGATCAAAATTCAGCAACAAATAGAGGCCGATGCCGAGACTCGCCACCGCAACGATGGCCACCACCACAAATAATCTTTTTTGAGCTGTAGACATAGACCCTTCTGTTCTAGCTTACATCTCGCTCAAAAAGCAAATCAGTTATGGACAATCCCAATTACCAAAATCAAATGCAGGACAAGCGGCTCGACCAGCTCGAAAAGCATGTGTCTGACATCAAGAATAACCACCTGCCCCACATCGATTCGAAACTGACGCGGGTAGGAACAGACGTCGATTGGCTCAAGCGGTTCTTCTGGATAGTGGCCACGGCCTCAATCGGAGGCCTGATCGCGGGCCTGCTCAACTTAATCATCAGCATTAACAAATAAAGGTATGAACATCATTCAAAAAAAGTCGCCCAACTTCTGGGCTGGGCGTAAAGGTTACCGGCCGGAAGGTGTAGTCATCCATATTATGGATGGCACGCTTGCCGGAACTGATTCGTGGTTCGCAAATCCAGCCTCGCAAGTAAGTGCTCACTACGGAGTGGGACGAACCGGCGAAGTCCACCAATATGTGAAAGAAGAAGATACAGCCTGGCATGCCGGCCGTGTGGACGCCCCCGTATGGGGCCTCATAAAGCCAAACATCAACCCGAACCTTTATACGATCGGCATAGAGCATGAAGGAAAGCCGGACGATGTTTGGACTGACGCGATGAAGCAAGCAAGCGCAGCATTGATCCGAGAGATCTGCCAACGATGGCAGATACCAATTGACCGCGCGCACGTGGTCGGGCACTTCGAAATTTATTCGAAGAAACCAAATTGCCCCGCACGCGACAAGAAAATAATCGACGAACTGGTCGCGCTGGCCAATCAGCAAGCACCGCACTCTTCTGAGGTCGAAGAAGGAGTGAGGAAGATAGAAGAAGGACTGACACAGATAAAAAATTCCTTAAAATAAAATATGGAAATTCTAAAATCAGCAAGCAAAGTTGTTTTCGTTCTGATGGCCCTCGCTACGATCGGCGCGCTCTTCATTGGAAAGATTTCCGGCGATCAATTTTTGCTCCTAGCAGGCATGGCATTCTCGTTCTATTTCTCCAATAAGGGAGATACGACTCAGCCATTCGCCGGAAAATAAATTTTCCAACAAAAAGCCCGGAGTCGCACCGGGTTTTTTGTATTTTGTTTGTCTGACGAGAGCGGTATAAATAAAAATGAATGTGTCAATGGGTCAGAAAAAATGGACTTGTCTGACAAGCACTTATAAAATTCCATTACTATGCTAATTGCGTTTGACTTCCTTGGCGCGAAGGAATATCGTTCCGGTTGGCATAGCGGGAGATTGATGTCGATCTATCTCTCGTCAGACACATTAACTTAAAAATACCTATCTCATTGTTCCCGAAAGGGATCAATCGACCGCAAGGTCGAGGATGCGACACAGTGAGGTTCGACAGATAGCCGCAAAAGGACTAGAATTGTCCTGCAGGGATTTAAGTATCTCTGCGCGCCTTGCAAGGCGCTTCGCGTCCCGACTGCTGACTTCGGTCTGCGGACGGAAACGGCACGAACCCACCATGAGTCGCATCCTGGTGGGTTTCGTGTTCTATGCTAACAAAAGACGCAATAAATCAATTCTCTAACTGGAGACAATTCAAAGTTAAGAAACAAACAGTCCGCGGCTATGACCGCGAGCTGAGGAACTTCTGCCTATTCCTCCGCAATCCCGACATCGAAAACATCACGCTTGCCGAGGTGATGGAATACCTGAACGGCATGGCAGAGCTCGGCTGGGACAGAAACAGCTTCGTCGGCAAGTGCATGGCACTCAGAAAATTCTTCGAATTCTACCGGCTACAAGGCTACAAGGTCATCGACGAAGAACTGATCCCGATCCCTGACAAAGAACCAAAGCTTCCTCGCGTAGCGAGCGATGAACAATATAAGCAGCTTGTCGCGGCAATTCCGCAGGATACCAGCGACCCACGACACATAAGAAATCTTGCCATACTGGGCCTTCTTTGGGACACTGGAGCACGCAACGGAGAGGTATGCTCACTCAACGTGGCAGATCTCGACCTCAATGAAATGAGGGCGATCATCCGGACAGAAAAGGCAAAGACCCGGCGCCCATTCCGTGAGATATTCTGGACTGAAGACACCAACGACTACTTGGTACGCTGGCTAAAGAAGCGCGACCACCTAACCAAAGTCATGAAGTTCACCGAACCGGAGGCACTCTTTGTCTCGGTGACCAGCATGAAGTGCGGCGACAGGTTCAGCATTAAAGGGGTAGGGGAAATGCTCAGGCGCTACTGTAACCGAGCCAAGATGCCCTACATGAATGCCCATAGCTTCCGGCATCATCGAGGCCACCATATCATCAAGAGCGGCGGTTCAACCGCAGACGTGATGAACATCCTTGGCCACGCATCGGTACAAAGCACCACAATCTACACCATGATGCACGGTAAGGAGCTTGAACAGAGAGCACGACTCTTCCTCACCAACCAAGGGAATGCAGGCTTCGGAGAAGCGGAGAAAGACCCACGATTCGAAGAAGCGCTCAAGGGACTCGTCCGATTTATGAAAGATGAGAACCAGGGCAAAGAAGCGATTACTGTCCAGGAATTCGAACGACAGGCCGAGCGCTTCGCCAAGCATGCAATCTTTATGGATCGCACGCGGTCGAGAACAAAGGTGCCATATCCACAGTTCACAACTTGACAGAAGTTGACAGAGTGCTAGTATAGTAGTGAAAGGATTTCACACTATATGCCCCTATCAATCTTCAAACAAAAGCAAATTAATGAAATGAAAAGCAAGGCCGTGCGACTTTATAAGCAGGGCCTTGATACCCGCACTGTGGCTAAAATGCTCAAGGAATTACATGGCTTCAAAAGAAGCCATACCTGGGTTTGGGAAGCCGTAAAAGAGGAGGGAGCTTTATCCACTTCCCAGAAGTTGACAAAAACTGACAGACGAGTAAAATGACCTTAGGATCATTGAAAACCGAAGGTCGACTACTCGTCTACGAGGGGCAAAGCACAACAGGCAAAAGGGCCGGTTGCGCCTCCTCGCAGACGAGCAGGCGAGAATCAACGCACGGGTGGCTTCCCCAGACTTCCAAGCTCCTGTGGCACTTTGTATACTAGAAGAAATATAAAAAGTGTGGCATGATTGGGGCTAAGGAACATAAGGCAAGCAATCAGTAGTAAGTTAGTAAGTTGTAAGAAATTATTAAACTTAATTATTAATTAATCACCAAAATTATTTATGTCCAAGGATTATCTAAAAAAAGAACCAACCAAGTCGGAAAAAATGATTTATGAGTTAGCAATGAACCAACACCAAATGGAAAAGGCCATGTGGTCAACTTCCACTGTGGTAATGGCTTTGGCAATGCTAAGTAAAGTAAGTCCGGAAGATTTAGCCAAACAGATGTTTGAAGATGAAAAAATTAAAGCCTTTAGCCAACAAGTTAACGAAGCAATAAAAAAGTTAGAGGCCTCTAAAAATCCTAACCCGGAACAAGGCAATTCTTAAATCAGCTTGGCCGGATAATTTAAACCAAGAGAGCAAAAACAAACCATTGCTCAAAATCTAATAATCTTATAAAATACCTTAATATAAGGTATTTTATTTATGACTCATCCCGAAAGCTCAATAAATCCCGAAATTAGACCAAATCAGGAAACTGAAACTAAAATTAGAGATGTGGATTTAAAAATGCTCAAAGTAAATTTACAATTGGCTCGTGCTAAGCTAACAACCGAGACAAGAAAGATTTCAGATAAAAGTTTTGAAAATAAAAAACTTCAATCTGCCGAAGGTGAGATTTTATCTTCAGTAGTGCTAAATCCGGACAGTTTTATTCAATTGTTTGAAAAATTGGGCTATTCTGTAATTTCACAAAACGGGAAAATGCTTGTGAAAGGGAAAAATTCATATCCCAAAGTAAGAGTAAGAATCAGGCAAGACGTAGAAAGATATTTTATAACCGCCAAGTTTAAAGAAGCTCACCATAAAGCAGTTGAAGAGAGGGGAGTAAAACAGAGAACCGAGTTAGAGGCGGAAATTCGGGATAATTTAGATGCGGAAAAATTGCTTAGAGCTTTGGGTTATACCTGCGCTTTTGAAAAAGAAAAGCATAGAACTTCATACGAAATAGATTATAGTGGCGTAAAAGTTAAAGTGGAAATTAATCAAAGTCCATAGGCTCAGGTTAACCCTTGGGTGGAGATTGAAGCTCCCAGCGAAGAGTATTTGGTTAAAACCGCCCAACTTTTGGGTTTTAATAAACAAGATTTCTTTTCCGGAAGTGATAATGATTTATACCGGCAAGCCGGCGTTAGCGACGAGGAATTAAAAGTAATCAAATTTTCTAATGGAAAAACTTAGACCGAAAATCGGGATTGGCGTATATATTTTAAATTCTCAAAAGCAAATTTTATTAATGCTTAGAAAAGGCAAAAATGCCCCGGGGACTTGGGCTCCGCCCGGCGGTCATTTGGAAATGGGCGAAGAATTGCTTGACTGTGTAAAGCGAGAAACTTTAGAGGAAACGAATTTAAAGGTTAACGAGGCGGTGCTATGGGCGGTAAATAATAACACCAACGGTCAAGACTGGCACTATGTGAATTTGGATTATTTGGCAACAAGTTGGCACGGTGAAGTAAAAAATATGGAATTGGAAAAGTGTGAGAAATTGGAGTGGTTTGATTTAAACGCTTTACCCACTCCACTTATGTTACCCACTAAAAATTTTTTTGAGAGGAATCCGCTGTGTTTGTGTCAAAGCAATAAACGTTTTTTCGATTGCCATGGAAAATAAACTTATAAACTTTATTACCTCTAACCCCAAAAAAGTTTTTGAATTCCAAAAACGACTTTTTCCTTTAAAAATTAACCAGATATATGTTAAACTGGAAGAAATCCAAGCCATTGACCCGAAAGTAATAATCAGGCATAAATTAAAATCCGCTTTTAAGCACCATAAAGGACCGTTTTTAATTGAAGATGTGTCATTATTTTTAGAATGTATGGGCGGAAAACTTCCGGGGCCGTTCATTAAATTTTTTAACGAACACTTAGGGCCTAAAAAAATTGCGCAAATTGCCAAGGCTTCGCACCAGTTAGGGGCAACAGCTGTAGTAATTATCGCTTACGCAAAAAATTTAAAACAGATAAAATTTTTTACCGGCGAAGTTAAAGGTAGTGTGGTTGCCCCTCGTGGCGCTTACAAGTTTGGTTTTGACGAATTTTTCGTACCCAAGGGGCATAAGTTAACTTTGTCGGAAATGAAGGCACAAGGCAATTTTTCTCAAAGTCCCAGATCTAAAGCGCTGGACAAATTAAAAAAATATTTAAAAAGTTCTCATTAACCAACCTAAATCCGGTAGGTCTATAATTAAAAACAATGACCCAAACCTTAAAACCATGAAACATGTAAGACTCTCAAAATTTATTCAGCCGGAAAGATATCGTTTAACCCTCAAGCCGGATTTACAACAACACACTTTTGAAGGTGAAGAGGTGATTAGCCTGTTCCTTAATAAATCTGTAAATTCAATTATTTTACACTCCAAGCAGTTAAACATATTTGATGTTAAATTTCTAATTTCTAATTCTCAATTTCTAATAAAGTCGATTCAATACAATAAAACCCAAGAAACAGCTACTTTGTTATTTAATAAAATGCTACCAAGAGGAAAAGGGGAGTTGAGTTTAAAATTTAAAGGTGAATTGAACGACAAAATGCGAGGGTTTTACCGAAGCCAGTATACTCACCAAGGTAAAGCAAAACATTTAGCCACTACTCAATTTGAAGCAACCGATGCTCGCAGAGCTTTTCCTTGTTTTGACGAACCGGATAAAAAAGCCATTTTTGACATTAGTATTATTTTGCCAAAAAAACTTACAGCCATTTCCAATACCGTGGAAACGGAAATTTTAGAACACCAAGCCGGATATAAATTGGTAAAGTTTGCCCCCAGTCCGAAAATGTCCACTTACTTAGTGGCGTTTATTATTGGCGAGTTTGAGTTTATTGAAGCCAAGACCGCACGTGGTGTGGTAGTAAGAGTATTCGTGACGCCGGGAAAAAAACACCAAGCGAAATTCGCTTTAAAAACCGCGGTAAAAGTTTTAGAGTTTTACGAAAAATATTTTAAAATCAATTATCCTTTGCCCGTTTTGGATATGATTGCCATTCCCGATTTTTCCCATGGTGCCATGGAAAATTGGGGAGCGATTACGTATCGGGAAAGCGCGCTTTTGGTAGATGAAGAAAAATCTTCCGCCTCCAACACCCAGTGGGTGGCTTTGGTTATTGCTCACGAGATTGCTCACCAGTGGTTTGGAAATTTAGTGACAATGAAGTGGTGGACCGATTTGTGGTTAAACGAAGGTTTTGCCTCGTATATTGAATATTTGGCTGTAGATAAAATTTTTCCTTCTTGGGATATTTGGACACAGTTTGCCTTTAATGACTTGGGGGTTGCCTTAAAATTAGACGCCTTGGAGAATACACACCCAATTCAAGTGACAGTTAACCATCCCGATGAAATTGGTGAAATTTTTGACGAAATCTCTTACAGCAAAGGTGCCAGTATTATTCGTATGCTGGCCGATTATTTGGGCGCGGAAAATTTTCGTCTGGGTCTGAGTCATTATTTAAAAAAATACGCCTATACCAATGCTCAGACTTTAGACCTCTGGCAAGCGTTTGAGGCCGTATCGGGAAAACCGGTAAGAAAAATGATGCAAAATTGGACCAGCAAAAGCGGATACCCCTTAGTTAAAGTGGTGCAAAAACCCAATGGGCTAGAATTCACGCAAGCGCGTTTTTATTCTTCCCGAAGTTCTAAAATGCAATCCACAGATAAAACCGAGTGGTCCATTCCCATTACGGTTTACAATCCCAAAACTCGCAGAAGTAGTAAATTTTTATTGAATCATACTTATAAACTTAAACTGGCGCATCCGGAACGTTGGCCCTTAAAAATTAATTTTACGGAAAGCGGATTTTACAGGACCGATTATCCGTCGGGTATGTTATTAAATTTATATCCTTATATAAAAAATCATACTTTGCCGGCGATTGATAGGCTAGGTTTGGTTCGGGATGTCTTTGCTATGGCAGAAAGTGGCAATTTACCCACCAACGAAGCCTTAAAGTTGTCGCAAATTTACATTAAGGAAACCGATTATACGGTCTGGGTGGAATTAAGTTCCGGCCTGCAAACTCTGGATAGTTTGTTGTTTGGCAGTCCGAGTTATTCAGCATACAAAAACTTTTGCCAAAAGCTATATCAACCCATTACCGCTTTAGTCGGCTGGACGGGTAAACCGAACGAATCCCACACGGCGCAACTTTTAAGAAGTTTAATTTTACAAATGGCCGGGAATGCGGGAGACGAGAAAGTAATTAACCGAGCTAAACAAAGTTTTGCGCTTTGGCAAAAGCACAAGCAAGCCGTGCCGGCAAATCTTAGAGCCGTAGTTTATAATTTAACTGCGGAAAATGGTGGTAAAAGTGAATATGATTTTTTAGTGAAAAAATACCAAACCGAAGAATTGCACGAAGAAAAAAATCGCTTAGGCAGAGCTTTGGGACAATTTAATGATCCTAAATTAATTAAGCAAACTTTAACTTTTGCGCTTTCCAAAGCAGTGAGGATTCAAGATACTCCGGGAATGTTTCTTGGACTTTGGGCCAATCCTTACGCCAGAGAGTTGGTGTTTAATTTTACTTTAAAGCACTGGCCGGAGCTTTTAAAACGTTATCCGGCTTCCGGACATATGCTTAACCGGTTTATTAAGCCCATGTCTGTGTTTAGCACTGAAGCAAAGTTGTTAAAAATTAAAAGCTTTTTTCATAAACATAAAACCGCTGGAGCACAACGAGCGGTTAAGCAAGTCATGGAAAAAGTTAATTCCAATATTTTATGGCTAAAACGCGATGCCAAAAGCTTACACGCTTTCTTGCTGAAAAATTCCCCAACCTTGCCAAAAAAATAAAATTTGCCTATAATTCTCCTTATACTATATGACTATAAAAACTAAACAATATTTGGGCTTAGTCGGTGTAATTTTATTGGCTTTATCCGCCTTATGGATTGTTCATCCCAAAGGCTCAAAAATCAATTTAAAAGCTCTAAAAATCCCTTTTGAAAAACACTTTAAGGTTAATTTGGGCTTAGATTTACAAGGTGGTTCGCACTTGGTGTATTTGGCGGATTTTAAATCTATTCCCGACAAGGACAAACCGGAATCTTTAAGTGGGATTCGAGATGTAATTGAAAGGCGGGTTAATGGGTTTGGGGTAAGCGAGCCTTTAGTGGCTATTTCCGGCAGTGATAAAATTATTGTGGAATTACCCGGCATAAAAGATGTAAATGAAGCCATTAAATTAATTGGTGAGACTCCGCTTTTGGAATTTAGAATTCAAAATCCTACGTTACCTTCACTCACACCGGATAAAAATGGTAACGTAAACTTAAATCCGCTGGACGCTTGGTTACCCACCAAACTTTCGGGAAAACAGTTAAAGCGCGCCACGGTAGATTTTCAACAAAGTAGCGGTTTGGTAAACGAAGTGGTAGTAAGCTTGGAATTTAACGACGAAGGCAAAGAACTTTTTGGCAAAATTACTTCTGAAAATTTGCAAAAGCCGGTTGCCATAGTTTTAGACGGCGAAATTATTAGCGCACCGGTGGTGCAAAGCGCCATTACCGACGGCAAAGCCATTATTAGTGGGAATTTTACCACCGAACAAGCAAAAATTTTAGTCAGACGTTTAAATAGCGGAGCTCTGCCCGTACCCATTGAATTAATTTCCCAACAAAACATTGGGGCCAGCTTGGGTAAAGTTTCTGTGCATAAATCTTTAATTGCCGGCTTTTTGGGACTTTTAACCGTAATTATTTTTATGGTAGGTTACTACAGGTTCCCCGGCTTTTTAGCTTCCCTTAGTTTGCTAATTTACACTTTACTGGCCTTTGCAGTGTTTAAAATCGGGATTTCCTTTTCCGCTGTAATTTTAGTGGGACTGTTCTTTTTCTTAGCGCTAACCGTAAATTCCAAATTTGGAATATTGGCACTTTTGAGCTATTTATTTTTAGTGGTAAGCGGGGGAGTTTCGCCCGTAACTTTGACCTTAGCGGGTATTGCCGGTTTTATCCTATCTGTAGGGATGGCTGTGGACGCTAACATTTTAATTTTTGAACGTTTGCGGGAAGAAATTAGAAGTGGTAAAACCATTGAAAGGGCCTTGGATGACGGTTTTAGCCGAGCTTGGTTATCCATTAGAGATTCCAATGTTTCCAGTTTAATTACCTGTTTGATTTTATACTTATACGGCACCCCAGCCATTAAGGGTTTTGCTGTAACTCTTTCCATTGGAATTTTGTTCTCCATGTTTACAGCTATCACCATTACCAAACTATTTTTAAAACTGTTTATCACCAACAAATTCTTTACCAAACCTTGGTTGTTTGGCGTAAAAATGAATAAATAAATTAAACTTGGCTTTAAGCTACCTATGCTCAATATTTTAAAACATTACAAAATTTGGTTTGCAATCTCCGGCATATTTTTAACTCTGGGCATAATTTCCCTATTCCAATTCGGTTTAAAATTAGGCATTGATTTTACCGGTGGCAGTTTAATTGAACTCACTCTTCACCAACCGGCGGACAGTACTTTAATTAAACAAAATTTACAAACTTTCGGACTGGAAAATTCTCAAATTCAAACCACTGAAGCCAACGGGATAATTATTAAAACCCATCCTTTAACCAAAACGGAGTTTGATAATTTAATGAGCCAACTGAAGGAAAAAGTGCAAGTTAAAGAAGTTTTAAAATTTGAAACCATTGGGCCAATTGTAGGCAAAGAATTAAAGGAAAAAGCTTTTTATCAACTTTTATTGGTATGTTTGGGGATTTTAATTTACATTGGTTATGCTTTTAGAAAGGTGACTAAACCGGTAAGTTCTTGGAAATTCGGGATTAGTGCGATTATTGCGTTATTTCATGATTTGCTGATTATGATTGGTGCTTTTTCTCTACTCGGCAAATTCTATCATATAGAAATTGACAGTATGTTCATTACCGCTTTACTTACCGTTATGGGCTTTTCGGTTCACGATACCATTGTTGTTTTTGACCGAATTAGAGAAAATTTAAGATTTTTAGGTGCTAAAACACTTAAAGAAATTATTAACGCCAGCATTTCCCAAACTATTGTCAGATCTTTAAACACCAGCTTAACCGTGCTATTTGTCCTTACCACGCTTTTATTATTTGGGGGAGAGTCAATTAGATATTTTGTCTTAGCTTTACTTATTGGGATTTTTGCCGGAACTTATTCGTCTATTTTTATTGCCAGTCCCATATTAATGCTAATTAATAAGCCTAAATAGTAGCTCAAGGATTTCTTTAAAAATATTTTAATAACCGCTTAAATAAGCGGTTATTTTATTATTTAAGCATACATTTGACTAAAAAAATAATTTATGCTATAGTATATTATATTTATAAACAACCGGATTATGGGAATTTTAGACGCTATCATACAAAATAAACATACCGAAGCCCTTAGGGTATTTGAACCTGACAAAATTGTTGAGGAGATTTTATTGTCTGTAAAAGAAAGAGAGAAACAAATTTTAATGAAGCGCTATGGTTTAAAAGGCAGTGAAATTAAAACTCTGGCAGCTATTGGTCAGGAACATAATTTAACTCGTGAACGAGTAAGACAAATTGAAAAAGATTTGTTAAAGGCCTTAAAGAAATCCACTAAAACCAGTTCGGCATTAATGTTGGCCAAAGAAGTGATTATTGGCACAATTAACGAACATGGTAAAATTATGGCAGAAGATGCACTGCTTAAAGCAATGGAAATTAAATCCGAAGCCGACAGGAATTCCATAATTTTTATTTTGCACTTAATTGAAGAAATTGACGCCTTTATTCACGAAAATTACAAAAAGTGTTGGTCCAGCGTGACTTTGAACAAACAGCTCTTACACGATTTTACCCATCACGCTCATAACTTATTACAAAACTCTAGCGTGCCCATGCCGGAAAAGGATTTTTTGGATAATTTCATTAAACATGAATTTTATATCCAGAATTCGCAGGACTTGCCGGAGAAAGTCGCGCTCAATTATTTAAGCTTGGCTCACCAAATTGAAAAAAATGTGTTTGGCCATTGGGGATTGGTAAATTCCAAACAAATTATCCCCAAAGATGTAGGCGATAAAGCTTATTTGGTTTTAAAACAACACAATAAACCCGAACACTATTCGGAAATTACCAATTTAATCAACCAAGCCAAATTCGATGCTCGGGTGGCCTATAAAGAAACCGTGCATAACGAGCTAATTAAAGATAAACGTTTTATTTTGGTTGGCCGGGGCATTTATGCGCTGTCGGAATGGGGTTATAAACCCGGGGTAGTGGCCGATGTTATAAAAGAAATTCTTTTGGAAAACGGCAAACCTTTATCTAAAGATAAAATTATTGAAGAAGTTTTAAAGAAACGACAAGTAAAAAGAAATACCATTCTAGTAGGTTTATCCAATAAAAGTTATTTTAAAAAAGTGGATAAAAATCTTTACACGTTAGTGGAAACCAATTAGCTTTTAGTTTAATTTAAAAAATAAAAATGCCTATTTTTTCCCAAGTTTTTTCCGACTTGGTTCCCATTTTAAAAATCTCAACTGAATTTTTTTTACACGGCTTACCTTTTAAATATGGTTGGCTTTTTAGCGGTTGGATATATTTTATTTTGGGTATGATTTATTTACTCTGGAAAAATTACGTTTTGGAAATTCAGCATCAGTTTGTGCATAATAACAAATTTATTTTTTTAAACATCAAAGTTCCCAAAGAAAATATGGTAAGCACTCTTGCGGTGGAAACTATCTTTTCTCAATTACACTCTTTACATGTTGCCAAGACTTTTGCGGAAAAATTCGTAGAAGGTCAAATCCAGCTTTGGTACAGTTTGGAAATTGTTTCTTTTGGCGGAAAAATTTCCTTTATTATGCGAATTCCGGAAAAGATGAGGTATACAGTCGAGGCAGCCATTTATGCCCATTACCCGCAAGCGGAAATTTCCGAAGTGGATGATTATATCGCCAATTATAACTACAATGTAGATGACCCGAATGAGCCGACGGAAATGTTTGGTACGGAGTGGAAACTAACCGCGGATGAAGTAATTCCCATAAAAACTTATAAAGACTTTGAGCACTCTACAGCCGAAGAATCAATTATCGATCCCTTGGCAAACTTATTTGAAAGTTTATCAAAAATTGAACCCCATGAAGTTTTTGCCATTCAAATCATCATTCAGCCTTTAGGCGATGAAGAATGGAAACCAAAAGCTGAAAGTAAAATTCAAGAATTAATTGGTGCCGAAGCCAAGCATGAACTGAAATTTTCCGATTCTTTGCTTTCGCCCATTAATAAATTTGCCAAATTTAGTTATAAAGAAGCGCTCTTAGCTCATTCTCATGGGCATGGCGAAGAAACTACAAAGCCAAAGACTAACTGGCTAAGCATGACCGAAGGGGAAAAAGAAAGAGTAAGTTTAATTGAGCAAAAAATTGGCAAACCCGGTTATAAAACCAAAATTCGGTTCTTATACATTGCGCCTAAAGATAAATACGATCCTTCCAGACGTTCTTTGGTTATTGGTGCCTATAGACCGCTAGGTTCTGTTATGACCAATAAATTAAAACCCGACACATCCACCACCTGGACAGGCACAGACTATGTGTTTTCCAAAGGTTTGGAAGCGCCTTATTTAGACTGGGTTTTAAAGTACAAAAAAAAGCATTTTCTTAGAGGTTATAAACAAAGAGACGTGCATATTGGCATACCGATGTTTATTTTAAATACCGATGAAATTGCCACGTTGTATCATTTTCCCATTACGACTAAAACCACCACTGTGCAAAGCTCCATTGAAAGAACAGAGAGCAAAAAAGGTCAACCACCCAGCAATTTGCCGATTTTGGAGCAATAGTTGGCAAAATTTTATTTTATTCACTTAAAAAGTTGGTTGAAGAAAATTATGGAAAAAGAAAATATTACCCTATTTGCCAGAACTAATTTCCGCAATAAAGAAGTGCCTTTTGGAATTAAAACCGATGACCGAAGAAGGCATATGTATTTAATTGGGAAAACCGGCATGGGCAAAACCACGCTCATGGAAAATATGGTGATTCAAGACATTCAAAACGGCCATGGAGTATGTTTTATTGACCCGCACGGCGACAGCGTGCAGAAAATCTTAAATTCCGTGCCTTCTAACAGGGTGAATGACGTCATATATTTTAATCCGGCCGATTTAGAATACCCCATTGCTTTTAATATTTTAGAGGCGGTGGACAGCAGTTATAAGCACTTAGTCGCTTCCGGGCTAATGGGCGTCTTTACTAAAATTTGGGCCAACGTGTGGTCTGCCCGAATGGAGTATATTTTAAATAACACAATTCTGGCCTTACTGGAAAGTCCGGGAAATACTTTATTGGGGATAACCAGAATGTATGTAGACAAAAAATATCGCAAAAGAATTATTGATAACATTAAAGATCCGGTGGTTAAAACTTTTTGGACAGACGAGTATGCCAATTATAACGAAAAGTACCGAACCGAAGCGATTGCGCCCATTCAGAATAAGGTGGGACAATTTTTATCGTCTGCGATTGTAAGAAATATTGTGGGTCAGCCCAAATCTACCATTGAGTTAAGGCAAATTATGGATGAAAAGAAAATTTTAATTGTGGACATTTCCAAAGGTAAGGTGGGTGAGGACAATGCCGCGCTTTTAGGAGCCATGCTGATTACCAAACTGCAGTTAGCCGCGCTTTCAAGGGCCAATATTCCCGAAGAACAAAGAAACGATTTTTATTTGTATGTAGATGAGTTTCAAAACTTTGCCACAGACAGTTTTGCCACTATTCTTAGCGAAGCTAGAAAGTACCGCTTAAATTTGATTGTGGGACACCAATACATTGCCCAGTTGGAGCACGACAAGAATACCCGCGTGAGGGATGCAATTTTTGGCAACGTGGGCACCATGGTAATGTTTAGAATCGGCGCAGCCGATGCCGAATTTTTAGAAACCGAGTTTGACCCGATTTTTACCCCCAATGATTTGGTTAATTTGCCCAAATACAATATTATTCTAAAACTCATGATTAACGGGGTGGCGTCTGATCCTTTTTCCGCGGTTACTTTAGCCCCCAACCCAAAATTGGTTACCGGAAATATGGAAAAAATCATTAAAGTTTCCAGAGAAAGGTTTGGCAACCCGGTAAGTGAAGTGGAAGAAAAAATTCATAGGTGGATGGGATCGGATTATCATAAAGAAGCAGCCATTTTAATTGGCCAGCATACCGACGAAGAATTGGAAAACGAGGACGAAGTTAAAAAACCTTCACCTACTTTGCCCAAACTTGAAAATCCAAAGCCGGTTTTACCCGTTCAACCCGAAACCGTAATTTTACCCACGCCAAATGTGGCCACCAAAGAACCCCCAGTCGTTTTTAAACCCACTAATCTTCCCCCTCATCAAGAAAAAAATAAAAAACCCAATCCATCAAAACCGGTTCAAGCCAACAAACACTGGGAAGAAAGAAAAAAACAAAAAAACGAGCAAAATCGCAACAAACCCAAACAGGAAAATAAAAAGGAAAATCCTATTTGGCAAGTGGCTTTCGGTTTACATAAAGAAAACACTCAAGCCAACAAATCTCAGTCCAGTAATATCCCCATTGCTCCGGAACCGGAAATTAAGCCCATAAAAAAAATCACTTTAAATCCGGGTGATAAACACAGCTTTTAATTAAAAACACCCTCCGAAACTCGGAGGGTGTTTTTAATTATTGACTATAAATATTTGTTAATTTCACTAACTAAGGTATTTTTGGGGGCAGCGCCAATCATTTCACCCACTTGCTTGCCATTTTTAAAGAATTTCAGTGTTGGCATGCTCATTACTCCGTATTTCATGGTTAAGGCGTTATTTTTATCTACATCTACCTTAACAACTTTTAATTTTCCTGTAAATTCATTGGAAATTTCATCGATAATCGGGGCAAGTACCCGGCAAGGACCGCACCATTCCGCCCAAAAATCCACCATTACCGGCAGGGGGGAATTTAATACTTCTTTATCAAATTCTGCTTCGCTATTGATATTTAAGGCCATATAAAAATTTATTTAATTTTTAAACCAATTTGTAAAATTACCGCTAAATTATTTTATCCACAAACTATATTCCTGTCAATGACCTATAATATATAAGTAATTTAGGTAGTATATAAAAAAATGGTTCTAAAGTCCCAAACCAAAATATTCATTAGTAGTCTGGGGTTTATGTTAGTGTTTAGCTTAGGCTTTGGTGCCTATTTTTTTAATGTTAAAACACGAGCCAATAAACCACCCAGCCTTACCCAGCCCAGCATCTTGGGTCTTTCCATAGAAAATCCCAGAGATAAAAGGCTGGCCGAAACCTTACCGCCATATAAAAAGCAACCTTTTAATTATTTGTTGGCAGATAGTATTTTAGCCAAAGCCTATTTGGTAATGGATACAAAGACTGAAAAAATTTTACTGGCTAAAGCTGTAGATACAAAATTACCGATTGCGAGTCTAACTAAATTGTTAACCGCCCTTACGGCATATGAATACTTGGACCCCATGGCTAATTATTTAATGCCTCCAATTAATGCACGTTATCAAGTGAAGCCGTATTTAAATTTAAAGCCTCAGAGTTCGGTAAATTTTATGGATTTATTTAAAGGCGCTTTAATTTGCTCAGCCAATGACGCTGCGGAGTCTTTGGCGCTACTTACGGAAAATCTTACCCACCAAAAATTTACCGACTTAATGAATCAAAAAGCCAAACAATTGGGCATGGTCAATAGTAATTTTTCCAATCCGGTAGGTTTTGATAGCGAATATAATTATTCCACAGCTGAGGATTTGCTCAAGTTGGCTAAAGCCAGTCAAGAAATTTCCGCCATTAAGCAACTGGGTAAACACCGCACGGTAAGCTTTGTGAGTATGGGGAACAATCAGTATGTTTGTAAAACCAGCAATCGCCTGATTTTGGAAAATTCCCATTTTGAAAACATTAAAACAGGCTGGACTGAACAATCCAACGGCTCAATGCTGGTAAAAGCTAAGGACCAAAACCGAGAAATTTTAATTGTGCTTTTAAATAGCCCTGACCGCGATGAGGATGCAAAAAGGCTATCAACTTTGGCTTTCACGCAATTCGTTTGGGATTTGGAAAACTAATCAAATTGTGGTAAAATTATGCTACCATGCAAAACCTCCATTTGATAAAAATCTTACTTCTCGGAAGTACCTCATTTATTGTTGCTTATATACTCACACCGGTTTTAACTAATTTTTTATACAAAAATAAATTGGGCAAAAACATCAGATCTGCCCAGTTAGCCCCAATTTATAATAAGCTACACTCAGCCAAAGCCGGCACGCCAACCATGGGGGGCATACTCATTTGGGGCACAGTGACTTTATTCATTGTCTTTTTTTGGGTTTGTGATCGATTTTTTCATATTGAATCCGTAAGTTTTTTAAATTTTTTAAGTCGTCGGGAAACCTTACTGCCTTTTGGGGCTTTTATAGGTTCAGCCATGGTGGGCTTGGTAGATGACTGGTTAGACGTAAAAAAATTAGGTCATGAAAATAAAGGCCTAAGATTTAGGTACAAAATCTGGCTGTATTTACTGGTATCGGCAATTGGCGCTTATTGGTTTTATTTTAAACTGGATTTTACTTTTATTAAGATTCCGTTTTTTGGCAGTTTTGATTTGGGTTTTTGGTTTATACCCTTTTTTATTTTAATGGTAACCGGAGTAAGTTTTGCGGTAAATCTTTCCGATGGTTTAGATGGCTTGGCTGGCGGTTTACTGTTAATTGCTTTTGTGAGCTTTACGGTTATTGCTTACACCCAAGGCGATTATAATTTAGCGAGTTTAATTGCTGTGCTTTGCGGAGCGCTACTGACATTTTTGTGGTTTAATGTGTACCCCGCTAGGTTTTTTATGGGTGATACCGGTTCGATGGGGATGGGAGTACTGCTGGCCATTATTGCATTTTTAACCAATTCGGTATTGTTATTATTTTGCTTTGGATTTATTTTCTTTTTGGAAGCCATTTCCACCTTACTGCAATTGTTTTGGAAAAAATATTTCAAGAAAAAATTATTTTTATCTTCTCCTTTACACCATCACTTTGAAGCTCTGGGCTGGCCGGAAACCAAAGTGACTATGCGTTTTTGGATTATTGCCGCTGTCATGTCCTCATTGGGTCTAATCATTTATTTTATTACCATATAACATGTACTCTTTGCTTATTAAAAACGCAACGGTTATAGATGGCACGGGTAATCCGGGTAAAGTTTTAGATATTGCCATTGAAGGCGACAAAATTGTTAACGTGGATAGGCAGATTCCGTCCACAGCCCAAAAAGTTATTGAAGCTGATAATTTAATTGTCACCCCGGGCTTTATTGATATTCAAAATCACAGCGACACCTATTGGCAAATTTTTGAAAACCCGAAACTGGATAGCCTGTTATACCAAGGGTATACCACGGCTTTGGTGGGGAATTGTGGCGCCAGTTTAGCCCCTTTACTGTCTCAAAACAGTTTTTTAGCCGGACAAAAATGGCATAACTTACAAGGGATAAACATCGATTGGCAAAATTTTGATGAGTATTTAAACCGAGTGGAAAAGTCGGGTATTGGTATAAATATTGGCAGTTTGGTTGGTTATAGCACCATTAGAAGGGGAGTGGTGGGCGATCAAATCCGTTCTCTGGACAAATCGGAATTCAAAGCCATTGCTAAAATTTTAAATACCTGTTTAGAGCAAGGAGCTTTTGGGCTTTCCAGTGGCTTGTCTTACTCGCACGAAATTATTGTTTCTGAATTGGAATTATTTGAATTAGCCAAAATCGTTAAAAATTATCAGGCCCTCTTGGCTATCCACTTAAGGAGCGAGGGGGATGAAATTTTGGAAAGTCTGGAGGAAGTAATTGATATTGCAAAAAACACCGAAGTCAATTTAAAAATTTCGCATTTAAAAGTTAGGGGTAAGCATAATTGGAATAAATTTAACGATGTCATTTCCGATTTGGAAATTGCCTTTCACCGAGGCATTAACCTTCATTACGACTCTTATCCATACGACACGGTCTGGCAACCCTTGTTTACTTATTTACCCAAATGGTCCATTGAAGGCGGAAGAAAAAATTTATTGCAGAATCTTAAAGATCCGATTCAACGAAAAAAGATACTCATGCACTTAAACGGTTTGGGCGTAAAATTACCCGAATTGATTATTGCTTCCACAGGTAATGCCTTATCCGCTGTGGGCAAAAAAATTTCTCAAATTGCCAAAAATATGGAATGTTCTTCGGAACAAGCCATATTGTATTTAATTGAACACGGAGGTAGTGAGGTTTTGGTCTTTGAACAAAATTTAAATATGGAACAAGTGAGGCAATTATTATTCCATCCGCTGGGGATGGTGGGTACAGATGGCGCGGGTTTTAGTTTAAACAATTCCGGCAAACTGGTTCATCCGCGCTGTTTTGGAACCTCAGTAAAATTTTTAGAACTCTGGCAAGAATCCAAACTGCCTTTGGAAGTGGGCATTAAAAAACTTACTTCACTACCGGCTAAAACCGCAGGTATCAAGTTAAGGGGCGAGATCGCAATTAACCACTTTGCCGATTTGGTAATTTTAGACAAGCAACAGCTTAAAGCCAAAGCCGGCTACGAAAATCCTTTTCAATTAAACGAAGGAATAAAATACGTCATTGTGAACGGTCATATTGCCGTTGAAAATAACCGGCTTTCTGCTTCGTTAAAAGGAAAAATTTTAAGAAAATGAACTTAACGGATTTAAAAAATCGGCAAATTGCCATTGTTGGATATGGAATGGAAGGTCAAGCCATAGCAAGGTACTTACTAAAACACAATTTTTCACCGGCTTTGGTTGACGAAACACCGTGGGAACACTGGCCGAAGACAACACAGCAAGATATTCAAGCTTTACAAGTCAATTTTATTTTTGGACCCGATGCTTTCTTGGAACTAAAAACTTTTGACATTGTCTTTCGAAGTCCGGGGGTTGCTTTGGCAAAACTTAAACCCAAAGTTAACCCGCGGTGCGTTATTACCAGTCAAACTCAGTGGTTTTTTGAACATTGCCGAGCTAAAATTATTGGCATTACCGGCACTAAAGGCAAAGGCACCACGGCAACGCTGATATATCAAATACTTCAGAATGGTCAGCCTGACGGAGCGAAGATTTTTTTAACCGGAAACATTGGCGAAACTCAACCGTTGGAATTTTTGGATAAGTTAACCCCCGAGGATTTCGTGGTATATGAGCTTTCCAGTTTTCAACTGCAAGACTTACATACCAGCCCTCAGGTGGCAGTGGTTTTAATGGTTACCAGCGAACACTTGGATTATCACCAAAACGTCAGTGAATATGTAAAAGCAAAAAGTTCCATCTGCCAGTTTCAAACCGAGCAAGACTACTGCATTGTAAACTCAGACTTTCCCGCTTCTGTGAAGATTGGTGAGTTAAGCAAAGGCCAAAAATTATTTTTTAGCACTCAACAAGCGAATAACGCGGATTGTTTTGTGCAAAACGATGAACTGCTTATCCCAAAATGGGAAGCTAAATTTTTTACACGGCATTTTTTACTTCGCGGAAAACATAACTTGCAAAATATTTCCGCTGCCATTTTAGCCTGTAAATGTTTGGGAGTAAGTAATGCCCAAATTAGCGAGACCATAAACCGGTTTAAAGGCCTAGAACACCGGCTGGAATTTGTGGGAGAAAAACATGGGATTAAATACTTTAACGATTCCTTTTCCACCACTCCGGAAACAGCCATTGCCGCAATTCAGTCATTTACTGAACCGCTAATAGTAATATTAGGCGGGTCTAAAAAAAATTCTGACTTTCAAGAATTAGGAAAAATGATTAACCAATCTAAAAATATCAAAGCCTTAATTTTAGTCGGTGAAGAAGCAAAAAAAATAAAAGACGCGGTTTTAGTAGGGGGGGGCGAGGAGGGGGTATTGATTTTAGAAAATGCAAAAAATATGGAAGAAATTTTTGGGCAAATAAAGTCTGTGGCAACAGCTGGCGATGTTGTGCTTTTGTCTCCTGCCTGCGCCAGCTTTGATATGTTTAAAAACTACAAAGACAGGGGAGAGCAATTTAAACAGTTTGTAAACCATGAGTAAAAAACCTTCCAAAATAAATTTTTTATTTTTAGTTTCCCTTATAACCCTTATTACTTTGGGTTTGATTGCTTTATATTCCTCTTCTACCGTAAAATCTTTTGAAAATTTTGGTTATACCACTTACTACATTATTCACCAAATCCTTTATGGGCTTACGGTGGGTACGATTGGCTTTATAGTTCTCTCCAAAATTGATTATCATAAGTGGCAAAAATTTCTACCGGCCATTTTGCTTGTCTCCCTTGCTTTGCTGTTAGCGGTAAAAATTCCCGGTATTGGCTTTTCCGCCAATGGCGCGCAAAGATGGGTGCATTTCGGTCCGATTTTTTTTCAACCGTCCGAATTTGCCAAATTGGCGATTATCATTTACTTAGCAAGTTATGCGCATAAATTTTCCTTAAAAAATTTAGGGTTTTTTAATGGAGTATTACCGCCTTTAATTTTAATTTCCATTTATGCCGGACTAATTTTAATGGAGCCGGATTTTGGGACCATGAGTATTCTGGTGATTACCTCGGTAATTATGCTCTTTGTCGGAGGGTTAAAAATCAAGCACTTTATGTTATTGGGAATTTTTGGGTTGGTGTTGGCTTTGACTTTAATTAAACTGGAGCCCTACAGATATAACCGACTGTTAAGTTTTTTAGACTCCAACCACGATAAATTGGGAGCCAGCTATCAAATTAACCAAGCTCTGTTAGGGATTGGCGCGGGTAAGTCATGGGGTTATGGCTACGGACTTTCCAGACAAAAGTATAATTACTTGCCCGAACCGATGAATGATTCCATTTTTGCCATTACTGCCGAGGAACTCGGGTTTTTTCGGACCAGTTTTATTTTAACGGCATTTTTGTTTTTTATCTTTCAGGGCTTGGCAATCGCCAAATCGGCTAAAGATAAATTCGGTCAATTACTGGCCATTGGCATTACCGCTTGGGTGGGGCTTCAGGCGATTATAAATATTTCCGCGTTAACCGGATTAATTCCTTTAACCGGTGTCCCATTGCCTTTTTTTAGCTATGGTAGTTCATCATTGGTAATTTTACTGCTGGCGTGTGGTATTATGGCAAATATCAGTAAACAGTCAGCTTAGTTTATGCGGTTTAAATTTATTAAAATTAGAAAAAAAATTTCTTTTCCTCAACAGCCAATTGTGAAAAATATCAATTGGCTTAATATTTGGTATGTAATTAAATTTAAATCCAACGAATTAAGAAAAAACAGTTTTTTGGTTTTTTTCTTTTTATTGCTTCTCTGTTGGGCAATTTTGCAATTTTGGAGATTCTCCGCAATTGCCAATAATTTAAAGCAACAAATTTTTAAGCGGGCCGATCTGGTAGCCAAACAATTCAACCAAACCCCCAACTTAAGCAATATTCAAGAGTTGATTGGCGAAATTCAATCGACAGAAGCTCTTTTAAACGAGATCCTTCGGCTAAATGCCGAATTTTCCAATGCCACTTTACACTTGTCAAAATTAAGCCAAAAAACTCAGCTTTTAGAACAGTTTTCCAAAATCGGTTTATACTTAACCGCCAGTGGCAAAAATTTAATCACCCTAAAATATTACTTGGAACCAGTCTCTTTTCAGGCCTACGGCATAGAAAATTTTGAAAACTTAAAATTTATCAGGTCAGAACTTTCACAACTACTCACTAATTTGGAGTCAGCTAACCGAATATTACAAAACAGTCGTTGGCAAAAAATCAGTCCGGAATATACCCCTAAGCTGGAACCGCTGGGTCAAATTTTAGTGAAATCGGAAACCAAAGTTAAGCAGTTAACCCAAATTGCCGAACTGGCGGAATATTTTTTTGATGGACAAAAAAATATTTTAATTCTTTTACAGAATCAGAATGAATTAAGAGCTACCGGAGGGTTTATTGGCTCCTTTGCTAATTTTAAAATCAACCGCGGTAAAGTGGAAAAAATAAAATTAACCAGTGTTTATGATATCGATGGCCAATTAACGGAAAAAATTGTCCCGCCTGAGCCACTCTTAGCAGTGAATAACCGTTGGTATCTAAGAGATGCTAACTGGTTTGCAGATTACCCTCAGAGTGCAAAAAAACTCATTGAATTTTTTGAAAAAGAGGGCGGAGAAACACCGGATTTTGTTATGGCCTTAACACCCCATTTAATTGCCGACTTAATTAGCTTAACCGGCCCAATAACGGTAGAAAACCAAACCCAAATTACTGCCGAAAACCTAATTGAACGCTTACAGGTTTTAACTCAACAAAATTTGCTGGCAGTTCAAAACGAACCGAAAAAAATTCTTTCGGGGTTAATGGATTCCTTGTTTAACCGGCTCGAGACCTTACCTTTGGAACAAAAAAGTCAGCTTCCGGCAATTTTCTTAAAAAATTTACAAAGTAAACACCTGCTCATCTACGCCAATCAAAACCCAACTGCGCAAAAAATATTGGAAAATTTTAATTGGTCAGGCCAACTGCACTCCACGGATAAAGATTTTTTGTATGTCAATGTGAGTAATTTAAATGGTTCCAAAACCGATTGGTACATCACCCAAGAATTAAACCTGCTTACCACCATAGACAAACAAGGCAAAATTATTAATTCACTTACTCTAAAACGTAAAAATCCTTTGCCCAAAAACCCTAACACGACCAGCCAAGTTTACGTGAGAGTTTTTGTGCCTAAAGGCAGTAAGTTTATTGAAGCCGAAGGTTTTACCCCCATAGATTTGCCCAAGCTCAATCTGCCGGACTATACCAAAGACCACGATGTGCAAATTTGGGAAAAAGCCTTACTGAGAAATGTATCAACGGGCACCACCATAGGTGAGGAAGCCAATTATACTTTTTTTGCCAATTGGCTGGAGACCCAAGCGCAAATGGAAACCATAGCCAAATTTACTTATGAATTACCTTTTCAAGTAAAAAAAGATTTATCTTATAGTTTACTTGTCCAAAAACAACCCGGGACAAGTGACCAAACCTTTACCCATTCCCTAATAACTCCTTATAAACAACCCATTTGGCACAACTTACCCAGCCCACAAATTAACCCCGACCAAATTAATTACCAAACATTATTGAATAAGGACTTAATTTTTGGTATCCTCTTTAAAGGCGATGATACAAAAAATTAAGCAATTGGAAACCACTTTTTCTGTCAATAAAGCGGCAATTATTATTGGCCTTTTTACGATTGGCTCCAGACTCGCGGGCCTTATTCGCGACCGTATGTTTGCCAGTAATTTTGGAGCCGGCGACACCTTAGATGCCTATTATGCGGCTTTTCGGATTCCGGATTTTATTTATAATCTGTTAATTTTAGGCACTTTGTCTATTGCCTTTATCCCTATCTTTAGCGAATTATTAATTAAGGATAAAGTTCAAGCCAATAAAACCGCAAATACGGTATTAAATGCCAGTGTGATTGCCATTGCCACGGTTTGTTTGCTGGCGTTTATGTTTGCTCAGACTTTAACCAAGGCTTTGGTTCCGGGTTTTACGGGTGAAAAATTAAACCTCACCGTAAATTTAACCAGGTTGTTTTTACTTTCCCCAATAATTTTTACCATCTCTAATGTGTTTACCAGTATTCTAAATGCCCAAAAAAAATTTATTGTGGTGGGCATGGCGCCAATTTTATACAACCTGGGTATTATTTCCGGAATCATATTCCTGTATCCCAAATTGGGCGTGTACGGGGTGGGTTTGGGCGTAATTATCGGTGCGGTAATGCACCTTTTAATTCAAGTGCCGGCAGTCTTTAGTTCCGGGTTTACTTGGCAACCTATAATAAATTTTAAAGATACGGCTTTTTTAAAAATCATTAGACTGTTTGTTCCCAAAATTCTCGGCTTGGATAATTCGCAAATCAGTTTGTTAATCGGCTCGGTAATCGGTTCCTTGTTAGCCTCGGGTTCGATTGCAATTTTAAACTTAGCCAACAATTTACAAGCTGTGCCGATTGGGATTTTTGGGATCTCCATTGCCATGGCCAGTTTTCCCATGCTGAGCGAAGCGTTTGCGGAACAAAACTTTGAAAAATTTCTAACTACTTTGGAAAAAAGCATTAAGCAAATACTATTTTTTATTTTACCCACGACCATTCTATTTTTACTGTTAAGAGCCCACATTGTCAGACTAATTTATGGCACGGGAAATTTTACCTGGGAAAATACAATTTTAACTTTCCAAACTTTGGGAATTTTTAGTCTGTCGCTGTTTAGTCAATCACTCTCACCCCTGTTAAGCCGATGTTTTTATGCCAGACACAACACCCTGATTCCGGTAATGATTAATTCTTCGGTTATGGCTTTAAATGCCATCTTGGCCTACTGGTTCGGTGGCAAATATGGAGTTTGGGGAATCGCACTGGGGTTTAGCCTTGCCAGCATAGTTAATGTTATACTATTATATGTGGCTTTAAATAAATTTTTACGAACCAAAACCACCCAACCCGTTTTAAAATTGTTTAATGTTAATATTTCAGTTTTTACTTTTAAAATTTTATTTGCCTCCCTTATGGGCGGATTAATTACGTATGGGGGCTTGTATTTAATTGAACCATTTGTAAACACTAAAACAGGCCTAGGTTTACTCATTCAAGCCGGGCTAGCCGGCTTAATGGGAATCCTTACCTACCTGATTTTTGGCAAACATTTAAAAATCGCTCAAGCAGATTATTATTGGAAATTCCTTTGCAATGTCACAAGAACTCATTAGAAATTTTTGCATTATCGCGCATATTGACCACGGCAAAAGCACTTTAGCCGATAGGTTGTTGGAAATTACCCACACCGTCTCCCAAAGAGAAATGAAAGACCAACTTTTAGACCAAATGGATTTGGAAAGGGAACGGGGGATTACCATAAAACTTCAGCCCGTAAGAATGAACTATACTTTAGACGGGATTACCTATACCTTAAATTTAATCGATACGCCCGGCCACGTGGATTTTTCTTACGAAGTTTCCAGATCTTTGGCCTGTTGCGAAGGCGCCATTTTAGTTGTAGATTCCACCCAAGGCATTGAAGCTCAAACACTGGCCAATGTTAATTTGGCACTTGAGCACAATTTAAAAATTATTCCCGTGGTGAATAAAATTGATTTGCCCAATTCAGACAGAAAGAAAACCACCGAAGAAATTAAGGCGGCTTTTGGTTTTAGCGATGACGAAATCCTCTATGCCTCCGGAAAAACCGGAGAAGGCGTAGAAGTCATTATTAAAGCCATAATTGCCAGAGTCCCCAAACCCACCGGCGATGCCACCTTGGCGCTTCGGGCCTTAATTTTTGATTCCATTTACGATAAACATAAAGGGGTGGTGGCATACGTTAGAATTTTTGACGGGCAATTGCTCCCCAGAGAAAAAATTTATGCTTTAGGAAGTAAAACCGAAGCTGAAAGTTTGGAGCTGGGGTATTTTCGTCCAAAAATGGAAAAACATTTTGAGCTAAAAACCGGCGAAGTGGGTTATGTGCTTACCGGACTGAGAGATGTGTCTAAAGCGCGAGTCGGCGATACCCTTACTCTCTTTGAGGGTCGTCAAACCGTTTTACCTTTAGCCGGCTACAAACAAGTTAAGCCAATGGTCTATGCGACAATTTTTCCCACCAGTGGCGACGACTACCCTTTGCTGAGAGAAGCAATGGGTAAATTAAAACTTTCCGATGCGGCTGTTGAGTATGAGCCAATCAATATTCCCTCCATTGGCTTTGGGTTTCGAACCGGATTTTTAGGCCTTTTGCATATGGATATTGTCCAAGAACGGCTTTCTCGGGAATACGATTTAGACTTAGTTCTCACCGCTCCCAGTGTGGAATATAGAATTATCAAATCCGATAAAACTGAAATGACAATTCATAATCCGGCTGAATTTCCCGACCCTTCGGTATTGCAGGCGATTTATGAACCGTGGATGAAAGTAGCTATTCTCACTCCGCCTGAATACATTGGTCCGATTATGGAAATCGCCACCCAACGCCGAGCCATTTCCGGAGATTTAAATTACATTGGCCAAACGCGGGTGGAAATGTTTTTTGAAATGCCTCTGGCATCCATAATTATAGATTTTTATGACAAGTTAAAATCCGTATCCAGTGGCTACGCAAGTTTAAACTATGACTTTTTAGAAGAACGAATGGGGGATTTGGTTAAGGTGGATATCCTGGTGGCCGGAGAAAAAGTCGATGCGCTTTCCACCATAATGCACCGAAGCAGTGCAGTCAACGAAGGTAAAGATTTAGTGGAAAGACTGAAGCAGTTAATACCCAAACATCAGTTTGAAATTGCCATTCAAGCCACCATTGGGGCAAAAGTTATTGCCAGAGAAACCATTTCCGCCTTAAGAAAAGACGTCACCGGTTACCTCTACGGCGGTGACGTGACCCGAAAAATGAAACTCCTGAACAAACAAAAAAAGGGCAAAAAACGAATGAAGCAAATTGGGAAAGTGGAAATTCCCCAAGATGCTTTTTTAGCAGTCTTAAAACAATAACCTATGTTTAACAACCGAAAACGCATTAACCAAATTATGTACGGGCTGGCGGTGTTAATTATTATTTCAATGGTGCTTTTAACTTTAGGCCAATCATTTTTGTAATGTTTAAATTTACTCTTCACGAAGGAGAAACTTTATTTAAAGTCTTTAGACAATCAAAGGCGATTTTAATTTTTCCATTCATTACTTCCTTGTTTTTAATGTATATTCCTTGGAAATTTTTAATTTCTTATGATTTAAGAGACAAATTTTCCGATGTTTTATTAATTTGGACTATCGGGGTGCTGTTGTGGATTTTTAACAAGTATCTATTGTGGTTAATAAATATTTATATCATTACCAATAAACGCTTAATTGTCTTAAATTATAAAAATGTATTGCACAAGATCGTTTTAGAAACCCCTTTGGAACGGATACATAACATTAGTTCTGAAATTCACGGTTTGTGGGGCTCTGTGCTTAAAATCGGCAATGTGGTGGTGCAAATCGCTTCTTTAAGCCAGCCACTGGTATTAAGCAATTTAAAATATCCGGAAAAGCTTAAAGATTTTTTGTGGCAATCTCACCTAAAATAACTTATGAAAAAAGGCTTTTGGTATTCCAGATCGGCAATTTTAATTTTACTGCTTTTAGCTGTCTTTTTGGGTTATCAAAAAATTTCACAATACCGATTACAAAGCTCAATTGAAAAGGAAAAGTTGGCTCTGCAAAAACAAATTGCCGAGTTGGAAAAAAATAATACCGATTTGGAACAAACTTTAAACTTTTTAAATTCCGAAGAATATAAAGAACTCATTGCCAGACAACAGCTGAATATGCAAAAATCCGGAGAACAGACTTACAATTTTTCTGCCAAAAATAATTTGGCAACCGACGCCAATTCAGACACAAAGCCTCAATCAAATTTTCAAAAATGGTTAAGTTATTTTTTAAATCAAAACCCCTCTCATGCAAACAACTAGCTTAAAAACTTTAAAGATTTTACTTTTAGTGGGCCTAGTGGCTTTGGTGACCGCACTGTTAATTTTAACTAGCCAAAGTCCGCTTAAAGTAAAACTGTTAAAAAAATTCCCCGTACCGTTTATTTGGGTAGGCAACTTACCCATTTACAGCAACGAGTTTTTTTACCGACTATCGCTTTTACCTTTAGAATCACAGACTTTGGAAGTCAAACAAAATTTATTAAAACAATTAGTCTTTGAAAAGCAATTAAAACTGATTTTTAGCTCAAAAACTTCCGCCTTGCAAAATGCCAATCGATTTTTACAAACCTCAGAAACCGCTTATTCGTCACGTTCGCTTAAACTTGCCGGTCAAGTCAAAGCTCAAACAGATGCCTACAAATTTTGGTTTAACTCCCAAACCAATCTAAACACCGAGGCTTACAGGCGGGCCGAATATATTCTTACCAAATTAAATGAGGCCTCTGAATTTGACGATTTAGCCAAACAATACAATCAAGACAACCTTTCCAAAGAACTAAACGGGGATTTGGGGTATGTAAAATTAAAAGCTGTGCTTTGGGAACTTCAAGAACCGTTAGCTAAGGCGGAGGTGAATCAAGTACTGTTATTACCCAGCAGAAAAGGTCTCCATATTCTTAAGGTGCAAAATAAAAAGCCTGTGGAAAATCAAGAAACTATGCTATACTTAAAGCAAATTTTTATCCAGCCAGCTGATTTTTCTGCTTGGGTAAATACACAATCGAAAAAAATAAAAATAATCTCTTTACTAAAAATTTATGAATAACGACGTAGTTAAGTACATTGAAGAGGCTACTAATGCCAAAATTAGTGAGCTGGAAATTAAGAGGAATTTACTGGAAGCCGGATGGGACCCGAGCATAGTTGAGGCTTCCTGGGCTCATTATAAAGCAAATAAAAACCGGCCCATTGCAAATAAAGACGAAGAATTAACTCTTAAACCCTTAAATACCTCACCGGCTGAACCATTAAAGACTAGTAGTGCTCAGTTGGCAACCAAGCAAATCCCAACCGATCATCCGGCGATTGGCTTAAGGTTAAATAAAAAATTAAAATTAGTTATTTTAGCTGTTCTGGGTTTATTTTTTCTTGTGGCTCTCGCCTATGTTTTTTATACCTATGTCTACGCCAGCCCCGGCAGAATTTGGGAAAAATTTACCGAGCAATCACCCGAAAAAGTTTTTTCTAATGAATTTGAATTCGCTTATACCGATGAAACAAACTCTGAGCCGGTTGACGAAAAAACTCTCCCCATAAAAAATTTAAAACTTAGCTTAAATGGTAAGGCGTATAACGATGTCCGTAACCAAGAAACTTCTCAAAGCAGTTCTGAAATAAACTATGCTTTTACCAACGGCAACACCACTATTTCTACCGGATTTAGCTATAAACTTTTTGACAACAAACTATACATTAATGTGGGGGATAATCCTTACTTAAGCTCAATGCTATCCCAGCTGGATCCTGATAAAAAAATTGAATGGTTGATGCTAGATTTAAATAAACTCAAAGCCAAACTAAACAGTGAAAACGCGAAGGAGTTAAACCAAATCAACGGGGTCTTGAATCCGGAGTTAACCGCGGATTTAAAACAGTTATGGCAAAATACCACCTTGGTTAAAATTGACAAATTCTTAGGTAAAGAAAAAATTAACGGCATTGGCACCTTCCATTTTAGTCATTCACTCGATAAACAAGCTCTGACAGCAACCCTAAATGCATTGGTGGACAAATTAATGGGCGCGGTAAATAAAAACGGTCAGAAAATTTCCCTTGAACAACTACAACTTGTTAAAACCACTCTCAGCGAAATAGTGGCAAAAATTGAAATTCAAAGCTTTGAAACTTGGGTTGGAACCAAAGACTTTAGGCTTTACAAAGTTAAATTGCAAACTAACGCACCCTCTATAATTTCCATAATCGATGTTGCTTTTAAAGAAGTCAGAGGAAAATCCCGAGATGCCAAAAGACTGGCGGATATCAGACAAATGGCCAGTGCCTTGGAATTATATTTCAATGATAAAGGCAAATATCCGGAAGGCAAAGAGGGGAGTCCGGTAAATCTTGCACCAAATTATATTGGCTTAGTGCCCACAGCCCCCACTCCGGCCGATGGCAATTGCACAGACTACTTTAATACTTATTGGTATGAACAAAAAAATAAAGGCCAATCCTATGAATATTCTTTTTGTATTGCCGAGGATGTAGGGGGCTACAAAGCCGGCATTCTAAAATTAACCCCGTCGGGAATAACGGAAGTAAAAGAGTGTCCCACCACACCGGACAAATGCTATAAAACCGGAAGCAAAATTGAAACAAGTGAATCTGAAACTACAGCCAAACAAAACACGGAACTCCAAATAAAAGATATGGTTGATAAAATCAAATTTAGTGCCGGCCTAAGCCTTAGCGCCGAATATTCCGATTATGGCGTAGTTAAACCCATTACAGCGCCTGAAGGAGCTTTTGACTTAGTTGATTATATTGATAATCAGCCTGGGTTATAAAAATCTTTATGTTGCTTAAACCACTCAAAAATTCGGAAAAAGGCTTTATTATCTTTCCCGGATTAGAAGGATTAGCCATAATTGCGGGAACTGTAGCTTCTGTGGTTTTGTTAACCTTAAACTCTGCCAGACTCAAATCCAGAGATGCAAAACGTTTGGCGGACATCAGAGTTATCTCATCTTCACTGGAATTGTATTACGATGCACATTCCACATACCCGGAAAATTTAAAGTTACTAGAACCTCTATATATTGGTACGATTCCAACCCCACCCACGCCCCCTGATGGCAATTGCACAACGGAACAAAATAATTATAATTATACTAGAATTAATAAAAGTCAATATTCATTAACTTTTTGTTTGGGACAAACTACTTCTAGCTATCACTTGGGAGTTAGAACACTCACTGAAAAGGGGATTAAATAACATGAAAATTGGTATTTTCGATTCAGGTTTAGGCGGTTTGGTAATCACCAAAGCAATTATTAGACTTTTACCCCAATACGATTATATTTACTTAGGCGACACCAAGCATTTACCTTATGGTGAAAAGTCCCCAGCGGAGATTTACCGCTTAACCAGACAAGCGGTTGATTTTTTATTTAAAAACCAGTGTCAACTCGTAATTGTGGCGTGCAATACCGCTTCGGCTTTGGCTTTAAGAAAAATTCAACAACAATATCTGCCAAAAAAATATCCGGATAAGAGAGTCTTGGGCGTCATTATACCCACCTTGGAAGAGGCAAGCTATAAACTGAAACACAAAAATTTTGGAGTTATTGGCACAAAAGCCACAATTCATTCCCACATTTATAAAAAAGAACTGCAAAAAATCGATTCTCAGGCTAAAATCCGGGAAATTGCCACTCCAAAACTAGTGCCGCTAATTGAAAAAAATGCTTTACAAACAGCACAAAAATATTTAAAATTATACCTAAAGCCCTTAATTAACCAAAAGCTTGATGCGCTTATTTTAGGCTGTACGCATTACCCTTTACTTAAGGAAACTTGCCAAATATTATTAGGCAAAGAAGTGGCGATTATCAGTCAGGACGAAATTATTCCAAAAAAACTTGCTTACTACCTAAAAAAGCACCCGAGTATGGCAAGTAAGCTATCTAAGCATAAAGCAAGAAGTTTTTTTGTTTCGGCTAAAAATAAAACCTTTGCCACCGTTGCAAAACAGCTTTTTGGAAAAGCTATTCCATTTAACTTAGCTAAGTATTAATTTGCAAGGATTACCGGTGCTCGCCCTGTTAAATCTCTGGCCAAGAAGCTCTCCGCCAGCTGGCGGATGGTAGACCTGCCCGCCAGTCGCCTAGCGCCGAAATAGCTCAACTGGTAGAGCAGCGGTATCGTAAACCGCAGGTTGTGGGTTCAAGTCCCACTTTCGGCTCCATAAATAACAGGGTAAAGTAAACCATAGGCATGCCCCGCAGTAATCCGTAAGGATTTACTACCGAGGTCGTAAGTTTCCCCCCACGTCAAGACTTCGGGGACAGGCAATTTTGATCTTCGTCTCCAACAAACTAAAAAAAACTTTCTGTCAAGCCTTTTAACTCTTGACATAAAAAGTCATTTTTTCTATTATTTAAGCGGAAATATAAAAAGTAAAAGCCAATCTTAATGAATAAACCAATAAATAAAGATGACTTTATTGTGCCGGGAAGAATTAGCCTGGACGAGCTTCATAAACAGGAAAACGATTTAAAAGAAGCGCAAAAGGCGACCTCTGGTAACGCCACCTCTTCTCAAAAAATTTTTAAAGCGGTTTCGCTTTATGGGGTAGCTATTGATTTTGCTTTAATTATTGCCATCCCGCTTATTGTGTTAGTGTGGGTGGGAAAATTTTTAGATGATAAATACGAGACTAAGTTTTTTATATTGATTGGTTTAGCAATAGCCTTAATTGTAAGTATTATTGGTTTAAAAAATCAAATTAAACGCTTACAAGAATTAATGAAGAAAAAATAATGTTACTACTTTTACCTCCTTTAGCGGCTGAAACACTTTTTACCATTAAAAGTTTTCCCATTAGTAATTCGTTAATCAACTCCTCCATCGCAGTGGTGCTTTTTGGTATTTTGGCTTTTTTTGTAAATCGGGGAATAAAAAAATACTATTCTAAACCCATTGCCCCAAAAGCCTTTATTAATTTCTGCGAATGGGTAATTGAAACGCTTTTCGGTTATTTCGATCAAGTCACCGGCGATAGAAAAAAAACCATAAAATTTTTGCCAATTGTAGGCAGTTTTTTCTTTTTTATTTTAATCTCCAACTGGATGGGTTTGTTGCCAGGCACCGGTTCTTTGGGTTTGTATGGACTCCACCATGGAAAAATTGAACTTATTCCACTCCTCAGACCTGCCAACGCAGACCTCAATACCACCTTGGGTTTGGCAATTTTTGCCGTAATCGCTTCCCATGTTTTGGGAATTATGGCAATTGGCTTTTTTAAATACGCCAATAAATTCATTAAACTCGGAGATATTTACAAAGCCATTATTAGCTTTAATCCGGTAAAAATCTTGGTGGCAGTAATTGAATTTTTTGTAGGTTTTATTGAAATTTTTTCCGAAGTGGCTAAAATGGTGTCGTTATCTTTGCGGTTATATGGTAACATTTTTGCCGGCGAAGTCTTACTTACTGTCATTGCCTCATTAATTCAAGGTTATGGAGCTTTTGGGATTCCCTTACCCTTTATTGCTTTGGAACTGATTGTGGGGATTGTGCAGGCAACCGTATTTTCTATGTTAACTTTGGTTTACCTGACCATTGCCACAGCAGAAATTCATTCTCACGAAGCGGAAGGTGAGGCCCATACTGCCTAAATTATTTTTAGCATCTAAAATCTAATTGCTTTGGATTTTAGAATTTAAATTTAATCTCACCACAGGCGACATTAAACTAACAAAATCAACTTGTCGACCAAGGTGACGAAAGGAAAATTATGGATGCAGAAACAACTCAACTTTTAGCCAAGGCCGGAACCATTGCCATTGGGGGAATGATGCCAGCTTACGCAATTGGCAAAACCGCCACTAAGGCTATGGAAAGTATAGGCAGAAACCCAGAAGCCGCGGAAAAACTCTTCGTGCCATTGTTGTTAGGTATGGCTTTTGCGGAAGCCATTGCCATTTACGCTTTGGTAGTAACCTTTACGCTTTAATTTGTTGGCAAATTGGCGCCCCAAAATTTGGGGCTCCAGCTTTGCAAATAAATAATTATTAACCAACACTTATGGAAATATTAGATATTATTGTAAAAGTTGCTTATGCCGCTAAAGAAACAACCGCGGAAGCAGAAAATGCCAATCCGGGTTTACTTGGCACCTTTGGCATAAACTGGAAACTGTTTATTGCTCAACTGATTAATTTCAGCATTGTGGTTTTTTTGTTAAGTAAATATGTGTTTGGTCCCATTTCCAAAAAATTATCCGAGCGCAGTGAAAAAATTCAAATTGCCTTAGATGATGCCAAACGCATTGAAGAAGAAAAAGCCGAATTTGAAGCATGGAAAACCGATGCCGAAACCAAGGCCAGACAAGAAGCCTCCAATATAATTACCTCGGCCACCACAGAGGCTGAAATGCAAAAAAAACAAATTTTGGAGCAAACTCGTTTGGAGCAAAGTAAAATCGTGGCCGGCGCCAAAGCCCAAATTGCAGACGAGGAAGCCAAAATGGTAAGTAGTGTAAAAGGCGAAATGGCGGACATGATTACCAAAGCCACGGAAAAAGTTTTACACGAAAAAATCGATCCGAAGAAAGATTCGGAATTAATAAAGAAAGCTTTAAAAGAAATCTAGGCAATGAAATTTACACCCAAACATTATGCCAGCGCCTTATTTTCCGCTTTAAATGAAACTGAGGCAAAATCTCACGATAAGGTTTTAGATAATTTTGTAGAAATTTTGCGCGCCAATGGTGATTTAAGTAAATTTCCGGAAATTGAATCGGAACTCAACCTTTTAACTTTAAAACAAAGAGGGATTTTGCCGGTAAACGTTACTACTGCCCGAAGCATAGATAACCCCGGAGTTTTAAAGGATTTAAATAATATTGTGGCCGGAAAGACCGAAGTAAAAAACCAAGTGGACAATTCCATACTGGGCGGAGTGGTAATACGTTCCGAAGATATTCTGTTTGACTCAAGTATAAAAACGCAATTAAACAACCTAAATCAATCATTAAAATCCTAAATTTATGGCTACAACTGAAAGTATTATAAAGCAACTAAAAGATAAAATTTCAGCCTTTGATACCAAAACCAGCGTTGAAAAAATCGGCACGGTTTTAGAAGTGGGTGATGGGGTGGCTAGAATTTCCGGCCTTACTCAAGTAGGCAGTATGGAAATGTTGGAATTTATCCCAGGGAACCAAGCTAACAATAAGCCCTCGGTATTCGGCGTGGCTTTAAATTTAGAAGAAAATTTAATCGGTTCAATTATTTTGGGCGATTACCAAACTATTAAAGTGGGAGATGTAGTTAAAGCCACCGGTAAAATTTTATCCGTACCCGTTGGGGAAGCTTTAATTGGCAGAACCGTAGGAGCTTTGGGTGAACCAAAAGATGGCAAAGGTTCCATTCAAAGCGAAAAATTTTATCCGGTGGAAAAAATTGCTCCCGGTGTAATTACCCGCCAAAGCGTAAAACAACCCGTGCAAACGGGAATTAAAGCCATAGACGCCCTTATTCCCATTGGCCGAGGCCAACGCGAATTAATTATTGGCGATAGACAAACCGGCAAAACCGCCGTAGCCATAGACACCATTATCAACCAAAAAGGGCAAAATATGGTGTGTATTTATGTGGCCATTGGACAAAAAGAAAGCAAGGTAGCGAAACTGGTAGACGAACTCACCAAGGCCGGCGCTATGGAATATACCATTGTGGTTTCCGCCTCCGCTTCCGAACCGGCGTCCTTAAGCTTTATTGCGCCGTATTCAGCCACAGCAATGGGCGAATATTTTATGGATCAAGGTAAAGATGTTTTAGTGGTGTACGATGATTTAAGCAAACAGGCCACAGCTTACCGAGAAATTTCGCTTTTGCTTAGAAGACCGCCGGGCAGAGAAGCTTATCCGGGTGATGTGTTTTACTTACACTCCAGACTTTTAGAAAGAGCTGCCAAATTAAACCCCGATTTTGGGGGTGGATCTTTAACCGCTTTACCAATTATAGAAACTCAAGCCGGAGATATTTCTGCATATATTCCCACCAATGTGATTTCCATTACCGATGGCCAAATCTTTTTGGAAACCGATTTGTTTTATAAAGGCATTCGTCCGGCTTTGAACGTTGGTTTTTCCGTATCTCGGGTGGGCAGTAGCGCTCAAACCAAAGCCATGAAAAAAGTGGCGGGTAAACTTAAACTCCAACTAGCCCAGTTTAGGGAATTGGAAAGCTTTGCCTCCATTGGCACAGATTTAGATGCCGAGACCCAAAAAACTTTAGATTTAGGCCGAAGAATGACTCAAGTCTTAAAACAGCCTCAATACGAACCTTTATCTTTAGAACAGCAAGTTACCGTAATTTATGCGGTCAACAATGGTTACTTTAATGTGATTCCGGTAGATAAAATCCAAGAAACGGAAAACAAATTCCATCAATATATGAAAGTGCAAGGCAAGGAAATTTTAGAAGCAATAAAAACCTCTAAGGAATTAAACGAAGACATTGAAGCTAAACTAAAAGATGCGATTAATAATTTTTTACAAAGCTTGAGTTAAGATGTATGAGTTATGAAGTATGACTGAAGGCATTGAAAAAAATCCAATAAAATCATTTACTGATTTAAATGCTTGGAAAGAAGCTCATAATTTAGTTTTAATGATTTACAGCATAACTAAAAGTTTTCCTAAAGAAGAAATATTTGGCTTAGTGAGTCAATTAAGACGTGCGGTAGTATCTATAACTTCAAACATAGCCGAAGGTTTTAGCAGGGCAACCGACAAAGATAAAATTCATTTTTATGTTATGGGTTTAGGGTCACTTACGGAAGTCCAAAATCATACCATAATCTCAAAAGATTTAAAATATATTAACGCAGATCAATTTTCAATTCTTGATAAACAAATTACAATTTCAAGTAAAATTTTAAACGGCCTAATCAAAAGCACTAAACTTCGTTCTCTTACCTCATAACTCTTAACTCACACTTCATAACTCATTCCCCATACCTCCATGCCCGGCATTAAAGAAATTAAAAATCGAATCAAGAGCATAAAAAGCACGCGCAAAATTACCAAAGCCATGCAAATGGTTTCGGCTGCCAAAATGCGTAAAGCTCAAGAAGCGACTTTAAAAAGCCGTAAATATGCGCACTTAGCTTGGGAGCTAATTACGCATTTAAATATTTCAGAAAATCAAACTCCGGAATATGCAGACGATTCCATATCCGACGAAAACCTCGATAACCCAAAAAATCACAAAATTTCCCAATTAATGGCCACTTTCCCCAAAGCCACAAAAATTGCTTACATTGTCATTGCTTCCAATAAAGGCTTAGTGGGAAGTTTAAATACCAATTTGTTTAATCAATTAAAAACGGCTACGGGTAAAGAAGCGGAGCTTATTGCGGAGTTGGTGGTTTACGGGAAAAAAGCCAAAGATTACGCGGTCAGATTTAATAAAAACTTAGTGTCGGATTTTCCCAAAAAAGATATCATTGGTTCAGTGGAAGCCATTTACCCTTTAGCCAATACGGCAACTAATTTATACTTAACCGGAGAGTATGCCAAAATTTATTTGGTTTATAACGATTTCATTTCCACCCTCTCTCAAAAACCGGTTATAAAGCAATTATTGCCTTTCCGAAGGTCCGACGAAGCCTTGGCGAAGTCAGATGAGTTGTTAGAAAAAAATAGCATGCTGGCTCATCGGCCATCTGAGAAGCCCATAAATGGGCACGCTACAGACTACTTATTCGAACCCGACCCACAAACCGTAATCGATCATTTAATTCCCAGAATTATTGAAAGCCAAATTTACCAAGCCGTGTTAGAAAGCGATGCCAGCGAACACTCGGCGAGAATGGTAATGATGAAAAACGCCACCGAATCTGCCGGGGAATTAATTGACGACTATACTCTTACCTATAACCAATTAAGACAAAATAAAATCACTACCGAACTGGCAGAAATTACTGCCGGCAAGATAGCGTTGGAGTAATAATGAACCCGGAAAGCAACCCACTAAACCCTGAAGAACACCCGATTTTTTTAGATTACTTTCTACCAAATTTAGCTGCCAAAGTAATAGATATGAAATACGGTAATGGTATTTATGATATGCACCATGAACTTTCATTAAGAAAAACTGCGGAGAGTATGGGGAAACTAAGTGAATCAACAAATGTTAGAGCCATGACAGATGAGGAACTTGGAGAACTGGCAGAGTATTACCGACCATTAATTCCGGAAATTGCTGAATTAGATGAAGAAATTTGCAATGCTAAATCCATAGCGCATGGAGTAGAAATTGCTCGGAGAGTGGGCATTACTCTTACAGATGCGGAAATCCACGAAGTAAAACTGGACGCTATCACAACAATGGCTCTTGAAGTTAGGGGTTCTTCCGGAACTCAGGCTAAAAATTAATTATTTGATAAAATTTGTCGGTTTGTTAACTTAATATGTGATTTTTCATTCATACTGGTATTAAGTATCAGAAAAATTACTAATAATAAACAATAAGAAATTTTTTGGAAATAATATATGAAAGGAAATTTTATGAATAAAGGTATAATTTCACAAGTAATTGGTCCGGTGGTGGATGTAAAATTTAAGGAAGGAGAACTTCCAGCTATTTATAATGCTTTAGAAGTTACCAATAGCTCCGACGCTACGGTCGGAGCAAGCGTCCATAAATTGACACTTGAAGTCCAACAACAACTCCCCGGGGGGATTGTAAGAACCATTGCCATGTCTTCCACCGATGGTCTTAAAAGAGGTATGGAAGTTTTAGATACCGGCGATGGGATTTCCGTGCCAGTGGGTAAAGTAACCTTAGGTAGGATTTTTAATGTGCTGGGCGAAGCAGTGGACGGAAGCGAAACACCCAAAGCGGACAAAACTTACGCGATTCATAGGCCGGCGCCAAAATTTGTAGAGCAAAATACCAAAACCGAAATTTTAGAAACCGGCATTAAGGTTATAGATTTAATTTGTCCCATCTTAAAAGGCGGAAAAGTCGGTTTGTTTGGCGGTGCCGGTGTAGGTAAAACCGTGGTAATTCAAGAACTGATTAACAATATTGCCAAGGCCCACGGTGGCGTAAGCGTGTTTGCCGGAGTAGGGGAAAGAACCCGTGAAGGAAATGATTTATACCATGAAATGAAAGACGCTAAAGTGTTAGACAAGCTCGCCATGGTGTTTGGCCAAATGAATGAACCGCCCGGAGCCCGCGCTAGGGTAGCTTTAACCGGTCTGTCTATGGCGGAATATTTTAGAGATGAACAAAACCAAGATGTATTAATGTTCGTGGACAACATTTTTCGCTTTACTCAAGCCGGCAGTGAAGTTTCCGCTCTTTTAGGCCGTATTCCTTCGGCCGTAGGGTATCAACCCACCCTTGCCACAGAAATGGGCGAACTGCAAGAACGCATTACTTCTACCAATAAAGGCTCGATTACATCGGTACAAGCAGTCTATGTGCCTGCCGATGACTTAACCGACCCGGCTCCAGCTACCACTTTTGCTCACTTGGATTCCACTGTGGTACTTTCCCGAGGACTCTCTGAATTGGGGATTTATCCGGCCGTGGACCCGCTTGACTCCACTTCCACCATTTTAGATAAAAATATTGTAGGCGAAGATCATTACGAAACTGCCCGAGCCGTGCAAAAAACTTTGCAAAGGTATAAGGATCTCCAAGATATTATTGCAATTTTAGGTATGGAAGAATTGCCGGAAGAAGACAAAATTACCGTCTCTCGAGCCAGAAAAATTCAAAGATTCTTAAGCCAACCTTTTGCCGTAGCCGAAGTCTTTACCGGTACCAAAGGGGAATTTGTACCGCTCAAAGAAACCATTGCCGGCTTTAAAGAAATTTTAGAAGGCAAACACGATGACAAGCCGGAAAATGCCTTTTATATGAAAGGGGATATTAGCCAAGTAAAATAACTCTACTAAAAAAAGATTTTATGAAGTTAATTAATTTTCAATTAGTTACCCCGGAAAAAGTAGTGCTCACCACAGAGCTAACGGCTTTAAGTTGCCCCACTACGGAAGGCGAAATCACTATTCTGCCCAATCATATTCCTTTGGTAACACAAATTCAGCCCGGTGAAATTCACGCCAAAACCAAGGACGATGAATTTTTTATGTTCGTCTCCGGCGGATTTTTGCAAGTTCAAAAAGATAATAAAGTTATAATTTTAGCCGATGCGGCCGAGCATCACTTTGAGATTAGCGAACAAAGAGCCGAGGAAGCCAGACAACGCGCCGAAAAAGCCCTTAAAGAAGTTAAAGCGGGTAACGAAGAATACGCCAAAGTCGCAGCCAGTTTGGAAAAAAGTTTGGCGAGAATTCGAATTGCCAAAAAGCGAGCCAGTAGAAAAACTAAACAATTCAATTAGAGCAATGCGCGCTTCCCTCGAAAAAAATATTTATCGACTACCTTCCTTTGCGACAAAAATATATAATTCTCTTGTGGAAAACTTTCCGCACACTTATCTCGTTGGAGGTTATGTGCGGGATTTTTTATTGGGTAAAAAAAGTTTAGATATCGATATTTGCACCACAGCAAAACCCGAGGAAATCGAAAAAACTTTACTGAAGTGCCAAATTCCATACAATAAACAAAATATAAATTTTGGGATTATTACCATTAAAAAATCTCGGTATACCATTACCATTTCCACTTTAAGAAAAGAGTTATATACTCATTCCCGTTACCCAAAAATTCACTTTATAAAAAGTCTTAAACAAGATGCTCAAAGAAGAGATTTTACTGTAAATTCCCTTTATTTAAACCCAAATACCGGCAAAATGCTAGATTACTACCACGGAAGAAAGGACTTACTTAACCACAAAATAAAGTTTATTGGTCAGCCTAAAAGAAAAATTCTAGAAGATCCTTTAAGGATACTCCGGGGTATAAGATTAGGTTTGAATTTAAAATTTAAATTTGACTCCGAGACTAAATTGGCAATCATAAAAAACTTTTTTTTAATTAGAACCTTAAGTCCCAAAATTATTTTAAACGAAATTCACAAAATAAAAAATTTTAAAACCAAAACCCTTTTCAAAACCTTAATTACCAACCCAAAAATGCTTGACAAGTATTTTTAAAACCCATAATATATATTAAAGAGGAGAAAAACCGTCCAGAAAAAAAAGTTAAAGAAAAGTTGCACGAATTGTTTATACTACTTAAAGGGTTAATGCCCAAAGTAGAAAATTAAGAAGGCTTAACCAAAATTTAGTTAAGTCTTCGGGAGACTAGCCCAATGGCTAAAAAGAAAAAAGTAGTAAAAAAGAAAAAAACCGCTTCCAAAAAGAAGAAGCGAGCTTAATTCTTTCTTACTTCAGTTATGTCTATACGACATAACAGCAAAACCGTCCTAAAAAACTATGGACGGTTTTGTATTGCAAAAAAATGTATTTTGGTTTATAATTAAAGCCATATCGCGGGATAGAGAAATTGGCATCTCGTCAGGCTCATAACCTGAAGATTCCCGGTTCGAGTCCGGGTCCCGCAACCAAATTATTGTGACAGCCTATTTCCTGCTGTCCGCAGGATTTTTGATTATTTAGAGATAATCAATTTTACTAAATACGGCGGGATAGCTCAGTTAGTTAGAGCGTGGGACTCATAAGCCCAAGGTCGGTGGTGCAATTCCACCTCCCGCTACCATGAACAATAAATTTTGATGTTAGGTAAGTAGTTTAGAAATAAGTCGTTAAATGATCAACAACATGGACCGGTAGCTCAGTTGGTTAGAGCGCTCCCCTGTCACGGGAGAGGTCGCGGGTTCGAGTCCCGTTCGGTCCGCCATTTTAAAACCCTCCAATATTTATTGGAGGGTTTTAAAATAACCAGCAAGGTATTTTCCTTCATTTGGCCCTTCATCTTTATCTTTTACCTCACTAGCTGTTGCTTGCTCTAAAGGTTGATCCGGCCCTGTAAAAACCTTATCAGGATGATGTTCATTTTTAGGAAACTCAAAATCTGGATGTGTGTGTAAACCCAATTCATCAGTTGTTGGTTCTGGCATATTTTTTTAGTTAATTATTTTATAGATTTATGCTACAATACTTTTATGCAAAATGCAATACTTTACACAATTTTAAGCCTATTAATTGCCGGCTTGGCCTTAGCCATCTATTTTATTTATGACCTAAAAAGGCAAGTTCAAAAACCCCAAGATTCCGCTTCTGACCTAGGTTTAAAGCTGGTATTAACCCAAATTAACGAACTTTCCAGAACTGTTGACAGCAAAATCTCCGAATCTCATAAGTTAATGAATGAATCGGTAAGGAATCAATTTGGGGAATCTGCCAAACTTATTCGGAACGTAACCGAAGGCTTAACTAAATTAGATCAGACCAATCAGCAAGTAGTTTCCTTTGCCGAACAACTCAGGCAACTGCAAGATATTTTAAAAAACCCCAAACAGCGAGGCGTGTTAGGGGAATACTACCTAGAAACCTTGCTAAAAAATATTTTAGCCCCGAGCCAATACCAAATGCAATACGCTTTTAAAAACGGAGAAATTGTGGATTGTGCGGTATTTGTAAAAGAAAAAATCATTCCCGTGGATTCTAAATTTTCTTTGGAAAATTATAATCGAATAGTGGAAACAGAAGACCCGAGCGAAAAAGCCAAATTGGAAAAACTGTTTGTGAATGATTTAAAACTCAGAATCCAAGAAACCGCCAAGTATATTCGTCCCGAACAAGGCACTATGGATTTCGCTTTTATGTTTATTCCTCACGAAGCAATTTATTACGATTTACTTATAAATAAAATCGGCGCGCTTACCGACGACACCGAAAGTCTGATTCAAAGAGCGGCCAGCAAATATAAAGTAATTATCGTTTCGCCCACTTCTTTTTTGGCCTATTTGCAAACCGTGCTTCAGGGCCTTAAAGCTATGCAAATAGAAGAAACTGCCAAAGATATTGTAAAAAATGTGGAGCAATTGGGCAGACATTTAAAAAGTTACGAGGAGTACTACGGAAAATTGGGGAATGCGTTATCAACCGCGGTGAACCAATACACTTTAACCGGTAAAGAATTTAAAAAAATTGATAAGGATATTTTTAAAGTTACAGGTATGACCTTAGGTCTGGAAACTGTTGCTTTAGAAAAACCCAATAATGAGGAATAAATTATGCCAGTAGAAAGTATGGGGTTTAATTCTTTGGAAGACATTGAATCTGCAAAGGGCACTGCCTATGCCATTGAAGAATGTGTTAACCGTGGTATAACTACGTTTGATGAAATTAAACGTGAAATTTTTCAAGGCCAAAATACATCTGATACGTTGCGTATGGATCAAAATTTTCAAAGAGGTTTGGTGTTTATTAACCATAAATTATACACCATTGATGACGCCGGTAAACAAATTAAAAAAATTAAAAATTAAAAATTCTTTATTTATGTCAATTCGTAACCAAGACCAAAGGGTGGGAGTATTTGTAGATGTGCAAAATTTATATTATTCTGCCCGCAATATTTACAACGCCAGAGTTAAATTTCACGAAGTTTTAAACGAAGCCGTAGCCGGAAGAAAACTTATTCGTGCCATTGCTTATGTAGTGGAAGCCAATATGCCGGAAGAAGAGAATTTTTTTGAAGCTTTGGAAAAAGCCGGTTTTGAGGTAAAAAGAAAGGAACTCCAAACTTTTGCCGGCGGACACCAAAAAGGGGATTGGGACGTAGGCATAGCTATGGATATAGTTAAATTAATGAATAAATTAGATGTGGTCGTGCTCGCGAGTGGGGATGGCGACTATGTGCCACTTTTGGAATATATGCAAATGTCCGGACAATTTACGGAAACTTTGGCCTTTGGCAAATCTTGTTCCGCGAAAGTCAAAGAATTAACCGATTATTTTATAGACTTAGACGCCAATCCTAAAAAGTTTTTAATGCCAATAAGAAAATAATTAGAAAACATTTATATTTTTTAACTGCTTTATCCGCACTTGCAGACCAACTAACAGCGTTTCGAGATAGTCTATTAAAAAATCCTGCAAAATAAATTAAAATTAATCGTTAATTGTTTACTGTCAAATGTTAAATGTTTCTCGTGTAGTCCTTGATACAAATATTTTAATTGATGGTTTTAAAGACGAATTTTCTTACGAAAAAAGAATCATTGACGCCATAAGGCAAGGGTATATTGAAGCTTATGCCAACCGAGAAACTTTGAGAGAAAATAAGTTTATTAGCAGTAAACTCATAACCGGCGCTGACTATGAAAAGGAATTAGATGAATTCTTTGAGCAGGTGAATTGGGTAAAAAGCCAAAGGATTATCAACGTAGTCTCGGATCCGGAAGATAATAAAATTTTAGCCAGCGCCTTAAGCGCCAATGCTCATTATCTTATTACCAACGATAAAGCGCTTTTAGAATTAAAAAAATACCGAAGCGTCACCATTTTAGAACCCATTGCTTTTTGGGCAATTTACACAGATAAAGGTATGGATTGGTGGCAACAACTAACCAATTTCTATTTCCCAAAAAACTAACTTTACATGCTATTAAATCATTTAAACACAGAACAAACATCGGCTGTAGTCCACAATAGGGGACCGTTGTTAATTGTCGCCGGCGCCGGCACGGGAAAAACCACCGTAATTACCCGCCGAATTGCCTATTTAATTGAACAAAAACTGGCCAAACCGGACGAAATTTTAGCTTTAACTTTTACCGATAAGGCTTCGGGCGAAATGCAAGACAGATTGGCTGAGCTGTTGCCTTTGGGCTATTACGATATGTGGATATCCACCTTTCACAGCTTTTGCCACAGGATTTTAGAAACTTACGGTCTGGACATTGGCTTACCTACCAACTTTAAGCTAATCAACAGCACCAAAGCTTGGATGCTAATTCATAATAATCTGGAAAAATTTGATTTGGACTATTACAAACCTTTAGGTAATCCGCAAAAATTTATTTCCACCCTCTTAAAACACTTTTCCCGTCTAAAAGATGAACTTATTTCCCCGGAAGACTATTTAGCCTATGTCAATGAGCAAAAACTGAATACCGACTCTGCGGAAAACTTGCCCACGCAAAATTCAGATGACAACGAGACTCGACTGGAGCAACAAAAAATGTCGGAGATTGCCAATGCTTTTTTTGTTTACGAAAAATTACTGCTAGAAAATAATTTTTTAGATTTTTCCAATCTTATTAATTTTACTTACAAACTATTTACCCTCCGGCCAAATGTTTTAAAACACTACCAAAATAAATTTAAGTACGTTTTGGTGGACGAATTCCAAGATACCAATTTTGCCCAATACGAGCTGGTTAAATTACTGGCGGGCAAAAACCAAAACCTGGTGGTCGTGGGGGACGACGACCAATCAATTTACAAATTCAGAGGTGCCAGCGTTTCCAACATCTTAAAATTCAAGACAGACTTTCCCACTTTAAAACAAATTACCCTTACCGAAAACTACCGAAGCGACCAAAGAATTTTAGACTTAGCTTATAAGTTTATTCAAAACAATAACCCCGACCGGCTGGAAGTGCAGTTAAAAATTAATAAGCAATTAAAAAACTCCGCCAAACTTAACTCACCCGATTCCGCCATAGAACTTATTTCAGCTAACGATTTGGCCGAGGAACTTCACTTGTTAGCTCAGAAAATTTTGGAAATTAAAGAAAAAAATCCCAAATCCACTTGGAATGACTTTGCCATTCTGCTCAGAAGCAATTCCTCGGCGTATGAAATCTTACCCATTTTAAATAAATTGGGCATTCCTCATACTTTTGTAGCCAATACCGGCTTATACCAAAAACCTTTAATTGTTTTTTTAATTGCTTATTTAAACACCCTAATTAATCATGAGGACTCGTTTGCCCTCTACCAGGTTTTATGTTTTTCCCAATTTAACCTATCTCCTCACATTAATTCCTTACTGCTGTCCATTGCCCAAAAACGCACTTTGTCTTTATATCAGACCTTAAACTTTTCCCAAGCTTTAAGCGAATTACCCCAGTCCGCTCACCAAACAATTCAGAAAATTCTGCATTTATTAAATCAACATGGCAAACTGGTGCAAGAAAAAGCGGTCAACGAAGCGTTTGTCCAAATTATTTTTGATTTAAATATTAAAAATTTGTTAGAACCGGAAACCGAAGAGAATGCGCGCAACCGAGACTATTTGGAACAATTTTATAAAAAAATTGAAACTTTTACCGGCGAAAACTCAGACAAAAGTTTGCATAAATTTCTCCACCACTTAAATTTAGAAATCGAATCGGGCGATGAAGGGGAAATTAAATTCGATCCAAACGTAGGACCGGAATGTTTAAAAATTTTAACTGTCCACGCCTCCAAAGGCCTGGAGTACGCATACGTATTTATTCCCAATCTGGTAGATTTGCGTTTTCCCACCCGCAGTAAAGGCGAAGCTATTGAAATCCCCAAAGCTCTGGTTAAAGATATACTCCCGGAAGGGGATTTCCATATGCAAGAAGAGCGCAGACTTTTTTATGTGGCCATTACTCGAGCCAAATCTAAAGTTGTCTTTTCCTGGGCTAAAGATTACGGGGGCAGTAAAAATAAAAAGCCTTCCATTTTCTTAGTGGAAACTCAATTGGTTAAAGCTGACTTAGAAAAAACCCCAACCGGAAAAGTGGTTTTCAATTCACCCCCTCAGGCCAAGCTTATTGTTAACCAGGTTTTACCCAAAACATTTTCTTTTAGCGCTTTAAAGGCCTTTGAGCACTGTCCTTTGCAGTATAAATACCAGTACTATTTAAAATTACCCGAAGCGGGTAGCGCCTACTTTAGCTTTGGGCAAACCATTCATAAAACTTTGGAAGTTTATTTAAAAAATTACTTAGCTTTAACCGAAACCGCGCAACTTGACCTATTCACCCAGCAAAAAACCCCTGCCCAACTTGCCAGCTTGGAAGAACTTAAACAACTCTACGACCATAACTGGATAGATGAGTGGTATAACAACGCGCAAGAAAAAAATAAATATAAAGCCAAAGGTATAAAAATTTTGGAAAACTTTTATCATTTTTCTTTAGCCAATCCACCCCACCCTAAATTATTGGAAAAGTCATTTTTCCTTCCCATTGGGGATTATAAATTTACCGGTAAAATTGACCGCGCGGATAATACACAACTAGGTCTGGAAATTATAGACTACAAAACCGGCAAAACCCCAAACAAAAAAAACCAAAAAGGGGACATTGACCAGCTGTATATTTATCAATGGGCATGCGAAGAATACTTTCACGAAAAAATTTCCAAGCTAAAGTATTGGTATTTGGAGGATAACCAATTTATTGAAGAGCCCATCGCGGACGAAGCGGACCTAACAGAGCTTAAAAGCCACCTGCTTAAAACCATTAATTTAATTGTGGATACCATTAAGTTTAATACGTTCATGGAAGAGCACGAAAAAACCAAACCGCACGAATGTAAATATCTTAATTTGGAAAACAAACTTTGAGATTGCTCTGAATTTATGGTATAATATATAGGCATATGAGCTTTATTGTAAATACCAAATCTCAAGTAACCATCTTAATTTTCAGTTTTATATTATCTGCGTTTTCTTTTGCTTCCATTATAAACTTTACCGATCCTTTTACCGCCAGCAAAACCATTTTTGTATTTTTTTACCTGAATTTATTTTTACTCGTTTTTTCAGGGGTATGTTTATCGGCCTTGGTTTTAAAACGATGGTTTTGGCCTAAAATGTTTCTTTTGGATTTCGCCTCCAGTTTACGACAAGGTTTATTATTAGGCTTTTTTTTTACAATTGCGGTTTTACTGCAAATTAACGGCTTACTCTTTTGGTGGTTGGAAATTACCCTGTTAATTTTATTAATCTTTTTAGAATTATTATTTACAATCAAATAAACAATGACTACTCAAAACCCCGACCCAAATAATTCAGAAAATCTTAATGAGGACCCACCCTTTTTTGAAGTATCGGAAAAAACGGAAAAAACGGCAATCAATTCCAATTTGGTAAGCCCGAAAATTACGGTTAATCCGGAAGAAAAAAGTTTACTCACCGATGAACCCGGTCGAATTAAAGTTTTACTGCTCGCACATAAATCGGTCTGGATAATTATTTTAGTTATTTTAATTTTAATTTATCCGGTGTATGCGGTTTTAAACAAATATGTCTTAACCACCCCCGAGCCGGAAAACTTTTTAATTGACCCGAGCACCATAAAAAATCCTGAAAATGAAATTTCGGGCGAAAAAAATTCTACCCAAACTCCGAGTGAATGGCAGGTTAGGTTTTTTGGCTCAGAAAAATGTTTGCAAATCGAGCAGTGTGGCGACACCGCGGACCCGCACAACGACGGGATTTGTAATTTAAAATATTATTAATAACACACCGACCCCAACAATCACGACTCTGACCAAGACGGACTGGCAGATGGAGACGAAGTAGCTATTTTTGGTTCAGATCCAAGTAAGACCTCCACGGCTTCAGATGATAAATACAATGACGGGCAGTATGTTAAGGGCGGTTACGACGTCTTAATTAAAGACAAGTCCTTAACCAAAGAACAACTCTACGACATTAGCAACAAGCTCAAAGCTAATGGTATTCATTCTCCCACAGAACAAACTTTGGGAGATAGTCTGCTTAACTTGTATAATTTCTCTCAAACTAATACGCGTGATTCAGGCAATTCGGCCAGCACGACCCCGACCCATAACCCCTTAGATGGCCTAGAAACCAGCGTGGAAGCCAAGCAAGACAGAGATACTCAAAGAAGCACAACCATAAAAAACGTTGCCATTGCTTTAGTTAAGTACTATGCCGATAAAAAAGCCTACCCAAGCCACACTGACTTTAGTAAAATGTACACGGAAGTAAAAATTTACAGTCGGGTAGCCATTAACCCCCTAGATCCGATTAATAAAGACAAATTTGTCTATACCTATAAACCGGAAAATAACAGCCAAGATTTTACTTTAAGTTTTTTTAGCGAAACTCAAAATTTAGTTATAAAAACCAGAAGTGCCGATGGTAAAAAATACATTGAACAGGACCAGTCTGCCATTTACGATGATCAGAGAAAAACTAACTTGGAAACCCTGCGTTCAGCGCTGTTGTTATATTCGTCTCAGCATATTAGTGGCAATCTGGAATATGTTTTTCCCACAGCCGAACAATTACAAACCGCTTTAGTCCCCAAATTAATCAGTGAAATTCCTAAGGATCCCAAAAACAACGAAGCTTACGACTATCAAGTTTCGGAGGACTTTCAATCCTTTACGCTAAAAACATTATTAGATGCGCCACCAGTGGGTAAATCGGGGTTTTTGTGTAATCAGGAAGAATGCAGAGTTTACTAGAATAATGAATTAAGAATTATGAATATACTAAAAAAGTTATTTTTTTGGAAAAGAGAGAAAAAATTTCCTAACATTGTTTCCGCCAAAGTTCTAGAAATCCAAAAACACCCTAACGCCAACCGCTTGCGGGTTGTTAAACTGGATATAGGGGACAGGGTAGTGGAGCCGGTGATTTGCGGGGCTTTTAATTTTGAGGTAAATGATGTCGTGGCTTTGGCTTTACCGGGGGCCACCATTGCCCAAAACATTCATTCCCAAACTCATGAGCCGTTTGTTTTGGGCAAAGCCAAAATTCGGGGAGTGGAAAGCCAAGGCATGATTTGTGCTGCCTTTGAGCTTGGCTTATCGGACAAAACCGGAGAGGGGATTATGTTACTAAAAAAGCATGTTGCTTTAGGCAACCAATTTTCCTCGGAAATGATCCTGAAATATTGACAAAAATGTCAAAAATGACATAATTGACAAAAGTAATTTCAATTTTACGGAAACTTACTATGAATATAGTTATAGATACTACTGAGGAAAATTCACTTAAACAAGCCTTGGAAAAACGCACTGATTTTGAAGCTCAAAGAATCAGGCGCTATTTAAGCATGCCGGACTTATCTAGAACCGAGGGTAGTCCGCTTAAAGAAGTGGTGAGTCGGGCTTCGGCCGTTAAATCTTTACAAGGTTTTGATGTAATCCAAATTCCCGAAATTATCCCCACACATATTATGTTTGATTTATTTAATATGCCACCCGAGCATCCGGCCAGAAGCAAATCGGATACATATTATATTGATGACACGCACGTACTAAGAACTCATGATACGGTTTTTTGGTATTACTACCTTAACCATCCGGAAATCCAAAAGCGTATTGCCAATAAAGAAAGCTTAGGCGCGATTTGTTATGGCAAAGTCTATAGAAAAGATGAAATTGATAGTCGGCATATGAATGTCTTTCATCAATTTGGAGCATGGTACATAACCCCCGATGACAAACAAACCATCACTGCCGATGATTTAAAAAATACCCTGTCCGATATTGCCAAGCATGTCTTTGAAACCAATTTTCGTTTTTATGAACATAATTTTCCTTATACCGATCCTTCCTTTGAAATGGAAGCTGAAATAGATGGTAAGTGGGTGGAAATGGTGGGTTCCGGCTTGGTTAGAAAATCGGTCTTAAAAAATATGGGCCTTGAGGGCTATAATGGCTGGGCGTTTGGTTTTGGTTTGGAAAGACTGGCAATTGCCAATATGGGCTTGCCGGATATTCGGCTGTTATGGAGTGAAGACGAAAGAGTAAAAAAACAATTAAAACTGGGGCATAAATTTGTGGAAGTAAGCAAATACCCGCCAATTACCCGAGATATTTCTTTTGTAGTAAATAATGATTTTGTGCCCAACAATTATTTTGATTTAATCAGAGAAATCGGCGGAGATATTATTGAGCAAGTAGAACTCTTGGACAAATATGAAAATGAAAAAAAATTCGGTAAAAATAAAGTAAGTTATACCTACCGCGTCGTGTACAGAAGCCCCGAACGCACCCTAAAAACCGATGAAGTAGAACCTTTGCAAAAAAAACTTTACGAACAAACCAAAGAAATTTATAAGGCTGATTTAAGATAATGGTGTTAGTATGTTATTAATGCTTATTTAAAGGAATTTTAGCCATTTTGATACTGGAAATTTAATTAATATTATGCTAAGATTACTTAGCAAAGCTACACAAAATTATGAAGGACAAAATTACATTTTTTCCTCTAAGCCCAGAAGAGCAAGTGGGTGACCTATATGAAGGAAAAATTAATCCTTGGTATATAGAAAAAATGAGGTCGCTAGGCTTTACAGACAATGACATTGAACACAAAATAAGAAAGGCAATGTCTGAGGCGATCCAATTAACTCGAGCTCAAAAATTTAAAATAGGAGATATGGTAGGTCATCCTACTTTAAGTAAAGCTACAGCAATTATTTCAATCGATAAAGAACAAAGGTTTGCAGAAGTGTTAGATTCCGATACAAAAAAAGTAAAAGAAGTAAATTGTTCTGAACTTTTTAACCCGAAAATTTTTCTGCAGTTATTAAAATGACAATTTGAGTAAAGAAAATTTTTTATAAAAATATGTCAAAAGAAGAAAAAAAGAAACAGGGCTATACCAGTGAAAATATTACGGTTTTAGAAGGCTTAGATCCGGTTCGGAAACGTCCGGGTATGTATATTGGCTCCACTTCTTCAACCGGCCTTCACCACTTAATTTGGGAAGTGGTGGATAACTCGGTAGATGAAGCCATGGCCGGACATGCTACCAAAATTGGCGTGCTAATCCAAAAAGACGGAGGAGTAACCGTAGTGGACAATGGTCGTGGCATTCCGGTGGATATTCACAAACAAACCAAAAAATCCGCTTTGGAAACCGTTTTAACCGTGCTCCATGCGGGTGGTAAATTCGGTGGTGATGCCAGTGGCTATAAAGTTTCCGGTGGGCTTCATGGGGTGGGTGTAAGTGTGGTTAACGCCCTATCCACCAACTTAACCGCTCAAGTAAAACGGGATGGTAAAATTTACGAACAAAAATATAAAATCGGCAAACCCCAAGGCGCCGTAAAAGCTGTGGGCAAAGTCGATAAAGACGATATTGACCAGACCGGTACTAGCATTACCTTTTATCCTGACTCCAGTATTTTTGAAACCACAGAATTTAATTTTAAAACCGTTTTGGATCATTTAAGAAGCCAAGCTTATTTAACCAAGGGCTTGCACTTTTTTATTACCGACGAAAGACTGGGGCTTACTTACCAGTATTTTTTTGAAGGGGGAATTGTAAGTTACATTCGGCAAGTCAACCGTAACAAAAAAACCAAACACTATCCCATTTATGTCCAAAAACAAGTGGAAGATATTTCGGTAGAAATTGCCATTCAATATACGGATGATTTTGATGAAAGAATTCTTGCTTATGCCAACAATGTGTATAACCCGGAAGGAGGAATGCACGTAACCGGTTTTCGTTCCGCCCTAACTCGGGTAATTAATTCCTACGCCACCAAAAATAACTACGTTAAAGAGTCGGAAAAACTCACCGGTGAAGATATGCGTGAGGGTCTTTCGGCAATTATTTCCGTAAAACTGCCTAATCCGCAATTTGAAGGCCAAACCAAAGCCAAACTCGGCAATCCCGAGGTTCGTACTGTTGTGGAGCAAGTGGTAGGTGATGTTTTGGAAATTTATTTCGAGGAGCATCCTCAAGACGCCGGTAAAATTGTGGAAAAAGTCATTTTGGCTGCCAAAGCCAGAATGGCAGCCAGAGCTGCGAGGGACAGCGTAATTAGAAAAGGTGTGTTAGAAGGTTTGGCATTACCGGGTAAACTTGCCGATTGTAGCGAAAGCGACCCCAAAGAATGCGAATTATACATTGTGGAGGGTGATAGCGCCGGTGGTAGTGCCAAACAAGGGAGAAACCGAAAATTTCAAGCCATTTTACCGCTTCGGGGTAAAATCTTGAACGTAGAAAGAGCTCGTTTGGACAAAACTCTATCTAACCAAGAAATTAAAAATTTAATTATTGCCATGGGTGTGGGAGTAGGGGATTTATTTGATATCAATAAACTTCGTTACCACCGAGTAATTATTATGACCGATGCCGACGTAGACGGAGCACACATTCGCACTTTACTCTTAACTTTATATTACAGATATTTTCCAGAAATTATTAAAAACGGCCACCTTTACATTGCCCAACCTCCGCTATTTAGAGTACAAGTTGGTAAACAATTTCAATACGCCTTTTCCGATGCCGAAAGAGATGAAGTATTAAAAGATTTATTGGACGAAGCAAAAAAAACTAAAACAGAAAAATTAAAAGCCAAATCTACTACCAAAGAAAAGACTGAGGAAATAAAATCATCTGAACCCGAAAGCGAAGGCGGAGAAATTGGGGAAGTGGCAGGCATGAAATACACCATTCAACGCTACAAAGGTTTGGGAGAAATGAATCCTCAGCAACTGTGGGAAACCACCATGGACCCTCAGGCTAGAGTAATGCTTAAGGTGGACATTAAAGATGCGGAAAAAGTCAGCGAAATTTTTGAAACGCTGATGGGCGACGAAGTTGCGCCCAGAAAACGTTTTATAACCACCCATGCTAAAGCAGTAAAGAACTTGGATATATAATTGCCTTTACCCTAAGCTTATCAAAGAGTCAAAACTTGGATATTAAATAAATAAAAATTTTTATGCTTGATTTTAGTGGTTTAGCGGTGGTGCTTGGATTTTGGATTTTGCAAACCTTATTGCTAGGAATTCTTTATTTAGTAAGTTTTATTTTTATAATTAAGTTAAAAAAATCAGGCAAGCTTGGACCACTAAGTCAATTTCACAGTATATCAATTTTTCTAATTTGGACTTGTGTTTTTTTAATTTTATCTTTGTTGTTAATTGACAAAATTGAAAACTTAACAAAATTTTTATACGTTATGTTTTTTTAATATCGTATCTAAAATCACACATTATTTTATTGAACAATTTTGTTAACAAAAATACTTTACATTGACACAAATATTAAAATAGATTAACATGTATCAAGTAATTCCGTCCTTTGGACGGAATTATATTTATCAATAATTGTTATATTTGTCATCCTATCCGCCAACTGGCGGATCATTTCAGGATTCAATTTACAAATATAGATTCCTAAACAACCATGTCTAAAAAATATTTACTTACTCCCGAAGGTTTGGAAAAACTCAATAAAGAACTCAAAGATTTGGTAGAAAATAAACGTAAAGAAGTAATTGAAAGAATCAGGGAGGCGGCGGCTCACGGCGATTTAAGCGAGAATGCCGACTATGCGCAAGCCCGTGAAGAGCAAAGTTTTATTGAAGGCAGAATTGCAGAAATTGAAGACATCATTAAAAATGCGGAAATTATTTCCCAGACTTCACACGGCACCGTGGTGAACGTGGGGACTACCGTAATTGTAAAAGTCAGCGGGCAAGAAAAAAAATACACCATTGTGGGTAGCAACGAAGCCAACCCCAAAGAAGGTAAAATCTCCAACGAATCCACGGTAGGCAAGGCCTTATTGGGTAAAAAAACCGGAGAAAAATTTATTGTCCAAACCCCGGCAGGAGAAGTGGAATATCAAGTTGTAAGCATTGAATAATCAATATACAAATTAACAAGGGTCATCTTGGCTTTTTGCCAAGATGACCCTTGTTTTAAAACCTAGCAATCCCAATTGGCAAACTGCTGATTTTTTTGTTATACTGATTAAAATTTAATCTTCAAAATTATGTCAGAAAGACTGGAAGATGTTATTAAAATTCGCAGGGAAAAACTAGCTGTCATCAAGCAGGCCGGACTTGATCCTTACCCTTCCCAAACCCAAAGAACCCATACCAATGCGCAGGCTTTGGATAATTTTGATTCGCTATCCAATGAGTCCATCACCCTGGTGGGTAGAATTCGCAGTTTTAGGGATATGGGCAAAATTATGTTCGTGCATATTGAAGACGGTTCTGCCAAAATCCAAATTTTATTCAAACAGGAAGATTTAGGTGCAGAAGCTTTTAAATTTATTTTAAAAAATTTCGATATTGGGGATTTTATTGAAGTCACAGGTAAATTATTTAAAACCAAAACCGAAGAAAAAACTCTACAAGCCACCGGCTACAAACTTTTGGCAAAATCTTTGCTTCCACTGCCCAGCGAACATTTTGGCATTCAAGCCGAAGAAATTAAGCTTAGAAAAAGATATTTGGATATTTTACTTAATTCCAACACCAAAGAATTATTTATAAAAAAAGCGAAATTTTGGAACGCCATGAGAACGTTTTTGCAAGATAGAGGATTTTTGCACATGGATATGCCGATTCTGGAAAATACCACCGGAGGTGCGGAAGCCAGACCCTTTATTACCCATCATAACGCTTTGGATAAAGAATTTTTTTTACGAATCTCTTTGGAATTACCTTTAAAAAAGATGCTGGTTGCCGGTTATGAAAAAGTTTTTGAAATTGGCAGAATCTTTAGAAACGAAGGCATATCCACTGAACATTTACAGGACTATACCCAAATGGAATTTTATTGGGCTTATGCCAGCTTTCAAGACATGATGGATTTAGTAAGACAAATGTATCAAAAAATTATTTTAGATACATTTGGCACCCTCGTTATTCACGCTAGAGGCCAAACTGTTGATTGGAGCGGAGATTGGGAACAGGTTAGTTATTTGAACTTATTTAAACAGCATACGGGGATAGATTTAAACACAGCCGAACTGCCTGAATTGCAAGCCTATGCCAATCAACATCATATAAAATATGAAGATTTTGCCGGTAAAGGCAGGTTAATTGATTTAATCTTTAAAGAAGTTAGAGAAAATATCCCAAGTGGTAAACCGATATTTCTAGTTGACCAGCCGGTGGAATTGGAACCTTTGGCAAAACGTGACCCACACAACCCCAAAGTGGTGCAAAGAATGCAAATTCTTGCCTTTGGGACGGAATTAGGTAAAGGTTTTGGAGAATTAAATGACCCCATTGACCAAAGATTAAGATTTGAAGAACAAGCCAAACTAAGGAATGCCGGCGACGAGGAAGCCCAAATGTTAGACGAAGATTATGTAGAAGCCATGGAATACGGCATGCCACCTTGCGCAGGCTTTGGGCTGAGTGAAAGATTGTTTGCCATACTGGCCGACAAATCCATTCGGGAAATTGTGGTATTTCCACCAATGAAAGATACGGGGGAAACAGAAAGTAAAACCAAAGAAAATTTATTTGCTGTGGCATTAATTAACCAAGCATCCAAAATGGAACCTTGGCAAGTTTTAAATTCCATCGCTCATTTAAACGCGGCCTTTGGAGCCAGACAAACCAAAAAGGGCAGAAATTTATTTTTTCGAGATGAAATCCACAGTCAAGACGGCGAAGCCATAAAATTAAACATTCAACATGCCATAATGATAAAAACCATTCCTTCCAATAGCGAAATAAAAGCACTGGCACAGAAAGCCAAAAAACTCGGGCTGGAAACTGCGGAGTTTACCAAAGAAATGTTAGAGACCACGAACGATAAAAAAGTTATTGAACGGACAGGAGCAAAAAATTACGCCGATATTGAGCATTTTGGCATTCTGATTTTTGGCAGAGAATCTTTAGTTAAAGAACTAACCGGCAACTACCCATTATATAAATAAGATGAGTAAAAATCAGTTAACTATTTCTGTGGGGGTAATTTTAAACGACAAAAGGGAAATTTTACTGGGACTCAGACATCAGCCCCAATCGCCAGAAATTCATAATAAATGGGAATTTCCCGGTGGAGGCATAGAGTTAAACGAAACCCCAGAAAAAGCTCTGCTTAGAGAAGTAAAAGAAGAAACCGGACTTAATGTAAAAATTATCCGTTTATTGCCCAAAATTTACAGTAACTTATGGAAGCACAGCAAGACAACCATACAGGTAATTATTCTCGCTTACGAATGCAAAATCCTATCGGGTAAATTAAAACTTGGAGACCCGGAAGTTAATGACTTAAAATTTTTCAAGCCCCAAGATATTGACTATTCCAAATGCTTACCTAAAACTAAAGAAATAATTGAACTATTAAATCGCCGATAAATCGGCACGCTACAATATGCTAGACATAAAATTCATTCGCGAAAATCAAGCCCAAATAAAAAAGGCCATCAAAGATAAAAACATTGCTTTAAATTTAGATGAGCTTCTGGATGCGGACGTAAAAAGACGAGATTTACTTACCGAACTGGAAGGACTAAAGGCCTTAAAAAACCAAGTCTCCAAAGAATTTCCCAAGCTCTCTGCGGAAGAAAAGCAAGTTAAGCTTTTGGAAATGAAGGAAGTTGACCAAAAAATTGAAGCTTTAAAAGCTTCGGTAGATTCAGCCATTGCGCAATACCAAAACCTAATGTATTTGGTTCCAAATATTCCCAGTTCCGAAACGCCAATTGGCAAAGATGACAGTGAGAATGTTCCTTGGAAATATTGGAGTCCCAACTTGGGGGAAATTGATCCAAAAGATGAAAAAAATGTTTTGGAAGCCCAAACCAAATTTAATTTTCCACCCAAAGATCATGTTACCTTAATGGAAAATTTAAACCTTGTCGATTTAAATGCCGGTGTAAATACAGCCGGCTTTCGGGGCTACTATTTAAAAAATGAAGCCGTACTGATGCAATATGGGCTTCTGTGGCACGCTTTAAATAAAATGCAAGCCAAAGGCTTTGAACTAATGATTCCACCCATTATGGCCAAGGAATTTGCTTTTTACGGGAGTGGGCATTTTCCTTTTGGCAGACAAGACCAGTATGTGCTAGGTACGGAAAGCGAATTGCAAAATCCCGAATATTTAAAAAACCCTTTATTTTTAAGTGGCACGGCAGAACCCAGTTTATTGGCCTACTATGCCAATAAAACCTTGGACGAAAAAGATTTACCCATAAAAGTCTGTGGTATTAGCCAATGTTTTAGGGGTGAAATTGGTAGCTACGGTAAAGACACCAAGGGCATTTACCGCATTCATGAATTTATGAAAGTTGAACAAGTGGTTTTATGTAAGGCGGATATTTTAGAAAGCGAAAAGTGGCACGAAACCATGCGAGAAATCGCCCAAGAGATGCTCAAAGACCTTAAGCTTCCACACCGAGTTTTAAATATTTGTACCGGTGATATGGGCGCGGGAAAATACAAAATGTATGATATTGAAACCTGGATGCCGGGCAGAGGTAAATATGGCGAAACCCACAGTGATTCCAATTTAACCGACTGGCAAACCCGCCGACTTAATATTCGTTATAAGACTCAAAGTGGAGAAACTAAATTTGTTTTTGGTTTAAATAATACCGTTATCGCCAGCCCCAGAATTTTAATTGCCATTATTGAAAACTACCAACAGGCCGATGGCAGTATTTTGGTACCCGAAATTTTAAGACCTTATTTGGGCAAAGATGTCATAAAATAAACCTAAAAGAAATTTGTGTTCAACCCTGAGCTTGTCGAATAAAACTTTAAATAAAAAAGTCTGATTTGTAGTCATTAGTAGATCCGTCTCATTTGTATATTCGATATACTATGTTAAACAAAAACAAAATCAAATTTCAAAATCAAGATTTTAAAAAAAAATTAGTTGTTGCCAGAACCTATAAAAGATCCCTTAAAAGCATTCGAGGAAAATCTTTTGGGGGTCTTTTGGAATTTTTAAGTATAAATACTTTACCCCTTAAACTTTTAACCATTTTTTTAGGCTTAGGATTAGGTTATTTGCTATTGGTTCCCAATTATTTTACCGTTAAAAACCTCAAAATTTTGGAATTGAATACGACTCAAAATTCAGACTCTCTCCTAACTTGCGCTAAACAACAAATTCATTGGCCCAAAAATAATTTATTTTTACTTTCTACCAAAACTTTGGCTAACACTTTGGAAAAAAACTGCCGAGAAATCAGCCGAGTCGAGGTTATTCAAAAAAACTATCCCCATACTTTAACCCTAAAACTACACAAACGTTACGAAGAATTTTTATTAACTAATCAATCGGGCAAATATATCCTAGCTAATGACGGGATTTTATTAAGCCAATTAAGCCAAACAGACTGGGACCTAAACGCCTCCTCCACACATTCACTGATACCCATGACTTTATTCAACAACTCGGAAGAATTTTATGTTGGCCAAAACTTTAGCCAAACCAATCTCTTTATTCAATTAGAAGAAATCCTTAAAAATTTTAAATTCCAATTCAACAATCCCATAGTTAAAATTAACCTCGCGGACAAAAACTTCACCAATACTGAACTGTTTACCCAAACCGGCTACCAAATAAAAATTAATTTCCATTTAATTAACCAAGAATTTTTGCAAAATTTTGAAGATTTGCTAAATGACATTACTTCCAGTAGAATTAGCAGTGTTAAATATATAGATTTAAGAGTGGCAAAAAAAGCCTACGTATGTTATAAAGACGCTGTATGCGCTCAAAATTCCAACTCTAATCCGGCTGGTCAATAATCATTATAGGACTTCCGCTCTTGCCACTTCAACTTCGGCAGAGCCGAAGTTCTAAAGTGGCTTTGGCTAATTTCTTCGTTATTTTTCTGTGGTTTTATTCGTCGTATTCCTAATACGCCTCATAAAATCCTCGAAAAATGCCTTAAACTTAGCTCAAAAGCGTAAGTCCTACATTATTCATTTATTCTCTATGCCTAAAAAAAATTTATTTGTTTTATCTTTGGGTGGTTCGTTAATTGTTCCTCAGGAGATTGATGTTAACTTTTTATCCGCCTTTAAAAAATTAGTTACCAACTATACTCGGCAAGGGCATCGGTTTATTATTATTACCGGTGGGGGAATGGTGTGTAGAAAATATCAAACCGCATTAAAACACCTTGCCAAACCCAGTAATCTGGATTTGGATTTTTTGGGTATTCAGTCCACATGGCTAAACGCTAAGTTAGTGCAACTAATGTTTGGTAATTTAGCCCATAACCAACTCGTTTCCGACCCCAGTCAATTTATTGCCACTAAAAAACCAATTCTCCTAGCCGGCGGGTGGGAACCAGGCTGGAGTAGCGATTATGATGCCGTAATGTTGGCCAAAACCTATGACGCCAAAACTGTAATAAATTTAAGCAACATTGATTTTTTATACACCAAAGACCCTAAACGATTTACAGACGCCGAAAAAATCACCCAAATTAACTGGCAAGGTTTATTTAAAATTATTGGCCATAAGTGGTTACCCGGGGCCAATTTACCCTTTGATCCTATGGCCGGAAAATTAGCACAAAAACACCAACTTAAGGTAATTATTGCCAATGGCAAAAATTTAAAAAATTTAAAAAATATTTTAGAAAATAAAAAATTTATTGGGACAGAAATTTCTAATTAAATTTTCTATGAATTCCAAGCAGTCCGGCATATATTTAGACTACGCCTCAACGACATTTTTACACCCGAGCGCCCAAAAGGCAATGTTGCCGTTTTTAAACAAACATTTTGCCAATCCTTCAGGATTACATAAACCGGCCTTAACTGCGCACCGAGCGCTTAACCGTGCCAGAGAACAGGTGGCGAAAATCCTAGCTTGCAAAAATGAAGAGCTGATTTTTACCGCTGGCGGAACAGAAAGCATTAATTTGGCAATTTTTGGCATTGCCAGACAATTTGAACTTAAACATAAGACCAAAGGCCACTTAATTACCAGCCAAATTGAACATTTGGCTGTTTTAAATGCTTTTAAAGCATTGGAAGAAGAAGGCTATCAAACCACTTATTTACCGGTCAATGCTTTTGGACAAATTAACCCGCAAGATTTAATCAAAGCAATTCAACCAAACACCATACTGGTTTCCTTAATGTATGCGAATAATGAAATTGGCACCATTCAACCTCTCCCCGCGATTGGCAAACAACTGGAAATACTTAACGCCAAAAGAACTGCTATGAACCAACCGAAAATTTACTTTCATTCCGACGCTTGCCAAGCAGGCGGGGTATTGGATTTAAATGTGAACAAACTGAAAGTGGATTTAATGACCATCAACGGCAGTAAAATTTATGGCCCTAAACAAACCGGAGTTTTGTATCTCAAAACCAAAACGCCACTGAGACCCCTAATTTTTGGTGGGGGACAAGAAAATAATTTACGCAGTGGCACAGAAAATGTCCCGGGAATTATTGGTTTTGCCACGGCTTTAAATTTAGCGCAAAAAACCCGTTTAAAAGAAAACCAACGTTTAAGAACTTTAAGAAACTATTTTGTAAAACACATTACTCAATTAATTCCTCACTCCAGACTTAATGGACCGCCAATTGACACTGATTCGGAAAATTCGCCTACTCGACTGCCCAACAATGTAAATTTTTCTTTTAAAAATATAGAAGGTGAATCGTTATTGTTATATTTGGACGCCAAAGGCATTGCCGTTTCCACCGGAAGTGCTTGTCATGCTTTTAGTTCCGAGGCTTCCCATGTATTAACCGCCATTCAATGTCCTTTAGATTTCATTTATGGCACTATTCGGTTTTCTTTAGGTCAAAAAACCACCAAACCACAACTGGACTACACCCTGAAAGCAATGCAAAACATATTTAAAACTTTGCAACCATTTAACCTAAACCCTCAATCTATTTCCCATAAGGTCAAATAATCCTTCCTTAAGAAGACGGACTTCTGGGATTTTCCCAGAGGTCCGTCTTCTTGTTTTGCAACTACTCCTTAACTTGATATTCACTTACAAACACGCTGGTGCCTAAATAAGGCCTTACTTCAGGAAATTCTTGCTGGGAAATGGCTTGCCAAGCAAGGGGAACTTTGGGCTTTTCGGCCCCAAAGCCATTTGTCCATACCAACCACACTTTATTGCCGGATTTTAGATTTTGGTTAAAATCGGGTAGTAAATCGTTATTGGTTAATAGGGCAGTACCGGCATAATGAGGCATAGCCTGAACTTCTGTAACCCCTCCACTATACAACCAAGGTTTTATGGTTTCCGTCTGATGAGCAGAAGTGGCAACAAAAGCCACTGGCGAATTTTGCGATAAGTAGTATTTTAAATTAAAAAACATAAAGCTACTTCCCACATACACCTTATCTGGTGCCTGATAATTGGCATACAAATACTTGACCGCTTTAGCCATACCCGGTTTGGTGGCAATGTTAATGTTGTGCCAATATCGGTTAAAAGCCATTAAACATAAACCAATATACAAACCCAAACTTAACTTAAAAATAGTTTGGCGTTTAATTTGGTTTAACCAAGCACTCAAAATTATTATTAAAAACGGACTGGTAAACACAAAATACCTTACCAAGTAAACACTGCTATTACTACCTTTTAACTTTGCCAAAAAATAAAACAGAATTGAACCTAAAAAGGGCGCCAGAGCTACAGCAAAAATTAACCACTTATAAAAATTTTCCGTCTTGCTAAGAAACTTATAAACCACCATTAAAAAAGTAATGGTAACAATCACCAGCAATAGCTTGACTCGAAAATTGCTAATATCGTAACTAAAACCTAATAACAAGGTATACAGCGTGCTGGGCACACTCCATTTATCCATAGGCGGTATCCAATAACCGGCACCCACTTGTTTAAGCTGGTATAAAAAAGTGTTTAACCACGGCACATAAGCAAGGAGAATGGTAAAATAAGCGGTCAAAAGTAGGACATAATTCTTAAAAGTATAACGATGATGGGTAAATAAATAAACCAACCCAAAAAACCCAATTGCCATACTGGCGAATAATAAATAATAATGGGTATATACCATTACAACTGTGGCCAGAATGAACCCAAAATAATTTACCCAAATTTTTTTTCTTAAGCTAAAAGTTTCCGGCAAATTGGGGACCTGTAATACATTCAACTTTTGCATCTCGGTTTGGAGTAGAAAAGCTTTTACCAAAAAATAACAACTGAGTAAAGTAAAAAACGCGCCCATGGTATACATTCTAGCTTCCGTGGCGTATTGAATCTGAAAGGGATTAATAGCCACTAAAAAAGCCGAGGTTAAGGCCAAACGGGAATCTTTAAACCCCACCTTAACTAACAACCACACGGCCCAAATGGTCCCCACCCCAAATAGCACACTTAAAGATCTTAAAGCCAGTAGGGAATCGGAAAATACATAGTGCCACAATTTTAAAATTACGTAATAGGCCGGCGGGTGCACATCTAAACCGATTCTATACAGCATTTCTTGCCAAGGATATTTAATTAACAAAGCGGAAAACGCTTCATCGTGCCATAGGGAGATGTCTAAATTATGATAAAATCTTAAAAGTAGACCTAAGCCTAAAATGGCCAGCAGGGTTAAATTTTTTTTCATTGATTTGCCAAAATGACTAATTTTTGGTATAATTAAGGTTAATAATATTATGATTTGCGGTAAAATTCTTTGGCTGTATGTTAAAATTTCTTAAAATTTTTGAACGGAAAATTTGGTTTCTAAAATTTTTGGGTTGGCTTGTTCCCATTATAACACTTTTAATTCTCTTTATCCAAAACCGTTTTTTAAATCAAAACTTGATCCTAAAATATTCAGTCGGAGCCGGTGTGCTATGGAGTGGGGGCAGTAATCACCTTTATTTAATTCCCATCAGCGGGTTAGTGTTAAGTTTATTAAATCTTAAACTAAATGAACAGCTGAGTGAGCATTTTGTTTTTTTGAAAAAAAGTATGGTGTTGGTAAATTGCCTAATTCAACTTATACTCTTGCTGGCTGTATTGCTTTTATTTTGGATAAATTAATCTAACGGGGAAGTCTTCTGGGCTTAAAACCTAAAGACTGTCTTAAACACGCATAAGTTTAATGTATAGAAAAAGAACTTATCAAGAACGTTTTTGGGAAATCCTGCCGGGTTTGCAATTTTGGACGGTTTTCTGCTGTGCCATATATTTCTCCTATGCCAAACCGATTTGGGCGGCGATTTTTATAATTTGTTTCGATTTTTATTGGTTACTCAGAGCCATTAATGCCTCACTGCATTTAATTGCCAGTTATTTTAAATTTAAAGTCGCGGTAAAACTGGACTGGTTAAGTTTTGTACAAAACTTTAATCAATTACCCGAATTAATCGCCCGCATAGAAACAGCCAACCAAAAAAATCCCAGTAAATTTTTACAAGAACTGCTAAAAAAATTAAAGTCAGTTAAAAATTCCGGACAAATAATTCCCAACTTTTTGGACTACTACCAGTTAGTGCTTATTCCTTTTGTAAACGAGCCGGAGGAAGTTTTAGACCATAGCCTCGGTGCCATTGCCAATTCCGCCTATCCCAAAGATAAAATTATTATTTTATTGGCCTCGGAAGACAGGGCCGGGGAAACCGCCAAACAAACCGCTAACTCTTTAAAACACAAATACGAAAACCAATTTTTTAAATTTTTTATTACCTCTCACCCCGATAATCTTCCGGGGGAAATTAAAGGGAAAAGCGCCAATGCCACTTATGCGGTAAAAAACATTCTGCCGGATTTAGCCAAACTCCAAATCGGAGTTGAACAAGTTTTAGTTTCTAACTTCGATTCCGACACCATTATTCACCCACAATATTTTGCCCGAGTAATGTTTGAATTCCTGCTGGCCGACAAACCCTACCAAAAAAGCTACCAGCCCATTGCGATTTACAACAACAATATTTGGGATAGCCCGGCGCTAATTCGAGTTATTGCGCTTTCTTCTTGGCAATTTACCGAAAGCAACCGCCCCGACCGGCTAAAGACCTTTTCCTCCCACACCATGACCTTAAAGGCCTTAGTGGAGGTGGGTTTTTGGAAAAAAGACATTGTCAACGAAGATGAATTTATTTATTGGCAATGTTTTTTGCACTACCAAGGCGACTACCAAGTCGTGCCGTTATTTTTGCCCGTTTCGTTAGATACTTGTTTGGCGGAAACTTTTTGGCAAACCTGTAAAAATCAATATAAACAAAAAAGACGTTGGGCTTACGGAGTGGAATATTACCCTCATTTAATTTGGCCATTAATTAAATGCAAAACCACTTTTTATTGGAAATTTTATAAACTGTTTCAATACACCGAAACTCATTTTACTTGGGCCACTGCCAGTTTAATGATTGCCATTTTAGGTTGGCTACCTTTGTTTATTGGCAGAGAGAATTTTACGGAAAGTGTCATTGCTTTTAATTTACCGCTTGTCACCCAAAGCTTAATGCGAATTGCATTACTGTTTTTAATTTTTAGCGTTTATGTCAATATTGTCCTACTCCCGCCCAAACCCAAAAAATACGGCAAATGGAAAACTGTTTCCATGTACTTACAGTGGTTTTTAGTACCCTTTTCTGCGGTGGTCTTTCATAGTTTACCAGCCATTGAAGCCCAAACTCGTTTAATGTTGGGTAAATATTTGGAGTTTTGGGTTACCCCCAAGGCCAGAAAAGGAGAAAACACCGGTTTCTTAATGAAAGAAATGGGGGAGACTAAATAACCAAATTTAAACCAATATGTTATTTCTATTTCTATTTTTCATTTCCGCGGTTTTAAGTTTTTTACTAACCCGATTTATAAAAAATTTTTCCTTGCGCTATGGCATTTTAGATTTGCCTCAAAATAATGGTAGAAAAATTCATAAAAACCCCACCCCTTTACTCGGCGGTTTAGCCTTAATTATTTCGGTAATTTTAATCATTTGCCTATATATAATTTTTATTAAGCCCGATTTTGGCATTGTGCCCCTAAAGTTCTTTATGGGCATCATTTTAGCCAGCGGAATTTTGGCTGTGGGGGGCTTTTTAGACGACCGGTATACTTTACCACCCAAATGGCTGTGGATATTTCCGGCCTTAGCCAGTCTGGTGATTGTTTTAAGCGGAATTGGCGTGGGTATAAAATATATTTCCAACCCGTTTGGGGAAGCAATTTTTATCGGCCACACCTTTTCGTGGCTATCTATGCAATGGTCTTTTTCCGCCCTACTAGTTTGGCTGTGGTTAATGGGGATGATTTTTACCACTAAATTTTTAGATGGTCTGGATGGGTTGTGCTCGGGGATTGGTTTAATTGGCAGTCTAACTTTTTTTTGCCTTTCCTTAACCGAAAAAATCAACCAACCCATTACTGCCGGTTTGGCAATCATCTTAGCCGGTGCCTTACTGGGGTATTTATTTTTTGCTTTTCATCCGGCAGTAATTTTTTTAGGGGAGTCAGGAAGCACTTTTATTGGCCTTATGCTGGGAGTCTTAGCTGTTATTTTGGGGGCTAAAATCGCCACCGCCCTGTTAGTCATGGGCATACCTATTTTAGATGTGGCTTGGGCCATAATCAGAAGGCTGTATTACAAACAATCACCCTTCAAAGGCGATAAAAGCCACTTACACCACCGCCTTTTAGACATTGGTTTTAGCCAAAAACAAGCTGTTTTAAGCTTGTGGGCCATTTCAGCCATCTTTGGGGCTACTGCCTTGTTTTTGCAAAGTAAAGGTAAATTAATTGCCCTAATCATTCTCTTTGTAACCATGTTAATAATTGCCTTAAGCACAGTGATTGTTTATAAACGTCGCCACCCCCATATTCCAAACAGCATTGACGAAAAATGAAAAATTTGATAATATTTCAATACTCATTAATGCAATATTTTGAGGTATCATCATCCTATAGATTCCCTATCCTATATTCATAATGCATACTTCTTAATTCATAATTCATTCTTTATATATGACAGCAATCATTCAAACCGGCGGTAAACAATATTTAGTGGAAAAAGGTCATAAAATTCAAGTGGAAAAACTGCCGGGTGAAGTTGGCAGTGTAATAAAATTCGACCAAATTTTATTTTTAGACGGGGAAGTTGGCAAGCCTTTTATTTCCGGCAAAACTTTAGAGGGTAAAATTCTAAAGCAAGCCAAAGGCGATAAAGTGCGAGTGTTTAAATATAAATCTAAATCCAAATATCGCCGAACTCAAGGCCATAGACAACAATTTACAGAAGTGGAAATTATCTAACTTAAAATCCCGACTAAAGTCGGGATTTTTTTGTAATCTCATACATACTCGCTGGTTCACCTTTGGCGGTGGATTGAAGGCTAATAACTTTAAACTCTACTGTCGGCAAAGCTCTTAAATAATTAAGGGAATTTATATAAGCAGAATTAACTAATGTTGGGTAAGAATCTGCAATCACTAGTTTGCCATCAGCATTTAAAACCCTTAAACATTCATTAAGTAATTTAATCTGATTTGCTTGTTCGAGTTTAATATCAGGAGCGATTTGAAAAGCATAAGCGGGTTCATTCATTCTTTGTTCATTAGGTATAGCTCTATAAGTGAGTACATCTGACAAAAAGACTACATCAAACGAATTATCTGCGAAAGGAATTTGCATACCATTCCCAATTGAAGAATGGAGGTGTAGATTAAAAGGGATAGGCTTATCTATAATGTCTGGTAATTGCTGAATTTTATGGGCATTATGTGAGTCAAGATTTAAAGCATAGTATTCAACCTCACCTCTTAAAAGAGTTTGGATTTTGCTATTAGAATTAAATTTAATAAACACTGGCGTATCTTTAGTACCAATCTCTAAAACCCTTTTATTTTTTTTTACTTCTGGATTTGGACCTAACTCCAGCCTTTCACCATTATTCATTTTAGTATTCTCGTCTGCCTTCTAAAGCTCTCATTAAAGTTATATCATCGGCATATTCCAAATCTCCGCCCATAGGCAACCCTCGCGCAATCCGGGTAATTTTAATGTTAGAATTAGCTTGTTTAATAATTTTAGACAAATGCATGGCCGTGGCTTCACCCTCCAAGCTAGGATTAGTCGCAATAATAATTTCCACAATTTTCGATTCCGGACTCGTAATCCTTTTCATTAAAGATTCAATTTTCAACTGCTCAGCCGAAACCCCTTCTAAAGGATTCAAAACTCCTCCGAGGACATGAAATAAACCTTTAAAATTCCCCGATTTATCTATAGCCAAAGCGTCTAAGGGTTCTTCTACTACGCAAACTATGGTTTTATCTCGGGTCTGGTCCACACACGCATGACAAGGGTCAACCTCAACCATATTATGACAGAGCGAACAAAACACCACACTACTTTTTAATTCAGCAATCGCGGATGACAAAGTGAGCAAATCCAAATTATCACGTTTTAATAAATAAAAAGCCAACCGCTGAGCGGTTTTAGGTCCAATCCCCGGAAGTTTGGAGAGTTCGTTAATTAATTTTTGTAAAGAAGAGGGGAGTTTAAGCATACACAGAATGATTGAATAGTAAAACTCTAACCGCTAACCCTAACCTTGCTCAGACAGATCGGGTGAAGATGAGGACATCACTGTCTCCGGACTGGTATCAAAACTTCTATCCAAATTTTTAAAGCTGGTCTGATCCTGGTCAAAAAACAAATCCACCTGACCAGTCGGACCGTTTCTATGCTTCTTCACATATATCTCTGCAATATTGGGCCGTTTGGCGTCCTTGCCTTTATACATATCTTCCCGATAAATAAACATCACCACATCGGCATCTTGTTCAATAGATCCGGATTCTCGCAAATCGGCCAATTGAGGCACTTTATCGGGTCGATTTTCCACATTCCGAGACAGCTGAGACAAAGCCAACACCGGCACATTCAACTCACGAGCTAAAATTTTTAAACTTCGGGAAATTTCCGACACTTCCTGCACCCGATTATCTTGACTCCTGCCTTCCATTAATTGCAAATAGTCCACCACGATTAAAGATAAGTCGTTTTCCGCTTGTAGTCTTCTGGCTTTCGTTCTAACTTCCATAATGTTGGAACCGGCTGCGTCATCGATGTATATGGGCGCTTCGGACAATTGTCCCATAGCTTCGCCGATTTTTTCAAAATCTTGGTCATTCAAATGGCCCGTGCGAATTTTCCACAAATTAACATTACTCTGAGCCGACAACAGCCTGTCCACCAATTGATCTTTACTCATTTCCAAAGAAAAAATGCCCACCGGTTTTTTTAAATTCACTCCCACATGCCTCATAATGTCCAAAGCTAAACTGGTTTTACCCATAGAAGGTCGGGCCGCTAAAATTACCAAATCGGATTTTTGTAATCCGCCTAATAAATTATCCATATCCGCAAATCCGGTAGAGAGCCCGCGCAATTTACCCTTGTCTCTATGCAGTTCGTCAATCCTTTCAAAGGTGGCATGCAAAACCGAAGCAATAGAAATAAACTGTCGTTTTAAATGTTTTTGGGAAACCGAAAACAATTTTTGCTCTGCGTTGTCTAAAATATCTTCCACCGCCCCTTGCTCCTTAAAAGCCAAATTGGTTATTTCATTACTCGCGGAAATTAACTTTCTTAAAGTGCCTTTTTTTCTGACAATCTCGGCATAGTGGACCACATTGGAAGCCGAAGGAGTATTGGCCACCAACTCGGTTAAATAAGCCGAACCGCCGGCCCGCTCTAAAATTTTCTTTTCCTCCAACAAATTCGTCACGGTTAAAATATCAATAGCGGCATTTTTGGAAAAAAGCTCCACAATGGCAGAATAGATAATTTGGTGTTTAGGCTCATAAAAATCATCTTCGTTCAGCAAATCCGCTACCTTAAACCAAGCTTCTTTATCTAACATTAAACCACCCAAAAGCGCGCTTTCGGCTTCGCTGTTTTGTGGGGGAGTTCTTAGTTGGTTAGAAATTACATTATCCATATAGCCATATTATATTTTAAACCCAAAAAATGCAAAAAGCCCTTATTTTAAGGACTTTTGTGGATAATCCGTGAATTAATCGGGGATAATATCCTACCTACCTAAAACTCAAATTTTTCTTTTAACTTTTTGCCCTTCGTTCGTATCTAATACTTCATAACCCAACTTGCCAATTTGTGTTCTTAATGCGTCGGCAATAGAAAAATCCTTCTGTGCCTTGGCATTTTGTCTTTGTTGTAATAACTCCTGAACTTCCACGGGAATTGATTCAACTGTTTCAGCTGTAAAACCTAATACCGAAATAATTTGAGAATCAATTTTGCCGGCTTGCCAAATGGCCGATAACGCTTGAGGGCAACTCAGATTTTCCAGCAGAGCTTGTTTAAACGGTTCGTTCTCCAAGTCGGCATGGGGTAAATTAATTAACTTTAACCGTGCGGTCTTTCCTGCCGTTAAGGCTTCCCAAGTAAAATTTTGCTGAACGCCAAAACCCGAATTCATAAAAAAATAACGCAGATCTTCACCCGAAAAACCCTTTTCGCTTAAATCTTTTAACGTATAAAAATTTTTAAATCTTTTGCCCATCCGGGCGCCATCTACCAGTAAATGCTCGTTATGATGCCAATAATTCACATACGGCTTATAAATTGGCTGACTTTGAGCAATTTCATTGGTATGATGGGGAAAAATTAAATCCACCCCACCGGTATGAATGTCTGTGGCTTCACCCTTAAAAGCCACTTGATTGATCACCGAACATTCAATATGCCACCCCGGCCGGCCCTTACCTAAAGTTGGATGTTCCCAAAAAATTTGTCCGTCGGTTTCGGGGTTATGGTGCTTCCACAAAACAAAATCACTTAAATTTTCTTTTTCGTATTCATCTACCGCCACCCGAGCGCCAATTTTTTTACCTTGCATAAATTTTTCCCCAGCCAACTGCCCATAATCGCCAAAATCGGTTTGATATTTCTCTATACTAAAATACACGCCATCTTCGGCTTTATAAGCATAACCCTTATTCATCAACTCCAAAATAAAGGTTTGAATTTCCGGCATTTTATCGGTCACTCGAATAATTTCCATTTCTTTAGTATTCACCCCTACGGCCTTAAGGTCTGCTAAAAAAGCTTGTAAATATTTCTCGGTCCAAGTATATAAATTTTGCGGATTAACCTTTTCGCCATATTCCGCTAAAGCACCTCTAATGGTTTTGTCATCAATATCCGTAATATTCATTACCCAATGGGGTTTAAACCCACCCAGCTTTAAGGTTCTAAAGAGTACATCGGCCATAACAAAAGACCTTAAATTGCCAATATGGGCATAATTGTAAACCGTGGGCCCACAAGAATACATATTGACATGGTCTTGATGGGCGGGGGAAAACTCCTCGACTGTTTTGGTTAAAGTGTTATTAATTTTCATAATTATATTTTAGCATAATTTAATGCTGTTTTGCCACGGACGAACCTTGGCAGGTTCGTCCGTGTTTGTTGCATGGTTACTGGCACTATTGTTTTTGCCAGCTTGCCACACACACCGATTGGTCAAAAAGATCTTCAAGCTTGGCGTGCTGAGGTGCGTTCATCCCACACCTCACCAAAAATACTTGCTTCATATCTTGTCCAATTTTTTGCCTTGAGGGCCTGGCTTTGCGAAAGCCCATACCCCAAGCCAGACTGTAGATTACCTTGCGCCCTGCCGGGGTTGAGCCCTGCTTAAACTGCACCAAATACTGCATACTTTGCCTCCGTTTGGAATGTTGGCTCTTTGTAAAACAAAAGCCACCGGTCTTGCGACCGGAGGCAAAAAGTAAAAGTAAAAAAATTTATTTTAACTTAAAATCCCCAGTCACAATATACAGTGTGCATGAGGTGGAACAATTCAAATGTAGATTAGAGATTAACATATTTTTATGTTATCCTATACTTAAATAAATGTCAAAAGTTCCTTTTTCTTTAACGCTAAAATTTTAAAAATTTAAGACAATAAAAAATTTTTTGCCGAAAACATTAAAAATCTTTAACTAACTATTAAAAAATTAAATTTATGAGCGAATATGGGCCAAGACCAGAATATAAGGAACCCACAAAACCAGCTGAACCTAAAAGACCTACTAGTGAATTTAATGCAAGTGGTATGCCACTATGGGAAACTAAACGGGAACCTAAATCACCAACACCCACACCAGCTCCTTGGGAAAAGCGAGCAACACCTCCACCTTTTCCAAAAACGGAAAGACCTTCGGAAACTCCGGAGCAGGCTCAGGCAAGATTAGAAAAAGGCAAGCAGGCGCTGGATAGAGCAAAAAAGACTTTTATGGAACTTAACCACCAAGCCGAAATATTAAGGGCAAAAATAGAAAGTTTAAAAAATCGCAAACTCTTAGCTTTACCACAGCAAGTTAAAAGACTAAAAGCCGAAGTTCACAATTTAGTTGAAACCGAATATCACCAATTTGTTAATTCAGTAAAATTGAGTTCAAGATATTTACATACAGAAGACCGAGGAGGTTTTACCAAATTAATTGAGGAAATTGAAACAAAATACAGAAGCTTAAAGATTGTAATGCATGCACAGTTAGAAGAAATAGAAAAAGGATCAGCCATTAACCGAGTCGCAAGATGGTTTAAAAGAGATTCATAATAAATTCAAATGTTCGGCTTTGAGTTTTTTAAGTGCCTTAAGTCCGGTGCCATTTTCCAAAATCTCACTTAAGTGTAAGCCTCCCACAAAATGAGGCGAAAGCACATAATCTACCCCTTGCTCGTAAAGCACCCGACTTTCCGAGTCATTTTGCGCAACAAAAATTAATTTGGGCTTCTTTACTCCGGCTTCCAGTGCGCGTTGCTTTATATGAGCTAATAGGGCTAAGTTATCGTTAAAATCGGGGATCGTGGAAATAATTAGTTTTGCCAAAGGCAAATTTACTTGCTCTTGAATGTAAGGGTCGGTTATATCTCCACAAATCACTTCTCGATTCTCTAAATTATGCATATGGTGAATATGCGGGTCAAAATCCACAATAACCAATTTATGCTTATCACTGCTTAAACTGTGTAAAAACCTAGAGCCTAATCGATTCGCCCCGGCCAAAATAATATGATTTTTAAAAGGTTTGATGTCTAAATTATTTTCGGCAGTGGACTTTTTAAACTCAAAATATTTTAGGACCGGTTCTAATTTTTCATAAATTTGCCGAGTATATAAAATGGTGTAAGAGGAAAGGGAAATGGTAATAATACCCACTAAAGTCAACATACCCATAACTTCATCGGGGACGTGGTTTAGCCGGTTTCCCAAAGCCAACAGCACAAAACTGAATTCACTTACTTGGGCGGTTGTCACCGCACAAAAAAATGCCGTCCGAGAGGAATAACCCAAGGCGCTCATAATCAACATCATAATTATGGGATTACCAATGGACACATACAGAGCAAAAACCAACGCCGGCCAAAACAAAGCACCGAGTCCGGTAAACGCCAGTTTGGCACCAAACACAATAAAAAAAATAATCAGGAAAAAATCTCGCAAAGATTTTATGCGCGCGGAAATTTCGTAATGGACTTGGCTGTTGGCCAAAGCCAAACCTGCCACAAAACCACCCACTTCCAAAGAAAAACCCACCGCCGGCAAGGACATAAACGCGGAAAGCCCTAAAGCCCACGCCAAAGAAAAAATCATCAGCAGTTCATCGGAACCGCCAAATTTGCTAATTAATTTTGGAAACACCTTTTTGCTAATCCAACTTAACAGTAAAACCAAAATTAAAACTTTTACCACAGTGGCCAATAAATATTGCCAACCCACTAAAGCGCTAAACACATCACCTTTGGCAGTATTGGACCCACCTCCTAAAATCAATAACAAAATTAAAGCGGCAAAATCTTGAACAATTAAAAAACCCACCACAATCCGGCCATACAAAGATTGTAAATCTTTTTTTTCTCCCAAAAGTTTAACCACAATAATGGTAGACGAAAAAGTTAATGCCAACGCCAAGTACATAGCAGTTATGCTGGCAAAGCCCAAAAATTTTGCAATTATAAAACCGGCAACAGAAGTAAACAAAATTTGCCCGAGTCCGGTAAGTAAAGCCACTTTACCCAGTTGCCTCAGTCTTTTAATGTCTAACTCCAAACCCACCATAAACAACAACAGAGTAATGCCAATTTGCCCTAAAGAATCCAAGGCGCCACCATGTTGAAACCGCGCATGACTAATGGAGCCAATAATTAATCCGGTAATTATGTAAGCGATAATGGAGGGTTGTTTTAAATACGAAACCAGCATTGCCACTAAACCGGCAACCGCTAAAACCGCAGTAATTTGGTAAAATAAATTTAATTCCATTTACCCTGTTAAATAAATTTTTGTTTCAGTTCAAGTTATTATTTTATTAATTATAGCACAAATATATAAATTTGATAAATCCTAAAAAATCATCTATGATATTTAAAATATGGATAAAAGTGCAATTATTTTTATAGGCCCACAAGGTAGTGGAAAAGGGACTCAGGCAAAAATTCTTGCCAAAACATTGGGTTTTTTTTATTTTGAAACCGGTGCCATTGCCCGGTCGGTAGCCGGCGAAAACACCCCTTTGGGCCAGCAAGTTAAAGCCATGGTGAATAATGGCATACTTTTGCCGGATGAAATAATTTTTCAAATGGTAAAAGAAAAACTTTCCCAAACCGAAAACCTTACCGGAGTGATTTTTGACGGTTTACCCAGACGACTCACCCAAGCAGAATTTCTTTTAAAAACTTTGTCGGAATTGGGGATAACTCACCTTATTACACTCTACATTTCTTTACCTAAAGACGTTTCCATTGAGCGTTTATTAAAACGAGCGGAAATAGAAAAGCGTGCCGATGACACTTTAGAAAAAATTCAAACTCGATTATTACAATATGAACAAGAAACTGTGCCGGTTTTAGAATTTTTAAAATCAAAATCCACTTTTGTGGAAATTGACGGCACTCCGGATGTAAACCTAGTCACCACTGCCATTAACCAACAACTTAGCCAAATTTAAATGCCCAAAACCCACGAACCCAGTCTAAACATAATTCTGTTAGGCGACCCGGCAGCCGGCAAGGCCACTCATGGCGCATTTTTAGCCAAAAAATATCATCTCTACGATTTAGACATGGGTAGGGAATTAAGAAGTTTAGAGCATAATCCCGTACTAAGGAAAAAATACAAACTCGATCAAACCTTAGACAGCGGAAAACTTACTCCCACGGCACTGGTTAGAAACCTTTTAAGAGATAAAATTCACGCCACTCAAAAAACTCAAGGCATTTTATTTAACGGGACGCCAAAAATGCTGGGGGAGGCCAAGTTGGTGGCTAAATGGTTAAAAGCCGAAAAGCGTCAAAAGGTCATATTTATTTATCTTTCCATTCCACTCAAAGAAACCATTCGCCGAATGACTGCCAGAAAGACCTATTTTCAAGGCAAATTTTCCAAACGGCCCGATGACAATAACCAAGCTTTAAAAAATCGCATTGCTTATTACAAAAACAACATTAGTCAGGTGGTAAAATATTTTAAAAAACTTTACCCAGCTTTAACCATTTCCACTCTGGGGAGTATTTCCGAAGCCAGAAAAAGATTAAAAACGAGTTTAATCAAACATGCCTAAAGGACACATAAAAACAGCCGAAGAAATTGCCATTATTGCTCAGGGTGGAAAAATTTTAAGAAAAATTTTATTGGCAACCGCCAATTTGGTTAAACCCGGCATTTCAACTTGGGAGCTTAACCAATTTGCCGAAAACGCCATAATTCAAGCCGGAGGGAGACCCAGTTTTAAAAATTATGGTGAGCCTAAAAACCCTTTTCCAGCCGGGCTTTGTACATCTATTAATGACGTGATTGTTCATGGCATCCCTTCCAAACAAGCCATTTTAAACCCAGGCGATATAATTGGTTTAGATATTGGCATGCAATACCAAGGCTTGTATACCGATACTGCCATAACCGTACCGGTGGGACAAATATCTAACTTAGCCGACAGACTTTTAAAAACCACACAGGAATGTTTAAAGCTAGCCATTCAAACTGCCACAGTTGGACACACCATTGGCGATATTGGCTATGCCATTCAAACCCATGCGGAAGCCAATGGCTTTTCAGTAGTCAGAGATTTAGTGGGGCATGGCGTGGGCTACGAAGTGCACGAAGCCCCGGAAGTGCCTTGCTTTGGCAAACCAGGACAAGGTCTAAAATTAGAGGCGGGGATGGTATTAGCCATCGAACCCATGCTGTGTGAAAAAACTCACAAAATTGCCATTGAAGACGACGGCTGGACCATTACCACCTTTGACCACGGACTCTCCGCTCATTTTGAACATACCATTGCCATAACTAAACATGGCACAAAAATATTAACCTAAAAAAACTATGAAAAAACCCGAACAAACTTCAATTTCACCGGAAATTAATTTATCTCAAGAGCCTGAAAGACAAATAAAAGTTTCAAAAAATTATTTTGAACAAATAAACAGTGGGGATAAAATTATTGAGGTAAGAATGATTACCCAAGAATCAGGAAGAGGCAAAGTGGGTCAGATAATTATTTATGAAGGTCCTGATAATCAAATCTGTAAAAGAAGAATATCCAAGATAAGACCTTATAAATCTATTACTGAACTGGCAAACAATGAAGTGGTAGAAGATATTTTACCCCAAAAAGGAAAAAATACTTCTACGGAAGAATTAGTAAAACTTGCAAAACAACACTTTAAGAGTGAACTGTCGGTAAAAAGTAAAGAATCCGACGATTATGGCGACATAGAAATTACAAGAGACACCCCATTTGAAGCATGGGATTTAGAACCGGTGGAAGAATAACCAAATAAAAACCAGCCTACTTTGCAGTAGGCTGGTTTTTATTTTGATGAATGCAATTTATCTTTGCTGGATGACCTTGTCTCTCAAAACACGCAAGATCACTTTTTCTTCTCAATTTCTTTATTTACCCTGTCTAAAAACTTTTTTATACTCATTATGCCTAAATCTTTGCCTTCGCGGGTGCGCACCGCAACTTTACCCGACTTCATTTCTTTCTCCCCTAAAATAATTTGGTAGGGGATTTTTTGTAAAGTGGCTTCACGGATTTTTTTGCCAATTGACTCATCTCTGTCATCAAGTTCAGTTCTAAATTCTAAGTTGTAAGTTGTAAGTTCCTTTATAATTTTTTTCGCATAACTGTTTTGTTTCTTAGAAATTGGCAAAACTTTAATTTGAACAGGGGAGAGCCAGAGCGGAAAATTTCCAGCGGTGTGTTCAATATACACAGACAAAAACCTTTCAATAGAACCCATTAAAGCAAAATGAATCATTACAGGAGTTTGTTCCTTGCCTTCGTGGTCTGTATAAACCAAACCAAATCGCTTTGGTTGGACGAAGTCTAATTGCGGGGTGGCAAGTTGCCACTCTCTCCCTAAAGCATCAACTGCCATAAAATCAATTTTTGGACCATAAAACGCTGCTTCTCCTTCAGCAACAAAATAGTCCAGCTTACTCTTTTGAGCAATTTTTAACAATATACTCTGTGCTTTGTCCCATAAATTTATTTCTCCTAAATATTTTTCGGGGGTTTTTTGATCTCTAAATGACAACCTCGCTCTCAGTTGCATGTTAATACTCTTATAAAAAATCTTTGTTACATCAATTAACTCCTGATATATTTGCTCAATTTGATCCGGGGTGCAAAAGGTATGGCTATCATCTTGAGTAATAGAACGGACCCGAGAAAGACCCAACAGCTCGCCGGCTTTTTCGTCCCGATAAACCGTAGTGGTTTCCATATATTTTATGGGTAGTTCTTTATAGCTATGCGGGCGTGAAGCATAAATCTGCTGATGGTGCGGGCAATTCATTGGCTTCATTACCAACTCATCAGATGTTTCTTGACTTTTAACCAAAAACAACTCTCCGCCAAATTTATCCCAGTGTCCGGAAGTTTTGTATAAATCATTTTTGGTAATGTGCGGACTCCAAACTCGTTTCCAGCCTTTCTTAATTCTTAAATTTTGAGAATAGTCATTTAATAGCTCTCTTAAGAGCGCACCCTTTTGAGTAAACAAGGGCAAACCTTTCCCAACCTGGTCGGAGATAGTATATAAATCTAATTGTAAACCCAATTTCCTATGGTCGCGCTTTTCTGCCTCCTCTAACATTTTTAAGTGTGCATCCAATTCCTCTTTGCTTTCAAATGCCACGCCATACACTCGGGTAAGCATTTTATTTTTTTCATCGCCTCGCCAATAGGCCCCGGCTAGCTTAGTGAGTTTAAAGGCATCGGGCTTTATATCTTTCCGAGGATTTTCCACATGCCCGCCTCGGCATAAATCTGTAAACTCCCCGGACTTATAAAAAGTCACCGGTTCTTTTTTCTTTTCCAATTCTGCAATTAATTCCAATTTATAAGGATTATGCGCCCAATGTTTTTTGGCTTCTTCATAACTCATCTCCATGCGCTGAAAATTTTCCCAAGTGGGCAAAATTCGTTTCATTTCTTTTTCCAGTTTAGGTAAATCTTGCAAGGTAAGCGGGGAGTCAGGTTCAAAATCATAATAAAAACCATTTTCCACCGGCGGACCAATGGTAATTTTGGCCTTGGGATGTAATTTTAACAATGCGGCAGCAAACAAATGCGCTAGCGAATGCCTAATATTATGTAGTCGTTCATTTTTTAAATAATCTTGGTTGGACATATTGGACATAGTTGATTCTTCCTGTCATCCCGATCCACCTTCGCCAAGGCGAAGGTGGGAGGGATCCCTTTAAATTAATTGCTTATACAAATCATTTCATTCCAATGGGGATTAATCGTCTTAATTAACGCCTCTTTCTTTTTTCTATTCCAGCTTTTTAACTGTTTTTCTCTCAATATTGCAGATTCTACATTGTCTGTCTGTTCGTAATAAACTAGCTTATGACATTGATACTTTTTTGTAAAACCCTCTACCAAATCTTGCTTATGCTCATGGACTCTTCGCATTAAATCATTCGTCACTCCAATATACAAAGTGCCGGAGACACTTGCTAATATGTAAATAAAATATTGATGATCCCTCATAAAACATACCTTAAGGGATCCCTCCGCTCTCCCTCGGCTTCGCTCGGGATTGGTCGGGATGACAAAAAAAACAAAATAACAAAACCCCGAAATCCATTTATTCATTTAGAGAATAAATAAACTCCGGGGTCTCGTTTTGCGAGACGTTTCCGTCCCAGTTCCCCCGCTCTTTGCTTGCAAAGGGCGGGGCTTTTCATCTTCAAATGGCTCTAGAACATTTAAAGATTTAATACAATTTGTTTCAAGCTCTTTGCTTGGTGGGCAAAGTATTGATCAATAGACCAAACGCTTGAATGTGCTGACTGAAATAATTAAACTTCAGTTAAAAGCATTATACAAAAACTAAAAAAAACACGCAAATCCCAGTTTTCCACAACTACCTAATTGTCAAAAACTCACAAAACATCAACTTTTACTATGGAATTAAAGTTTTTTAGTTTTATAACCAATTCCGCCTGCCCATTCACCAAACTTTGAGTTTTTACTTTTTTGACTTCATTGCCAAAACCAATTTGTAAATAAACCGGCATTTGCCCTGGGTAATCATGTAAGATCGATTTAATGGCATTTAGCTCAGTTAACTCGGCCAACTTTTGCATAACTATCACAAATTGTTTGGTTTTTTCCATCTCCGAAAGCGCAGACTCATAATTCGTATCTTTGGGTAGCGCCTTAATTTCTTCCGCCATAAGAGAATAGCCTAAACTATTTTCAGAAAAACTCTCACCGGTTTCGGCGGGTGCCTGCCTGTCTTGACCTACAGCCTGCCCGGGACTTTTTCTTTTCTGCGTGGAATTAAAAGAAATCCGACCGGAAATTTGAACGATTTTTTCATTTTCCAAAAAAGGCAAAGCCTGTTCCATAACTTTGGGAAAAACCAAAACTTCACACACTCCGGTGAGGTCTTCAACTCCCACAAAAGCCATGGGATCATTTTTTTTAGTTAAAGTTTTGCGCAACTTAGAAATGATGCCGGCGATTACCACTTGGCTGTTATCGGTTTTATGTTTTAAATCTTTAATAGGCGTGAAGTGCTTTAAAACTTTGGCATAATTATCCAAAGGATGCGCCGATACATACATACCCAAATGTTCCTTTTCCCAAGATAGTTTATCTTCTTTACTGGCCGGCTCAACCTGTTTTAAAGATAATTTGCCAATATTTAAACTGGATCCGAATAAAGATACCTGACCTTGCTCTTCCGATTTAAAATGTTCTCTTACAAAATCCAAAATATTTTCCGTGGAAGCCAATAACTGGTTTCTTTCGCCAAAAACATCTAACGCTCCCGATTTAACCAAAGCCTCCCAAGAACGTTTGTTAAAATTTTTAACATAAGTCCGCAGTAAAAAATCTTGCAAAGAAGCAAATGAGGTCTCTAAACTGATTAGCTGATTAGCTGATAGCTGATTGCTAATTAGCTGATTAGCTGATAGCTGATTCCTAATTAGCTGATTACTCTTTCTCGCTTCAATTATTTTATTTATTACATCGCTACCCAAATTTTTTATGGCATTTAAACCAAAACGAATTATGCCGTTGGGATTAGCTTTTAAGCCCAGTTCTCGGTACGAAGTTAAATTTTCCGGCATAGCATAACTGTCTACCACGGTAAAATCGGCAAAAGAAGTATTCACATCGGGAGGTAAGATTTTTATCCCCATAGCCTTACATTCTTCCACAGCTTCGTAAATTTTTTCTTCATCACCACTTTCCGCAGTCATTACCGCGGTCATAAACTCCACGGGAAAATTGGCTTTCATATACGCCGTTTGGTAAGCCACCACCGCATAGGAGGCAGAATGGGATTTGTTAAAACCATAAGCCGCAAAAGGTTCAATCCAGTTCCAAACTTCGTTGGCTTTAGTATGGCTCCAACCCGCGGTATCCATACACCCTTGAATAAATTTGATTTTTTGCTTGGCCATTTCCTCGGGGATTTTTTTGCCCACAGCTTTTCTAAATTTATCCACTTCTTCCCAAGAATACCCGGCCAAATCATGAGCAATGGTAAGCAAATCGTCCTGATACACCAAAATCCCGTAGGTGCGTCTTAAAATTTTCTCAAAAGCCGGATCGAAATATTTTATTAAATTGGGATTGTGTTTACGTTTAATATAGTCTTCAATAAATTGCATGGGCCCAGGGCGGTATAAAGCAATCATAGCCATAATATCAAAAATGCTGGAAGGTTTTAATTCCATTAAATATCGGGTCATTCCGCTACTGCCTAACTGAAACACGCCAAAAGTCAAACCATCTGCTAAAAGTTTAAAAGTCTTTTCGTCCGGATGCGGGAGATTATAAATATCCACGTCTAAATTATGTTTTTGTTTAACCAGCTCGACGCTTTTTTCCAAAATGGATAAATTTTTTATACCCAACAAATCCAATTTCACCACCCCAATGGCTTTACTGTTGGAATTGACATCCAAAGCATACATATCGTACTGAGTAATAATTCGTTCGCCCTCGGGTTCTTTTTGCAGTGGCATATAGTCGGTAAGCGGGGTGGGAGTAATTACTATCCCGGCTGCATGCATAGAGGCGTGGCGAGCATTGCCCTCGATTTTTTTGGCAATTTCCAATATTTGCCGGGTTTCCGGATCTTGGTCTTTGGCCTCTTTTAACTCTGCGGACATGTCTATAGCCTTGTCTAAGGTCATATCAAAACCCTGTTTGCCCAAAGGGATCATTTTGGCAATCCGATCACATTTAGAATAGGGGATCCCTAAAGCCCTACCAACATCTCTTACCCCTGCCCTCGCTTTCATGGTTCCAAAAGTAATAATTTGCGCCACTTTATCCGGTCCGTATTTTTGAGTAATGTAAGCAATGGCTTCATCGCGACGATTATCGGCAATATCCAAATCGATATCGGGGGGAGTGGGACGATGCGCGGTTAAAAACCTTTCAAAGGGCAACTCAAAATATAAGGGGTCCACATTGGTAATGCCCAAAATGTAACCCACAATACTCCCCGCAGCACTGCCTCGAGTATTGGTAATGGCGCCAATTTTATGCGCGCCTTCCACGACATCGGCCACCATTAAGAAATAAGTATCAAAATCTTTTTTACAAATAATCTCGAGCTCGTAATCGATGCGGTTTTTTATCATTTCCGGAATTTTTCCGTCAGCTTGTGGTTTTCCATAAATTTCTTGCGCTCGGCTGTATGTTTTTTGTTTTAAAAATTCCTTAGAAGACGTGCCGGTGGGAATTTCCACTTTGGGAAAATATCTCTGGTCGATTTTTAATTCCAAATTGCATAACTGCTCCACGATTTGCGTATTGGCTACCGCTTCGGGCAAATCAAAAAACAATTCCGACATTTTCTCCGGAGATTTTAAAGACAAATCGTACCCGCGCATATCCAACCGGTCGGTATCGCTGGTATTCTTACCCGTGCCAATACACACTAAAACATCTTGTGCCACCATATCTTCCGGATAAATGTAATGACAATCGGCTGTGGCCACAATGGGTAAAGCATTTTGCTTGGCTAACGCGATCAATTTCCGGTTCAATTCTTCTTCTTTAATATCTTGAGTTCGGCTATTTCTTTGCACTTCAATAAATAAATTATCCTTTCCAAAAATTTGTAAATACTTACTCAATACACCCTCGGCTTCCAAAGCCGAACGATTCATTACCGTCCGGGCAATTTCGCCCCGTTGACATCCCGATAAACAAATTAAACCTTCGCTGTATTGCTTTAAAATTTCCAAATCGATCCTAGGTTTGTAATAAAACCCTTCCAAATGCGCGAGGGTGGTTAATTTGATTAAATGCTTATAACCTAACTCATTTTTAGCGAGTAAGGTTAAGTGAAAATAATCCGCATCGGTTCTGCCATCTTTATCTTTTAAACTCCTGGGAGCCACGTAAGCCTCCAGACCCAGTATGGGTTTTATAGCATGTTCTTTACAAGTATTATAAAATTCTACCGCCCCATACATTACCCCATGGTCGGTAAGCGCCACCGCATGCATATTTAACTCTTTAACACGGTTAACCAAGGGTTCAATTTTACTTAAACCGTCTAAAAGGGAATAGTGGCTGTGGCAGTGTAAATGAGTAAAATCCATAGAAAAAGTGAGTAAGTTGTAAGTTAAGTATTAAATCCTAGATACTACTCTTTAATTCAAAGTTATTTGTCTTAAAATGCTGGCTTTAGCTAAACGCTAAGCGCTACCGACTAAATGCTAATCATACCCAGCATACCAAAATTCCTTTAGTTTTGCTATAATTAATTTATGAGTCTACTAAAAGAAAAATTGGAATTAAAATTGGAAGAAGCGGAATTTACCACCCAACAGTCGCTAAGCCGGTTTTCCGCATTACAAAAAAAATTTTTTTTGGTCGGTTTACTGGGCATTATACCTATGTATTTTATTGCTCAGTATGCTGGTAATTACTACTTTGCCAAAGCTTATCGAACTTATCTGATTTCCGCCAAACCCAGCTACTTAAACAGCCAATCTTTAATAATAGACAGAATTGATATTGCATCTCTGGGCAATAACGAATATGCCATAGTGGGTCAAGTGAATAATCCAAACTTAGATTTAGCCACTAAACAAGTGCCTTATGAGTGGGTATTTTTTGACGCGAAAGCTCAAATTACCGCCCCCAGCCAAAGCGGGAAACTCAGTATAAGTCCCAATGAAAAAAAATACCTGATTCTTCCCGTGGTTAAATCTTTAAGTCCGATTGCCAAAGCGGAAATTCGTTTTCTTAAAGAACCCGTCTGGCAAAAAAAAATAAATGTGGAAAAACTTTCGCTCATTACCAGCCAACCTAAAGGTTATGACCAAACTAATCCTTTTGGTTATGTTTTGGAAGGGGAAGTCTACAATAACAGCCCCTATTTAATAAAAGAAATCAAACTCAATTTTATACTCCTGGGCCTAGGCGGAAAAATTATTGGCGCCAGCTATAGAAGCGAATTTGATCTATTACCCAAACAAAAAAGATCTTACAAACATTTTTGGCCGGAGATTTCCGGAAAAAATATTGTAAAAGCCGAGACAATTGTGGAAACCGACCTGCTAAATAAAGACAATCTAAAAATTCCGGAGAGCGAGTCCAATAATAATGCGGGTTTTTTGGGCAGGTAACTATGCCAATTAATTTTAGTAAATTTAAATATTTAGACATTCCTCAACTAATTGCCATTGTATTAACTTCCCTAGCCGGCTTGGCGCTACTCTACAGCACCTCCTTTGCCAGTGAACAGTTGAATATTTTTTGGCGACAAGTGATTTTCTTTTTCATTGGTTGGGGATTGTTTTGGTTTTTTGCTTTTTTCGACTACCACAACTTAGCCAAACAACAACGTTGGCTGTATATCATTATTTTGCTGTTTTTAATCTATTTGATTATTTTTGGCACCAACATCCGAGGGGGTAGCCGTTGGATTACTTTGGGATTTTTTAATTTTCAACCCGCGGAATTTGCAAAAATTGTCTGTATTTTGGGCATTAGTCGCATATTATATTTACAAAGAGGCAGTGTGAATTCGCTTTGGAGTATTCTGAAAATTATTTTATTCATTGCTCTGCCCGCCATACTGGTCTTAATGGAGCCGGACTTAGGTTCAGCTTTAGTTATTGGAGGAATTGGAATTTTAAGTCTGTTTATTAGCCCAATCACCAAAAAATATATTTTAGGCTTATGTTTGGTAGGTATACTTTTAGCCGGATTGTCTTGGAAATTTTTTTTACAGGACTTTCAAAAAAACCGCATAAAAATTTTTTTGAATCCCAGTATGGATTTAAGGGGTGAAGGATATAATGTCAGGCAAGCGGTGGTAGCAGTAGGCAGTGGAAAAATTTTTGGCAAAGGTCTGGCTTTAGGCTCTCAAAGCCAAAATAAATTTTTGCCGGAAAGACAAACCGATTTTATTTTTGCAGCCAGTGCCGAGCAAATTGGTTTTGTAGGATCCTTAACTTTAGTCTTACTTTATGGTTTTATTGCCTTCCGACTATTACACATTATGCACCAAACTAAGGATGATTTAGGGTATTACATTACCGGGGGAGTATTTTTTCTGTTTATTATTCATACTTTGGTCAACGTGGGTATGAATATTGGTCTTCTGCCGGTTACCGGCATTCCCTTACCTTTTTTGAGCGCCGGGGGCAGTTTCTTTTTAACCGTTATGATGAGTCTGGGCATTGCGCAAAATGTCAGCTTACAATCAAAAATTTTGAGATTTTGATTTTTTATGCTATATTGAATCCGAGATTTTTTAGAGTTTCTAAAACTATGCTAGTAATGAAAAATCCCATGTCAGCTGAACAACAATCATACAAAGCCTAAGAAAAAATCTATGAAAAATATTGATCTCAATAAAGTCATGGCCTGGCTGGGACAGGTGCTAAAATGTCCGGTTTGCCAGACTAAATATAAAATCAATACCGCTAAAATCATTGAGAGCTGGTCAGATGAGATTTACGGAGAAGCCGGGATATTAATTCATTCGGACTGCGCCAAATGCAAATCATCGGTCATGTTTAATGTGGAAGTAAGAGGTCCGGAAGTGTATTCGGTGGGCATGATTACCGATCTCACTGGCCAAGATTCCGCCAAATTTAAAACTCATAAACCCCTTAGCAGTAACGATGTCTTAAACATTCATTCGGAGTTAAAAACTCTAAATGGTGATTTTATTTCACTCTTAAGTAAAAAAGCGTTATAAACTAACGCTTTTTTAAAAAATTAATGGAGCTTACACCTCCTGTAATCTCTAATCAAATAAAAATTTATGTCAGTAAAAAAACTTCTCTGTCTAATGGCAGTGGTAATGTTAATGCCTTGGCAAAATGTCAGGGCGCTGAGTTATTTGGAAATTTTAAGACACGCGAGAGTACTGGGGGTAAGTGATTACTCCGAACAAACAGTATTTCAAAACCCCAATTTACATCTGCGAGTTCAACCCTTAGCCTTTAATCAGGAAACCCAAAAATGGAATTATAAAATACTTTGGAATCGAATTGTAGGCAGAAGTGGCTCTATATATTTAAACAATAATTTATTAATAGCGAGCGCTACTAACTCTGGGGAAATAGAAACCGGTTTTATAATTTTACCAAAATCGACTAATCGTCTAATTTTCTATTCACAAACTTACGGCAAAGGAGTAAGAGTTGCTAATAGAGGTTTTGTAGCTTTAGAAGCTCCGGAAACCAGCAACAACAATCAAAATCCTGAATCTTTATTACCCGAAATTGAAACAAATATTCCTGTGCCACCAGTAACCCATACTCAAACGTTTAATATGTCTGAATTTTGCCAAGGCCCAACCATTGCCGTGACACCCGAAGAATTTAAACCGGTTGTAGGCAGAATTGTTGACTCTCCTTTAATAAATTTTAACAACAACGGTCAAACTTTTTGGTTAATGGATGCCGAAAACGGAATTCAAAAAACTGCCGGACCGGCCGAAAAACCCTTATCGTTAAACATTTGGGCTAGACCCAAAAATAAAAATGACCTCTTTACCAACATTGGTAAAAATTCCGAATTTCCCATTGTGGTAAATGGCTTACCTTACTCAACTCAAGCTTGGATAGTAAACCTCTATCAAGCCCCCGATGGACTATTGGCATTTATACATATTGAGGCTTTAAAAGATGACGATCATTGGGCTGGAAGAGTAGGATTAGCTTGGTCTAGGGACAACGGGAATAGCTTTACTTATTTGGGACACATTATCCAAATGGACATGACTAAATCTGTGGAACCCGACAGCAATGATGTAAGCAATGTGCAAGGCGTGCCATACTTAGTAAAACCCGAAAATCCTAATCTGCCAATCTCTGCGAGCAATCCGGAATATTTTTATATTTATTATATGGAACGCGGACATGGCTACAAAGTAGGTGTGGCTAGAGCTAAAGTTCAAGATGTACTAAACTCAGCGAGAAATGGCACAACTACGGAATGGAAAAAATATTATAATCGAAAATTTGAAAGCAAAGGTTTGGGCGGTGAAGCCACACCCACCAACCTAAATGGAGTAACTCATACCGATGCAGCCTTTAGCACAGTCACCAAAAAAGGTTACTTGATTTTAACCATGCCATCTAATTTAGACGGTAGAAACACCACTAGAGTGGAATTACATGAATCAGATAATATGGTTGATTGGAAATTAAAATCTGTAATCGCTTCCGACAGAACCAAACGCGACTCAAATAATAGAATTTTAGACAAGCCCGGTTACCAATATGCCACCATCATTAATCCTAACGGTTTAGAACAAGGAACTATTGCGGATAGTATGAAATTACTAGTTATACATAACTACGATAAGCCTGAAGGGGAGGATGCTTATCGTGCTTACTTATGGAATATTAATGTCAATTCCAGCCAAAACCCCATTTGCCCCAATTACCAATTTTGGGACACAGGGGATTTTATCTACAATAATGAAGTATACTATTCCAACAGCCACAGTTATTGCAAGCGCGCCAAAGCGGTACCCACTGACACAGCTGTTCGACTTTACAGTTTACCTACACATTTAGGTGGGGGAGATCTGTGCGAAAACAATATTCCGGCTCAAAACTTTAGATATAGAGGTGAATTATATTATTCCAATGGAGGTGGAATGTATTGTAAATATCGAAATCAAAACGCCGATGGCGGAACCGCGGAAGTTTATTGGGCAATTCCTTCCAATATGCAAAATCACGGCACCTGTTATGGCGGATAGAGACTTTAAAGCTTAATCAAATAAAAATATTTAAGGGCGCCACGTTTACACAGGGCGCCCTTTATGCTGCGCGTTTGAGTCCACCACCCCAGCACCCCCGGCGCCGAGAAGGGAACTCCAAAACGCGCCCCCCGCCTTTTTCTTCAGGCGGGTCTTGATGCGGCCACGGGCACTCTGGGTAGTGCCGAAAACGGATCTCGATCCGCGTCCGATTTTCCCAAAAGTCCCCGGCCATAACCACCCAAGTTTCCCGAACATACTCGTCCCCCGAGTAGATCGGGAACGGGAAATCGCTACCGCTACACTGCTTGGAGCAGTAGTAGCAAACTCGTTCTTCCCGCGTCCGGCGAATTTCCGAGCCCAGCAACCGAGGAAGGTGGCGGGAATGCCACTTAACCTTCTCGTCACTTGGCACGAAAACCGGGTGGTCCGGAACGACCACTTTGGCGCCCTCACAAGAGGGGCACCAATGAACTTTGTTTTTCCCGGAGCGCTTATACGCTTGCCCGGGCATAATTTCCCCTCCACAGAGGGCGCAGAACTCAAACATTCTGTATGCCCTCCTTTGGCATTCGCTAAGTCTAAACTTAATAAATAAAAAAATCAATACTTTACAAAAGCTAAAGATTGTAGTATAATCGTAAAACTAATTAAGATTTTGTGAGTAGGCGAAAAAACGCCAATGGGCAAAATCCATAAGGATAACTATGAATAAAGTAAAGTTGAACGCCAAAGTCAGAGACATAAAAAATAAAGTGCATAAACTCATTAAAGGCGGGGATATCCCGGCTGTGCTTTATGGTCACAACATAAAAAATATCAACTTAAGCCTAAAAAAGACCGAATTTGAAAGATGTTTAAAATCTGCCGGTGAAAGTAGCATTGTAGATTTGGCCATTGAAGGCGAAAAAACCGAAAGACCGGTTTTGATTCAAGATGTTCAATTGCATTTTTTAACCAACGAACCGATTCATGCCGATTTTTACCAAGTGAGCATGACCGAAAAACTCAAAGCACGCGTAGCTTTGGAATTCGTGGGCGAATCTCCGGCGGTTAAAGCCATGGGTGGAATTTTGGTTAAAGTTATGAATGAAATTGAAGTGCAATGTCTCCCTGCCGATTTACCTCATAACATTCAAGTGGATATTGCCAGCTTAACCGATTTCAGCCAAGCCATTCACATCCGCGATCTTAAACTGGGGGATAAAGTCCAAATTTTAGCTAACCCCGAGGAAGTAATTGCCAAAGTCCAACCGCCCCGAGACGTGGAAGCCGAATTGGCTAAAGGCACCGATGAAAAAACCGCGGTAGAAGCCGTAGTCGCCGCTTCGGAAAAAGTTAAGACCCCCGAGGAAGCCAAAGCCGGGGCTGAAGAAAAAACCAAAGAAGAGAAACCTAAAAAATAATTTCTCCAACTTTTGCCTCCCGATGCCCATCGGGGGGCAAATTTATTTTATGCTCAAAAAACTGCTGATTATAAAATTTTTACTTGTAATAGGGTTAGGCTGTTGGTTAGTGGGCTTTTATGCCATCAACTTTAAACAGCAAACTCAACCGGAAACCTCTGGTTTATTTCCCCCCACAGTTAAAACTCTTAGCCTGCCAATTTTAATGTATCACCATGTGGGGGATTTGCCTAAACAACCCAACTTAATTAGAAAAGACCTGACTGTAAGCAAAGAAAATTTCAAACAACAAGTGGAATATATTTACAACCAAGGCTTTGTTAGCATTAAGCTGGCAGATATCTATTCCTATGCCTTAGGAACTAAACTGTTACCCGAAAAACCCATTATTTTTACTTTTGATGATGGCTACGAAGACGTTTTTGAGAACGCCTTGCCCGTTTTGGAGCACTTTGGATTTACCGGCACCGTGGCGCTAATTACCGAATTTCAAGGCACCACCATAGGTGATAACACTTACGGCGATTGGCAAGCAATCAACCACGCTTTAAGCCAAGGTCATGAAATGGTTTCGCATACTCACACGCATTTCGATGGTGCCAATAAAAAATACACCGATGAATTTATCCAAAACAATTTAAAAAACTCGCTTATTTCCATAGAAAAACATACGAGGATTAAAACCCTAACTTTAGTTTATCCTTATGGACACTACACGCCCAATTATATACGCTTAGCCCAACTTACTGGTTTTAAACTGGGCCTTACGACCAAAGAGGGGAGTCAAATCAATTTAGATAACTTAATGGAAATTCCGAGACTCAGAATCCATAGAACCACCACGCTTCAGCAGTTAATTCACAAACTCTCTCCGGCTAATTTGGCAAAATCGCCAACGACCAAATAAATCTTTAAAAAACTCTGTCCGAGTATCCGGTAAAATTCCTTTAATCATTCGATGTAACTCAGTTTTTTGGCGCGGATCAAATTCCAAAAAAATAATTTTGGGTTGATGCTTCTGGCCCGCAACTTGCTCTAATAAAGATCTAATGTGATACAATCCATGCTCTTTGGCAAATAAAGCTTGCTGAGGCTCAAATTTCAGACCCGCGGTCTCGGTGCTAGAATTATTTTTCCATTCATTCCAACCATACGGCAAATTAGCAATAATTATATCAAAATTCATTTTAATATTTTTAAAAAGGTTTGAATGGATAAATTTAATTTTTACATTATGCATTTTTGCGTTTTGTTTTGCCACAGACAAAGCTTTTTTAGAAATGTCTGATGCGGTAACTGAAAATTCTGAATTGAGAATTGAAAATTGTTTTGCCAATGAAACAGCAATACAGCCACTGCCCGTGCCCACATCGAGAATTTTAATCACGCCCCCTTTACCCCCTCTGTGGCCAAAGAGGGGGGAGGGGGAGTTTTTTTTCACTGGATAACCCAATAACTTAACGGACTTAATAACCTGTTCCACCAAATCTTCTGTCTCCGGTCTGGGAATCAGCACATCTTTATTCACCTTAAACCTAAGCCCTAAAAAATCTTTGTAGCCTAAAATATAAGCTATAGGCTCACCCTTTTGCCTACGCTTAATCATTTTCTTTAACCTGAGTAGCTGATTAGCTGATAGCTTAAAAGCCGGCTTGAGATACAAAAATTCCTTGGGTTTGCCAAGGAGATGCGAGAGCAATAACTCAATTTCAATTGCTGAATTTTGCTTGATTACTTCGTGAATGGTCATAATTTTGTCAGTGGTGTCAAAATTGCTCCAAAGGTCATTTCTTCAACGCTGCTTTTTTCGCTTCAATGTCGGCTTTTTGCAAAGCCGAGATAATAAGAGAAAATTCACCTTCCATAATTAAATTAATCTGGTTAAAATTTTGGTTGATGCGGTGGTCAGTCACGCGGTCTTGTGGAAAATTATAAGTTCTAATTTTTTCGCTTCTATCACCCGTGCCGATTTGCGACTTAGTTAAATCTCTTACTTTTTTGTTTTCAATTTCTTCGTAGTGGGCAGCCACGCGCGCGCGAATTACCGCCAAAGCTTTTTCTCGATTTTGGGCCTGACTGCGTTCGTCCTGACATTGTGCGGTAATCCCTGTCGGTAAGTGGGTAATGCGAATCGCCGAATAAGTCGTATTAACCGACTGCCCGCCATGCCCCGAAGAGGTGGTGGCTTCCATTTTTAAATCTTTATCGGGAATGGAATAATCTTTCTCTTCCAAAATTGGCAAAACCGCCACGGTAATGGTGGAAGTATGGACTCGGCCACTCTTTTCCGTATCCGGCACTCTTTGCACTCTGTGCACTCCGGATTCGTATTTAAATAATGAATATGGGGCTTTCTTGCCCTCCGAAGCTTTAGCGAAGGAGGGACCGTGAATTTCAAAAATCACTTCCTTAAAACCTCCGGCATCAGAACGGGAAGATGAAACAATGTGGGGTTTAAAACCCTTTTCTTCCGCAAACTTGCCATAAGCCCGAAACATTTCCGCCACAAAAAGCGTGGCCTCATCTCCACCGGCTCCGGCGCGAATTTCCACAATGACATTTTTATCGTCATTTAAATCTTTCGGCAGTAAAGCCTCCTCAATTTCCGACTGAAGATTTAAGATGTAGGTTTTAAGATGTAAGATTTCTTCCCGAGCCATTGCCTGTATTGCCAAATCAGGATCATTTAGTAGCTTCTCGTTGTCTGATAACTCCTTGATTCCTAATTCATACTTCTTAATTCTATCAATAATCGGTGCTAATTCCGCTTGTCTTTTACCCAATTTGGCCATATCCAAACCACCACCCTTAGATAAATCTTCGGTAATTTGGTTATACTCATCTAAAATTTTTTGAAAAGCAATTTCCATAAATTTGCGTTTAGCAATTAGTAGTTAGCTTTTAGCTTCTGGCTAGCCACTTGAGGGTAAGTATTGAATACTCCTTAATCCTAACACAAAACCACCTAAAAACTGAAAGGTGGTTTTGTAAAAGTTATGAAGTTAAGCCTTAACTCTGGCTTTTCTTTCTTTTTTGGGTTTAACGGCTGCTTTTTTTATACTGGCGATTTCTGTGCGTTTCTTAAATTTATCTACTCGGCCCTGTACGTCTATAAGTTTTTGTTTGCCGGTATAAAACGGATGGCAATTAGAACAAATTTCCGTATGCATTTCTTGCATTGTGGAACCCGCATTAAAAGTATTACCACAAGCGCAAATGACTGTGGCGTTGGTAAAATATTGAGGATGAATGGTCGCTTTCATTTATATTTAGTAAATTATTACTGCTATAAGTCTACCAAGACTTGCCAAAATAGTCAAGGCTTGTTATAATGCTTTAGTCAATCAAGACTTCCGCGTTGTGATTTATCAAAACCTTTAGGGTATAGTTGTTTTGATTAATCTGGCTGTGCCGGTTGATTAATACAATAATCACAGGAGTCTAAATAACCAGGACTTATGCACTGAGCCAAGTTCAAGGCATTTTCTGAGGATTTTTGGAGACGTAGTCTGACTACGGCGAGAAAAACCGAAAGAAAATAACGAAGAAATTGGCCAGAGCCACTTTAAGGGTCGGGCTTTGCCCGCCCTATAAAGTGGCGGTGCGGAAGTCCTGATAAATATTAATATCACATTCCCTATATATCCTGCCTTAAACCGCCTGAGGGCAAGTTTAAGGAACTGGGGATGGAAGCACTTCTTTTTTTAAAAAAGAAGTAAGGATACCACACCTATGAAAGACATTACGCTTTTAGAGCTACTTAAGAGTGGCGCCCATTTTGGTCACAGCACTTCTCGCTGGAATCCCAAAATGAAACCTTTTATATTCACCGCTCGTAACGGGGTGCATATTTTAGATTTGGAAAAAACCAAAAAATACTTGGTCAAAGCCATGGAATTTGTAAAAACCTTGGCCAGTAAAGGCGGGACAATTCTCTTTATTGGAAGTAAAAAACAAACTCGAGAAATTTTAAAAGCCTCGGCCTTAGAGTGCGATATGCCTTTTGTAAATATTCGCTGGTTAGGTGGCACCTTTACCAATTTCCGCACCATTCAAAAAACTATTCGCAAATTGGAAAAATTGGAACATTTGAAAGTGAGCGGGGAAATTGAACGCTATACCAAAAAAGAACGCTTAATGATTGAACGAGAGATCGATAAGTTGAAAAAACTGTTTGAAGGGATAAAAAATCTTAAAAGAATTCCCGACGCCATTTTTGTTACCGACTCCAAACACGATGCCATAGCCATTAAAGAAGCCAAAAAAGCCAAAGTTAAAATTATCGGCGTGGTAGATAGCAATGTTTGCCCCGAAGGGATTGATTATTTAATTCCTTGCAACGATGACGCTACCAAAGCCGTCGAATTAGTCTTATCGGCCATTGCTTCGGCTATCAAAGAAGGCAGAAGTGCTATGACTGTGGTCAAAGAAGAAACAAAATAATTAATAGCCACGGATACACAGATAACACAAATTGCACCAATCAAAAATTTGTGGAATCAGTGAAGTCCGTGCATCAGTATATATGAACGAACTCATTAAAGAACTCCGCGAATTAACCGGCGCCGGACTTTTAGATGTTAAAGGTGCTTTGGAAGAAGCCGGAGGTGATAAAACCAAAGCGGTGGAAATTTTAAGAAAAAAAGGCGCGCTCAAAATGGGAAAAAAGGCCGACCGCGTGGCGAAAGAGGGGATAATTGAGAGCTACATTCACCCAGGTAGCCGAGTTGGGGTTTTATTGGAACTCAATTGCGAAACCGATTTTGTCGCTCGGACCGATGACTTTAAAAGCTTAGCTAAAGAACTGGCTCTGCATATTGCGGGCGCCAACCCCTTATTTGTGTCTCCAGCCGACATTTCAGCTGAAGTTTTAGAAAAAGAAAAAGAAATTTACCGAGAAGAAATTAAAGGCAAGCCCGAAGAAGTAGTCAACAAAATTTTAGAAGGCAAACTGAATAAATACTTTCAAGAAGTATGTTTGTTAGAGCAAGCCTTTATTAAAAACCCCGACCTCACAGTAAAAGAGGTAATTGCCAATTCCGTGGCCAAAATGGGGGAGAATGTAGTGGTTAAACGCTTTGCCCGGTTTGTTTTAGGCAATTAACAAATTTTGACAACCTAACCAAAAGGTAAGGTGTGTTTGTCTCAAGTCATTTAATTTTTGTCTTTTAACTTATGGGTTATCAGTTTCTACCAGTTATAATTTTTTTTCTGGCCATTTTTGGACTAATTCTGCTAGTGCTAAAAAAGTTACCCGAAGCTAACCAAAAACTGGAACAAGACCAAACTTTACAACCTACTCACGCGCACATTAATTTAAGCTCCAAAGGTTTGCCCACCCTTAAATTTTCCAAGGTCAAATACCACTTCTTGTTTTTCACGAAAAAAATTTGGCGTTATGCCCTAGAAGCCAAGGAAATGGTGCCTACCGGCAAAGCAGTCATTCAAGTAAAAAAATTGTTTTTGGCCAAACCCAAAACTCCCAACCTTACTCCCGCTAACCCGGGTATTGAAGCGGAAGAAGAAGCCATAAACCACAAACAAGAAACCGACTACTTTGCGCTCATTAAACAAGACCCAAAAAATTTAGACAATTACGATGCCTTAGGTAAGTATTATTTAAGTACCGATAAATTTGCCGACGCCAAAGATATCTATTTATATTTAACGGCCCATAATTCCGCCCACGCTGACTATTGGGCACGTCTGGGTTTTACCTGTTTTAAGCTCAAAGATTACCACTTAAGCACAGACAGCTATAGAAAATCCATTGCTCTTGATTCCGGCAGATTAAACCGCTATTATAACTTAGCGCAAGGTCTTCGGGCCCTAGGCGAAACTGAAGAGGCTAACACGGTAATTTCCACAGCCTTGGAAATGGATCCGCAAAATCAAAAATTTTTGGATTTTAAAAACAGATTAAAAACATAAACTTTCATTTTCATACCAATTTTGTAAGTAGTTAATCAAACAACTTATACTTCTTGTCGAGCCGATGTAGCTCAGCTGGTAGAGCAACTCCATGGTAAGGAGTAGGTCACCGGTTCAATTCCGGTCATCGGCTCCACAAGGAGGGAAAATTTGGTCCCTATAAAACTATGACGGAAACCGCACTGCATAAAAAATATTTAGGGGAATTTGTTTACGGAGCCATGGACGGCACAGTCACAACTTTTGCCGTAGTTGCCGGTTCTATTGGCGCCAGCTTAAGTGTACAAGTAGTGCTAATCCTGGGTTTTGCCAACTTATTTGCCGATGGTTTTTCTATGGCAGCCTCTAACTACCTCTCCACTAAATCCACCAATGAATTACAAAATGATTATTCGGTAAACCCTTTAAAAACCGCCTTTGCCACTTTTATTTCCTTTATTATTGTTGGTTTTATTCCTTTATTTTCTTTTGTCTTTTCCACTTTTAATACCTTTTTAAGCCAAAATGTTTTTTTAGTTTCCACCATACTTACCGGTTTATCATTTTTTTTAATTGGCATTATTAAAGGCAAAATTTCCGGTAAAAATCAAATACTTTCTGCGATGGAAAGCTTTGCGATAGGTATGTTAGCTGCGGGTATTGCTTATGGGGTAGGCGTACTTTTAGAAAATATTACAAAATAACTTGTCTCTAAACTAAAACACTCTGAACTTAATAGTCCAGAGTGTTTTAGTGGTGGGCAGGGAGGGATTCGAACCCCCGTAGACCTGAAGGTCGTCGCGTCTACAGCGCGATGTAATTGACCGCTCTACCACCTGCCCGTATTTTTATTTGTTGATTAATATTAGCCAATTTTTAAATTTTTGTCCAGATTTAAAAATTCATTAATTTTGATATTTTTTCATAATTCATAATTCACGCTTCATAATTCATTTCTCCCCTTGACTCTCTCTCTCTCTGTTCCTTTACTATGCCTCCTTGAAGGAGGTCTTATGACCAGATTAGTTGATCTTCGGGGGCCCGGCGCCCCCACGTTTGCCCCCCTCGGGGGCGGTCGGTTCCGGGCCAGCGGGCCCGGGGGCGAACGGCTCTCGGCCAAGCAGGCCAAGAGCCTGCGCCGGCGGACACAGCGGGGGACACCCCCCGCCCCGGCCGAACCCGTGGTAATCAAGCGGGTAACTCCACCACAAACGCCCCGCGTCAAGGTGGATAATCTCTATTTTTCTGACTGCCCGCACTGCGGGCGGGGTAATGATTGCTGGGAAAAAATAAATACGATAGTGGAATGTTTCGGTTGCGGGGGACAGTTCGTCCCCGTAGACTGACAACACACCACCCCTTTCGCCACCCAAACAGCCTAAAGCGCTCTTTGAGCGTTCACGGTCTGCGCGGGTGGCATTTTTTATTTTGACTAATTAATCTGCATTTGCTACTTTATAAGCTCGAAAGGAGGCCCCATGCCCGAAACCCAAAAGGGGGGTGGGGGGTGGATCCTATTAGTGCTGATAGCCCTAATAGGATTGTACGCATGGTTTGCGTACAATCACCCTCCCTCGGGGGAGATATGGGAGGCGGTCCGCAAGGACCCCTCTGCGTACCTCTAACTCGAGCGCGCTGTGCTTCATTCTTTCTGCTCAAAGCACAGCGCGCCCCCAAAATTTCATTATATTTTTTTATTCAAACTAAAATCCCTTATGACTTAAAGTTATAAGGGATTTTAGTTAAGCTACCACTCAATTGTTTTTAAAAACTAAATTCTGGAATCCGCCTAAAGCAAATTCCGGAATGACACTAGTTCATTTATCTTTCCCTTAGCACTTATAACTTAGCACTTAGTCCTCTCTATTATGTCCCTTCCTGCCACGAAGCCAAATACTTTTTTTGCGCCGGGGTTAACACATCTATTTTCACACCCATGGAAGCCAATTTTAGCCTAGACACCTTTTCGTCAATGACTGTTGGCACCTCAGCCACTTCATTTTTTAAAGTTTGATAATTTTTAGACAACCACTCGCAGGTTAAAGCTTGGTCCGCAAAACTTAAATCCATTACTGCGCTGGGGTGCCCTTCGGCTGCCGCCAAATTCATTAACCGACCTTCGCCAATTAAAAATAACTTTTTTCCGCTAGGCATATCATACTGCATTAAATTATCTCTTACTTGTTTACTGCTTACCGACTGCTGATGAAGCTGTTTTGCATTAATTTCCACATTAAAATGTCCGCTATTGCCCAAAATCGCCCCGTCTTTCATTAACTTAAAATGTTCTTTAGTAATTACATCTTTATTGCCGGTTACGGTAATAAAGACATCGCCCAATTTGCACGCTTTGTTCATGGGCATAACTTCAAAGCCATCCATACTCGCCTGCAGTGCCGGAAGAGGATCAACTTCCGTCACAATCACTTTCGCACCTAAACCCTGTGCCCTTAACGCAATCCCTTTTCCACAAAAACCATACCCTGCCACCACTAAAGTTTTGCCGGACAATAAAATATTGGTAGCGCGTAAAAGTCCGTCCATAGTGGACTGACCCGTGCCATAGTAATTGTCAAACATATGTTTAGTGGGCGTATCGTTTATTGCCACGACCGGAAACTTTAACTTACCGTCTTTAGCCATAGCCTTCAGGCGGATAACTCCGGTGGTGGTTTCTTCTTGACCGCTAAAAATTTCTTTGATTTGCGCTTTGCGCTCTTTATGCATCACGGAAATTAAATCTGCGCCGTCGTCGATAATTAATTGCGGATGAAAATCTAACACTTGATTTACGCACCAATAATATTTATCATCGCTAATCCCGCGCCAAGCAAACACACTAATGCCTTCGGTGGCCAAAGCCGCGGCAATATCATCTTGAGTAGAAAGGGGATTACTGCCACATAAAGCCACTCTGGCACCGCCAGCTTTTAGCGCCTTCATTAATACCGCGGTCTCTTTGGTCACGTGCAAACAACACGCAATGGTTAAATCTTTAAACGGCAGACGTTTTTTGAATTCACTTTGCACAATGCCCATTACCGGCATTTCGGCTTCTGCCATGGCAATTTTATTTTTTCCCTGTTTAGCTAAATTTATATCTTTAACTTTGTATTTCATTTTTTAAATAAATTAATAATTATTATTTTCTTACAACTTACCAACTTACAACTTGCAGTATTATAATTAATTTTCGGCTTATTGACAATGGATGAAATTGGCATTAAACTCTTTTTTATGACAAAAAGAACGAGGACACTCCGTTCCTCGCACACTCGTGCGAGGAACGGATTCTTCTCCTCAGGGGCCATCGCTGCCCTTGTGGGGACGCTTATCCTTGTTTCCTCAGTTGTCGCAATTCTTTACAACTGAGGAAAACCCGCCACAGATGTCTAAACGGCGGGTTTCTTTTTGACATAAATGCCAATTTAAGGTAAAATATTAAAACTTGTCAGCTAAAAGTCTCAAATAGTGCCAGCTTAGCTTCCGCCGTCGCTGAAGCTATGGCGGACAAGCACTTGGTAGAGCAACGGCCCCAGCACCACGCCTCGCTGACTCGGCGGGTGCGGGATAAATTTTGTAAACCGTAGGTAAGTCGGCACGCCCCGTTAGATATCTTGCCGATGTAGCTCAGTTGGTAGAGCAACGGTTTTGTAAACCGTAGGTCGTCGGTTCAAACCCGACCATCGGCTCCATTTAATTAACTTTCGAATTTCGATTTTCGATTTTCGATTTTAGGATTTAATACTATGTCTCAAGATCATCAAATCAATTTAGAATGCACCACTTGCCATAATTTAAACTACCAAACCAAAAAGAATAAAAAGATGACGGCCAAACGTTTGGAGCTTCACAAATTTTGCAAATTTTGTAAAAAACAAGTTTTGCACAAAGAAACAAAATAATTTCAGAATCAAGAAGTAAAGACCTTTTGCAAAATAAGCTTTTTTGATAATTTTTACAAACTTTGAGCGAAAAACCCGAAGAGTTGACGACGTTTATCCGAGAGAGAGATAAGCGGAGGAGACTTGAGGATTTTGTAGCCGAAGTTTGGGGAAATAAGCCAAAATGTTATTTTGCATAAGGTCTTAAAAATTATGAATTAAGTTATTAATTTCTGACTCCCAATTCTTGATTCTTAGTTTATGGGGGGTTCGTATAACGGTAGTACAATGGTCTCCAAAACCATTTGCGAGGGTTCGACTCCTTCACCCCCTGCCACACTTCGCCAATATCTTTATTTGATTAATATTTAAAATGAATATTGCGCCAATAGCCACTCCACTAAACGGATCAGCAATTATAAATTACAATAATCTTACCAACCAAAATGTATACGGTTTAAAACAAAGTCAAATTAACTTTATAAAAAATGATTTAATTCTTGGCATTGACTCACTAATTAATAAACATGGTCAATGGTTAGCACCTTATGTCCTAATTGGTATTGGAATTGAACATTTAGGAGCTTGTATTGATAGTTACGATTTTTTTATAAAAGATTTAAGTAAAAAAAGATTTGATCTTGCCATTGAAAAACTTTTTAAGCCCATCAATGAAAGCTACTTTATTGAGCGACAAAAACTTTACGAAGATTTTAGATGTGGTTTTTGTCATACTTTAATTCCAAAACCGAGCATAATTTTTTGCAATAATGACGAAACAAATATACATCTAAGCAGAGAAGAGCAAAAGGCGCCTTTAAAATTAAATTTAAAAAAATTATTTAACGACTTTAAAATAGCATCGGAAATAGTGATACAAAAATTAGAAACAGGGGAAATTAATCCTAAATATAGTATAAATTCAATATTATTAAATTAATTCAAAATTCTATGCACATTTTTATTCCTTGGTTACTTTCCACCTTAGCCATAATCATAACTTCTTACTTACTGCCCGGGGTTCATTTGGACGGTTTCTTTCCGGCCATGGTCACAGCTGTGGTCATTGGTTTAATTAACACTTTTATTAAACCAATTTTGCTCGTATTCACTTTACCCGTGAATGTTTTAAGTTTAGGCTTATTCACCTTAGTAATTAATGCACTGTTAATAATGCTCGCCAGTGCCATTACTCCGGGTTTTCAAGTAGATAATTTTGGTTGGGCCCTATTATTTAGCATTGTCTTATTTTTTGTCAATTACGGCCTCGGTTTAAGAAAATAATTTGAAAAAAAATCCGAAAAATTAAACTGTTAACTGTAAAAATATCAACAAATTTTAATTGGATATTCGTTATTTAGATCCGCTTTAATATCCGCCTAAAAGATCTGCGTTCAGATCTGCTTTCTAACATGCAAACCCTTACCAAACACACCCTAAAAATTTTTTGGCAACACAGCAAAAAATATCCTTTAGCGATTTTGGGTATTGTTTTTGGGGTGCTCGGCCACACTTTCCTGCAAAACTACACCCCCCTGTTGTATAAAAAATTAATTGATTTACTAAATACCGGCAGTCCGCAAAACATCGCGCCCATGTTGAGCTTGGTAAAATTTATTTTTGGTTTGGCCATAATCCGCTTTTGCTTTGCCCGATCTTTTAATTTTATTAATAATTGGTTTCAACCTCGGGTTATGGCGGATTTAAACAACACCTGTTACCAATACTTGCATAAACATTCTTTAAATTTTTTTAGTAGCAATTTTGTCGGGAGTCTGGTTACCAAAGTAAAAAGATACGAACGCAGTTTTGAAACCGTAGCTGACCAAATTGTATTCGAACTCGGGAGAAACAGTTTAGATGTTGCGGTAATTATTATTATTCTGTTTACCCAAAGTCCGCCAATTGCGCTTATGGCTTTAGTTTGGGCTGTAATTTATTTGATTTTTAGCTATTATTATTCGCTCTACAAACTCCCGGTAGATATTCAAAGAGCCCAAACCGATACTTTGGTTACCGCGCAATTGGCAGACAGCATTACCAATAATTTTAACATTAAACTCTTTGCGTCTCACGATTTGGAAAATCAACGCTTTGCTGAAGTTACCGAAGCGCAATTTTCCATTCGGAAAAAATCTTGGGATTTAGGTACCTGGGGAGAAGTGGTGCAAGCTGGCACCATGATACTCCTAGAATTTATTGCAATTTTTTATGCCATTAAGCTTTGGCAAATAGGTAGCATTAGCATAGGTACAGTGGCATTGTTTCAAGCTTATTTCTTTAGAATTTTTGACAAGTTCTGGAATTTGGGCCGAAACATTAGAAACCTTTACGAAGCCATTGCCGATGCCAACGAAATGACGGAAGTCTTATTGACCCCGCACGAAATTATTGATGTAAAAAATGCCAACAACTTAGCGGTTAGCCAAGGCGAAATTGAATTTAAGAATGTAAATTTTAGTTACGCTAAAGGCATTAATATTCTTAAACATTTCCATTTGGTGATTAAACCGCGAGAAAAAATTGCGCTAATTGGCCCCTCGGGCGGAGGAAAATCTACCATTGTTAAACTGCTCTTGCGTTTCTACGATTTAACCAGCGGACAAATTTTAGTGGATAAACAAAATTTGGCCAAAGTTACTCAAAATTCTTTGCGTGAACAAATTGCTTTTGTGCCTCAGGATCCCATTTTATTTCACCGAAGTTTGTTGGAAAATATTCGTTATGGCAACCCCTTAGCTACCGACGAAGCGGTAATTCAGGCTTCTAAGTTAGCCCACGCTCACGAGTTTATCACCGGTTTTAGGCAAGGCTACCAAACCTTGGTGGGGGAGAGGGGAGTAAAACTTTCCGGCGGTGAAAGACAAAGAGTGGCGATTGCGAGAGCCATTTTAAAGAACGCGCCGATTTTAATTTTAGACGAAGCCACTTCTTCTTTAGATAGCGAAAGCGAATTGTATATCCAAGACGCACTAAAAACCTTAATGCAAAATAAAACCGTAATTGTAATTGCTCACCGCTTAAGCACCATTATGCAAATGAACCGAATTATTGTTATTGATAACGGACAAATTATTGAATCGGGCAAACATAAAGAGTTACTCAAATTAAAAGATGGGGTTTACCAAAAACTCTGGCAAATCCAGGCCGGAGGTTTTTCTTAAAACCAAAGGTCTTGAGCTTGTCGAAAGGCCGGAGGTTTTTCTTAAAACCAAAGGTCTTGAGCTTGTCGAAAGGCCGGAGGTTTTGCAAATTAAATTCTCCCAAGTACTATGATGATCTTTGTTGTACAACAAAGATCATCATAGTACTGACTTGTATGTCATCCCGGAATTTTTTAAGCCGATAAAAATATCCGGGATCTAAGCTTAGCCGTATAGATTCCGGATAGTTCTCAGATGCATTCAAACTTCCGGAATGATAATTATTTAATTTGTTTTAGAAATGTTAACGCCGGCAGGTCCCAAAGGGACTGCCGGCGTGTGGGTTATTTGTTGCGCTCCGTTTACTCGGGGACGAGTGAGCGGGCGAAAACGTATAGCAGATCAGTTGGCCTCAGGGGAGCATAGCCCAAGACCACGAATTCGTTGCATGCTTGCTCACGAGGGAGGAGCCGGAGATGGGACTTGAGCGCCACCATGCCCGCTACGGTCAGGCGGGCAGTGCGGTCCATCCGAAGTTGCGCTTGCCGATCGTCACAACACTGACACCTGCGACGATAACAGTACACCTGGCACCGATTCTGAAACTTGTCGCCCCAGACTTCGGCAGAGCCGGTATCCGCCAACTCGGAACACGCCGGGATGTCAGCGTGGCAGTCGCGCCACGCCTTGGTACGTGGGGCGTGGTTCTTATCGCACTCAGCGCGTGCATCGTCCTGCACCCTCTGCACCATAGCCAAACACTGGCATGGCACTTTTTCCGTCTGTCCTTGACGCCATGCCCCGGGCCGGCCGGGGATGCAGGACATCACAAACCATGTATCTTGGCCGTAGGAGTTTTGGAACGACCCATGTCGCTCCTCTCCGTTCCGGTCAACTTCCGGTTTCGGGGTATCCGCGGGCTTAGGCGAAGGCGCCTGCTTGCCCGCGCCCTTCTTCACCTCGCCCTTGGGCACGGGGCGGACAGAGGGCGCCGGTTTCTGGCCATGCGTGAGCACGGCAAAAAGCAAAAAAACAATCAATTTCAACACAATTTTCCTCTTTTAAAATATTTCCGCAAAGCGGATTGGTGCATATTCCCATAAATTGTCTCTCTCTGTCAAATCAACCATAAAGTTGCTATAATTAGCAGTATGATAAAGTATGATAAAAAACCCGTAGCGCTGATTATTTTAGATGGCTGGGGACATAAGGAAGAAGAGCAAAATAACGCAATTTTAAGCGCTCAAACGCCTTGTTTTGACCATTTGTGGGCAACTTACCCCCACACGCTGTTAAACGCGTCTGAAACAGCTGTGGGGCTTACCAAAGGCACAATTGGCAATAGCGAAATTGGCCACATGACAATGGGTGCCGGGCGAATTATAGATACCGAATTAGTGCGCATCAATAAAGCTATTCAAAATAATGAGTTAAAAAATAATCACGCTTTAAACCAACTTTTTTCTCATGTTAAAACTCATGCTTCCACTTTGCACCTGTTAGGCCTGTTAAGTCCGGCTGGAGTACACAGCCATCAAACCCATTTATTTGGTATCTTGTCAGCGTGTAAAGAAGCGCAAATTTCCCAAGTGGCGATTCATGCGTTTACCGATGGGCGCGACAGCCCGCCTAAAGATGCGCATAAATATTTAGCGGAGTTGGAAGCTGTGCTGACTCAAGCGGGGATTGGCCATATTGCCACCACCATGGGCCGATATTTTGCCATGGATAGAGACAATAACTGGCAGAGAACCGAGGTGGCGCAAAAAGCATTATTTTTAAACCAAGGAAAAATTTTTAAACACCAAAAACCCTCCGAGGTGTTAAAAACTTTAGCCAACGAAGGAGTAATGGATGAATACTTGGAACCGCTTATCTTTTTAGATGAACAAGGTAAAAGCTACCCAATTGCTCAAAACGATGGCGTGTTATTTTTTAATTTCCGGACCGATAGGCCCAGACAGTTAAGTTTTAAAATTGCCGAACATGCCAAAGAAAAAAATTTATTTTTTGTTACCATGACAGAGTATTCTCCGGAAATAGATGCACTGGTGGCTTTTCCACCCCAAAAACCCGACACAACTTTAGCTGAGGAAATTAGCCAAGCTGGACTCAAGCAATCCCATATTGCGGAAACCGAAAAATACGCCCACGTAACTTTTTTCTTTAACGGGGGCAAGCAAGACACCCATGTGGGTGAACAACATTTTCTAATTGAGAGCCGAAAAGATGTAAAAACTCACGACGAAGCGCCGGAAATGCGCGCTCATGAAATTGCAAATAAAGCGCTTGAAAGAATTCAAGTGGGCGACAACTTTTTAGTTATTAATTTTGCCAATGCCGATATGGTGGGGCACACTGCCAATAAGCCTGCCATTATTACTGCGGTAGAAACTGTGGACAGAGAATTAAAGCGAATAGTGGAAGCACTACTCAAGGTAAACGGCACGGCTATAATTACCGCAGATCACGGCAATGCGGAAACTAATGTAGATGAAAAAACCGGAGAACTTCACACTGCCCATACCCTAAACCCCGTCCCGTTTATTTTAGTCTCCTCCCCTCCAAAACCTTTAACCCAAAACCCAAAACCTAATTCTTCCCTTGCCGACATTGCCCCCACAATTTTAGAATTAATGTCCCTGCCCAAGCCTAAAAGCATGACAGGGGAGAGTTTGGTAAAAATAACTTAAAAAAATAATTAAACTAGTATAAATACTAGGGAAATCAAAATATAGTATGTCAGCAATCAATCCGGATTTAAATAATCCAAACGAAAGGGAATTAGCTATAGAAAAAGCTAAAAAAATACAACCGGGTCAAACTCTGTACTTTGATCAAAGTCCAGGTGGTAGAAATTTGGCTAAGATGTATGGTGAGCCAATGCGATTTTTTAAATATGTAAAAGGACCCAATCAGTGTGAGAACAATGAATTCCCAACCATAAGGGCAAAAGATAACTCAGGACAGGAAATTAACTTTACTTTCAGCACAACAAATTTAGTAATATAATAAAATTGATAAACTATCGCTATCAAAAATTAAACTGAATCACAAAATTCATTTTTTAAGTATACCATGAAAAAATCCCAATGAACTTAAAATGGTGGATTAAATCTCTATCTTTACCTTTAACTATTATTATTTTTACTCTCCTTTACCAAATCCTTTGGCGTTTTTTAAATTGGCCCACCGGGGAAGCATTAACCACTCTCCTTACCAATTTTTTTATTCACTATGGTCTTTGGTTAGTTTTACTCTGTAGTATTCTGGAAAGTGCAGTCGTCATTGGCAACTATTTTCCGGGAGGACTGGTAATTTTTATTAGTGTGGTGGCGTGCCAAGGCGATTTACCTAAAATTGTTTTAACAGTTTTAATTGTGTCAATTGGTTTTTTTATTGGCTATTTAATAGACTACTTACTCGGCAAATTTGGTTGGTATAAACTCTTGGTAAAATTCGGTTTTTCTAACCAAATTGAGCAAGCCAAAACTAAACTACTTAAGCATAGCCTTAAAGCCATATTTTCCAGTTATTGGGAAGTTAATTTAGCTTCCATTACCGCCACCTCTGCGGGCATTTTACAAATGGATTTTAAAACATTTTTATGGCAATCCACCGGAGTATTATTATTTTGGAATTTGGTATGGGGAACTCTGGTTAGCACTTTGGGCAAACGTTCAATAGAAATTATTACCAATTGGAAATACGCAGTGCCTATTTTAGCAACATGGCTAACAGTGCTAATTTTAAAAATTAAATACGACAATCGAAAAAACAATTCCCCAACAACCCTTTAGTCAACGACTAAATCTTAACCAACCGTATTATGGACATCCAAATCAATAACGACCCCATTACCGATGTAGACGCCAATACCATGGGATACATCAAACAATACTATCGCTATGAATCTTGGCTGGCCATTGCCATTACCATAACTTGGGAGTCACTGATTTTATTTAGTTGGCAAACCGGTTCGGCCTACTTAAATGCATCTCCAGAAATTTTGCTTTTGCTTTTAGCTCTACCCTTTATTGTTTTTGGGTTAATTTATTCCGCCTTCAAAACGAGTTTCCGTCATAAATTTTTTGAGCAATTTGCCATTGCCAATAATTTCACTTACACCAAAACCGGTGAAGTCCCCAATCTATTGGGAGCCATTTTTCAAGTAGGCCATGGCGCCAAAAATGAAGATATTATAACAGGTGAAATTAACCACTTGCCTTTAAGGCTCTTTAATTATTTTTACAAAGTTAAGCAAGGAAAAAGTTCCAAACAATATGCCACCACTATTTTAGAAATAGACTTTCAAACTCCGGTACCACCTTTGCTATTGTTAATTGACAAACACTATTTTGGCGATGACTTAGCCGACAACAATTTAACTCGAGTAAGTAAAATTACTTTAAGCACTCCTTTGGAAAATCACTTCTCCTTATTTGCGGAAACCAAATTTGAAATTGAAGCTTTGCAAATTTTTACTCCGGAATTTCTACAACTCCTATACGAAAAATATAGTTTACTTAACCTTGATTTAGTGGATACAAAATTATATATTTATACTAAAGGTCTGGTTACCAAAAAAACCGAATTGGCATTAATAATGGAATTTGTTGGTTTAATCTCCGGTAAATTAATTAACCAGCTCCCATCTATGCGTGGATCGCTTACAGCTTTAACAGAAGCGCTTAATAAACTACCCAATTCACCGCTTTTTATTTCACCCAATAAACCCTCACAACTCCTAAGATTAATATTATTGGTGCTAATTTTATTCCCAATAATTTTATTGTTAGTGCGTTTAAAACCGTTATGAAATATTTTTTTATTATTTGCCTGATTTTACTGGCAACGGCTTGCAACTCCACCCTTACCGCCACTAAGCCCCAACCAACAACATTGACCCCGCCTTATTTGGTTAAAGTTAAATCGAGCGGAGGGCTTTGCCAATACGGTTTATGTGAAGCCGAGTATATATTGTCCACTTCCGGGGATCTTACAAAAATCTACCCGCAAGACCTAAGCGAAGACAGATTTAAAAAAATAACGAAAAGTGTTAAAATCAATTCAACTGATTTTGCATTACTAAAAACACAAATTATTAATACGGATTTTAAAAAAATTTTAGACAGTAAATTTACAGAAATTTGCCCTACAGCTTACGACGGCACACAAAATTTATTCAGTATTTATCAAAATAACCAAGAAATTATATTAGATTCTTGTCAGCAAATTATTAACCCCGCAAACGAACCTTTTAAACTTATTTATCAATTAATTTTTAAATAAACCTATGGCAAGCATCCCAGACCTTTTTAAACTAAGAGAAAATAGCATAGAAACCACGGCTGAATTTGCTAATAAATTAACCAAGCTTAAAGATGAATTACAAACCCATATTACTACGCTTTCAACACACGAGGGAACTGAAGCACCCAATATATCATTGGCTGATATAGCAGCACACTGGGCACATGCAGACTCTAACCCTCTTGGTCCTTTAGCCGAAATGGGCATGCCCGGAGCCAATGCAAAAATTAATCCTAAAATGGCAATTTATGAAAAAATTAATGAAATAAAACAGCTAATTAATAGAAAAACCGAACAAAATTCAGATACAGCCAGACAAATACAAGGTAGATGGGAAGAAATAGTTATTGATGAAGGTCTTGCCAATAAACCTTTAAAAGACTTTCCTAGCATATTAGAATCTTTTGCTGAAAATTTAAAAAATCTAGATGTTATCTAATCCAAACACCCCAACAAACAACGTAGGGATAGTAAAAAATCAAATGATTCCACTAGTGCTAACCGTGGCAATATTTTTTGGTTTAACCGCAGTTTTTGCCGGAGTAATTTTGGGCCTCAATCTTATACCTCATACTCAACCCATTGTGCTTAAATTGCGTTGGTACGATGTATTAATTGGCGCCACCATTTACCTAAAAACTTCGGTGGATTTTGCGATTTTTATGGGTCGGCTAATGACTGCCAACCCCGGTTGGAAAAACCGCATTGCCATAGAGATTGGCACAGCCTTAGGTAATGGTTTAGGCACAATTTTAGTGCTAATAATTTGGACTTTTTTTAAGGAAGTAGAGTGGCTTTTAGCCATTATGATTTTTTTAGCCGCCCTGGTGTTATTTGAATTGGCCTTTGCTTCTTTAGAACACTTTAGCAATTGGGAAGGGGAGGGGGGAATAAAAAAATTTTTATTCTTAGGTTTAAATAAACCATTAAGTATCATTATTAAACTTACCCAGCCCCTAACTGCCAAAATTTTACCGGATTTGGGTGAAAAACTAAAAGGAAATACCAATCTTACTTGGAAAAAATTATTATACTTTTCTTTTACCGTGCCGTTTATTTTGGGATTAGATGACTTTGCCGGTTATGTGCCTCTCTTTAACATAGTAAATGTATTTGGTTTCTCCTTAGGCGTAATTGGCGCTCATATGCTTTTAAATATTGCTTTATTTATTAACCCTAGCCTTACGGTTAAACTTGTAAAAAATGCTTGGGTGTCTTTTGTGGGCACCTTGGCTTTTATTGGCTTAGGAGTTTGGGGCTTGGTGGAAGTGGTTAAGATTTTCTTACATTAAGCCTATGGAGTCAAATAATTTTAAAAAGCTACTTAATCAATACAATTACTTTTTACCCGAAAATTTAATTGCGCAAACGCCGGCAAAACCCAGAGATAGCGCCAAAGTTTTAGTATTCAACCAAAAAACTCAAAAAACTCAATTTGATAGTTTTAAAAACCTTAGCCAGCATTTGCCCAAAAATGCGGTTTTGGTATTTAACCAAACCAAAGTTTTGCCAGCCAGATTTTTAGTAAAAAAAGCCACCGGCGGAGTGGCGGAACTGTTATTTTTACGCAAACAAGGTAAATATTTAAAGGTGCTGGCCAACAAACCCATTAGCGGAACTTTAACTTGTTTAAATTTACGTAAACAAGCCACTTTGCATAAATTAAAAGTATTGGCCAAATTAGGAGGGGAGTACCAATTACAGCCCATTGATCCTCAATTGGATATCTTTAGGACCCTTCAAAAAATCGGCATCACTCCACTACCACCCTATATTAAACATTCACCTTTAAGCGAAAAACAAAAAAGACAAGAATATCAAGCCATTTTTGCCAAAACCGGACAGGCCGTGGCAGCCCCCACTGCCAGTTTGCATTTTACCCAAAAACTTATTGGCCACCTAAAAGAGCAGGGGATTGGAGTAAAATTTATTCGTCTAGATGTAGGCTTAGGCACTTTTGCTCCACTCAAAGAGGAAAATTTTGTGAAAAAACAATTACATAGTGAATATTATTTTATAGATAAAGCAACAGCCAAATTTTTAAACCAAGCCAAAAAACAGCATCGGCCAATTATTGCCGTGGGCACCACTGTGGTAAGAACTTTAGAGACTGCTTCCAACTCCCAAGGGTATTTGCAAAACTTAACCGGCTCCAGTAATTTATTTATTCAAAAAGATTATAAATTCAAATTTATTAACGGGCTCATTACCAACTTCCACGTGCCTAAAAGTAGCCTAATGATGCTAGTAGGAAGCTTGATTGGCAGAAAAACTTTATTAAATTTGTATCAAAAAGCCATTAATAAAAACTTTCGCTTTTTCTCTTTTGGAGATGGTATGCTCATTAAATAGCTGTGGATAAATATTTCTAGTAATAACTTTTTTCCGCATAAATAAAGCATTTTTTATTTTGATTGGCAATTTTTAAATTTTTTTTAAAAAAACCCTTGATTTTATTGGTTTTTTATATATTATTAAGATAGAGTTAAATTAAATTAATTTCATCTTTTGAAAAAACTCAAAAGATGCAAAGGAAACGAAAATGACAAAGTCAGAACTTTTGCAAGCTTTAGCTGATAAGTTGGGCAAAACCCGAAAAGAAGTCAGCGAAATGGTAGAAGCTTTAGTAGAATTAGCTTACGCTACTACTAAAAAAGAAGGCGAATTCACCTTACCGGGATTAGGCAAATTGGTTAAAAAGAACCGCCCAGCCAGAATGGGAAGAAATCCTGCCACCGGTGCTTCTATCCAAATTCCTGCCAAAACTGTAATTAAATTCCGAGTTGCCAAACAAGCTAAAGAATCCATCTTGTAATTCTTATATAAATAACCCCCCTCAACAGAGGGGGGTTATTTTAATTATTGTAAATTTTATGTTATAATATATGAAATGCGTGTATACCATAAAAAACTTACTTTAGAAACTAAAAAACAGTTTGAAATAATCGACATCACCCAGCATGTAAAAACTGCGGTTTTGGAAGCTGGTATAAAAAATGGCCAACTGGTAATTTTTTGCCCCCACACCACAGCCAGTATAAAATTAAACCATAACGAACCGTTGTTACTGCAAGATATTTTTAAAACCCTTTACGAACTCGTCCCGTTAGATAAATCTTATGCGCACGACTTGTTTGAAGTCCGGCAAAATATTACCCCCAACGAAAGATCCAACGGTCATGCGCATGTTAAAGCCTTCCTTATGGGAGCTTCGGAAAATTTAATTGTGGAAAACGGCACTTTGCTATTGGGAAAAAAGCAAAGTGTCTTTTTTGTGGAATGCGATGGTGCCAGAAGCCGAGAGACTTACATTAATATTTGCGGTGAATAATTAATAACTTTTGCAAGGTCGGTTGCAAAAAAACATCTATAATAAGAAAGGAAAAATCAAATGGATACAACATATCAAAGCGTAGCTTTGTCTGCGCTGGAAAATCTTTATGACAAATTTATGTCCTGGGCGCCCACCTTGTTGGCTGCTTTGGTCGTTTTACTCTTAGGTTGGATTTTGGCAATTTTTTTAAGTAAACTGGTTGCTAAAATCTTAGAAGCTGTTAAAATTGACAGTTTGGCTAACCAACTCGGTATGGAAACCGTGGCCCAAAGAGCCGGGAGAAAATTATCCCTCTCCGGCTTTGGTGCTTGGTTAGTTAAATGGTTCTTTTTCCTTAGCAGTTTTGTAGCTGCTGCGGAAATTTTAGGCCTTTCCCAAGTTAGCACTTTTCTTTACGAAGACGTGCTGGGCTACGCTGGCGATGTAATTGTTGCCACAGCCATCTTTTTACTCGGACTCTTAGCAGCCAAATTCTTTGCTGGAGTGGTGGAAAGTGTGGTTAAAGCCAGTCAATTACACTCTGCCAGTGCTTTAGTGGCAGTAACGCGCTGGTCAATTATTGTCTTTACAGTCATTGCCGTTTTATCCCAACTCGGAATTGCTACCGAATTTCTACATGACTTATTCAGAGCCGTAATTGCCATGTTAGCCATAGCTGGTGGTTTGGCCTTCGGACTGGGCGGACAGAGCACAGCTAAAAGATGGCTGGAAAACTTAGAAGAAGACTTAACAAAGAAAAACTAGCCTTATGAAAGAAAAACCCTCCCAAATACCTTTGGGAGGGTTTTTCTGATATAATAAAATTATGAAAAAACAGTTAATAATTGGTATGGTTTTGTTATTACTGGTTGGATTAATTGGGGGCGGATTTGTTTATTGGCAAAGAAAAGCTAGGTGGCAAGAGTACAAAAAAAATGTGGAAAACCAAAAAGCCGAAGAAATTACCATTCGCATTATTGAAGGTTGGCCTAACCAAGAAATTGCGGAGTATTTGGAAAAACAGGGGATTGTAACCAAAGAAATTTTTTTAAAAACCGCTTCCAACTTTAATTCTTTAGAATATCAAAGTCGGCTTCCCATGGAAGCGCAAAAAAATCTGCAAGGCTTTTTGTATCCCAATACTTACCGTTTATTTAAATCCATTACCAACCGTGTCATTACCCCAGATGCCGACGCTGCGCAAATTGTAATTAAAAAACTCTTAAACGAATTTTTTAACAAACTACCCACAGACGCGGAAAGCTTAGCCAAACAACAAGGTTTGAGTTTATACCAAGCCATTACTTTAGCTTCCATTGTAGAAAAAGAAACCGGAAGGAATGCTCTAACCCCCAATGCCAAAAATCTTTTGGAAGAAGAAAGAAAACTTGTGGCGGGAATTTTTTACAATCGCTTAAAAATTAAAATGGCTTTACAAAGCGATGCCACCATCAACTACATTACCGGTAAAAACGACCCGTCGGCTACTTTAGCGGACTTAGAAATAGATTCCCCATATAATACCTACAAATATGCCGGCTTACCGCCCACACCCATTGCCAACCCTTCGCTATCTTCCATTTTGGCGGTTTTAAACCCTACCAAAACCGACTATTTATACTTTCTACACAAACAACCCACAGGAGAACCGGTATATGCCAAAACCTTTGACGAACATGTTAAAAATAAGGTAAGATACTTAAAATAATAATAATACTAATATGAGTACATCAAATTCGGAAAACCAATTCTTACGAGAAAGAACAAAAAGAGAAGTTAGATTTTATATAATGTTCACCAGTCCTGAAGAAAGGAACAAAGCAAAAAATGTTCTAGACGCACTTTTAAAAGAAGATAGGGAACAAGGCATCTACCAAATACCAGCTGGTCCAGATTATCCTCTAACTCAAAAAAATATCCTCAATGCTGAATATAAAGAATCACATGATGATGAAAACCCAGAAAAAACTGATGTTGGTTTAGAAATTTCCTTTACTCATACACCTGATTATTTTAAAACACCTGAGGCGCTTGAATTATTCTTAATTAACGAATTAAAAAAGAGAAATTTACATATAAATAAAAAAGATGGTCATGATGAGGTTTACGAAGTGGTAGGCAATGAACCTCAAGAATTCACACCACCCCAATCAAACTAAAACGCTCCCATTAAACTCTTTGTTTCCATGCAAAAAGTCTGAAATTTTTATGGCTTTTTTTCCCTCCACTTGGAGGGTTTTTATTTGCAGAAAAGTATTTTCCCCACAAGCGACTATCCCGCCATCTAAAACTTGTCCATATCTGTAGGCATCTGCCCCAAGGCTATGTTCTGTCGTGTGGCAATCTAAAATCTTAATTTTTTTACCATTCCAAGTTGTCCACACCCCCGGCCACGGGTAAAACGCCCGAAATCGGTTATAAATTTCTCTCGCGGTTTTTTGCCAATTAATTTGACCATCAGTTTTATTAATGTGTTTAGTAAAAGTCGCTTGAGTATGCTCTTGAGCTTGGGGTATAAGCTTACCTAAAGCATAATCGTTTAAAGTTGTTAAAATTAACTCAGCCGAAGCAAAAGCCATCTTCTGGCTTAAGCTTAGGGCATTGTCGTCATTGTCAATCTTTAGGTTTAAATTAGCCAATATCGGCCCATGGTCAACTAATTCATCTAGAATAAATAAACTGACGCCCGATTGCGTTTCCCCATTTAATAAGGCCGATTGGATAGGGGAAGGTCCTCGGTATTGGGGTAAAAGCGAAAAATGCACATTGATAGTTTTTAATTTGGGTAAATTAATTAACTCTAAAGGTAAAATTTTACCGTATGATACCACCACAAAAACGTCCGCACTAAGCGCTGTAAGCTGATGGATTAACTCCATATTACCTTTAACTTTTTCCGGTTTAAATAAAGGTAAATTCATTTCCTTAGCCAATACCGAAACCGGGCTTTCGGTAAGCGTCTGGCTTCTACCCACTGGAGCATCGGGCGAAGTAACTACTGCAGAAATCTCAAATTTTCTAGATAAACTCTCTAGTATGGGCAAAGCAACATTCGATGTTCCAAAAAAAACAATTTTCATAATTTCTTTTCTGTCATCCCGATCCCTCTTCCAAATGGGAAAGGGAAATAACTAATACAAACTCTTTAAACTTTCTCTATAAGATTCTAATTTATCCGAAAAGCATAAAAAGCTATTTTAACATTTGCCTTAACACTTCTGCCTCAATTCTGCAATCGGTGAGCGCATCGTGCCTGGAACCTAAATTTTTAATGTTATATTTTTTTACCAAATCTTCCAAACTGAATCCGGTAAATTTCTTTTTATTAGTCAACTGATTTTTACTAGCGAGCACAGCAAAAAAATAAGCCCAGAGATTAAAAAAATGATAATCAAATTGCCATTTAAGCTTATTCTCTCGGTAAGCCTTCCGTAAAAAATCCATATCCATCGGACCCCCATAATTACACAAAATCACTTTTTGGGGATTAAATTTTTTATTAAAGGCTTTTAAGACTACGCCTAAAGCCGGGGCATGCTTTACCCATTCGGCTTTAATACCGTTGATGCGCATAGATTCTCTATTGCGATTCTGCCACCGGACTGACTTGGCAAAAGCATTAAAACACGCTTTTTCTTTTAAAGTCTGCTTGTCTAAAAGCACGCCGGCAATTTGAATAATTTCATGCTTATTCACGTCCAAACCAGTCATTTCCAAATCTATAAGTAATAAGTCTTTGTTAAAATGTCCCGCGAAGCGGGATCCCGCTTCGCGGGACATATTTTTTTTCATATTCCTAAAATTAATAATTTCAATCCTGGTGTCCAAATGCATCCAAATTGTGAACTAAGCGCGGTTTAGTGGCATTCGGATGTTAATTCGTAGCATTTGGATCGGATTATACTTGTTTAATAATTTTTCTAAACACTTCAGCTTCCAAACGCACTTTTTCCAAAGCATCGTAAGGATTTTTTTGTTTAAATTTAAAGTAATCAAAAAAAGTATTGGCCGTAGGCATTTTTTTTAAACCGAAATTTAAAGTAAAAATATAACCCAAAGTCCACAAATCCAAAACATGAGAATCGTAATCAAAGGCCACCAAAGCTTTTTTAAATGCCATTTTTAAAAATAACAAATTGGTTAAATTGTGGGTGGCCAATAAATACTGCTTGCCAAAAACTTTATGAAATTGCTTAATGGCATCGTAAATTTTAGGACTTTTTTTTAAAGTTTCCGGAGGAATCCTTAAAAGTTTACTGTGTTCCCAAATTACATTATCCAAATAACTTACCCGCACATACGAATTAAAAAAACCTTTTTCCAAAAGATTATCTTTATCTAAAACAATGGCGGATAATTGTAAAATGTTATCCTTATCGGTATCGTTTCCGGTAGTAATTAATTCAAAAAATAAAATATCTTTAATAAATTTCATATTTCTAATCTACCAATTAAACAAATCTGGGATGTCAACAAATAAAATTTGTAGAGATTTGTATATTTGTTTCATTCGTATATTTGATTATTTCCACGCCTTAACTTTTTCTTCCCCTTTCGTGTAATTTTTTATTAAATCAATAATCAATACTCCATTGGTGTGGTCAATTTCGTGCTGAGCCACTCTGGCTATCCAACCATCATCGGTAATTTGAATTTTTTTCCCTTCTGCATCCTGCGCTTCAATGACTACTTGAATCGGTCTTTTTACCATACCATACACCCCAGGGATAGATAAACAACCTTCTTCAATTTCTCCCTTTTTCCAACTTTTTTTAACTATCTTGGCATTATATAAAGGGAATAAACCTTCACCGCTTTTTTCCAAATTAATAATTATAAGTTTAACCGATTTTCCCACCTGTGGAGCAGCGAGACCAATCCCGTCCGCATCGCGGACAGTTTCGATCATATTATTGGTCAGATCTATCAGGGCGGGGGATAACGGAAAAACCACCGGATCAGTCGGTTTTCTTAATATTTCATTAGGATAGGTTAAGATGGGTAAAATCATAAATTGCATCTTAAAATTAATTTTTTTGCTCCTGATTGCGCTTTTTTACCAAATAAGAAAACAGTTTTCCCGGAGTTTGAATATTTTTATTTTCCAAAACTTCTCCCATAATTTTTCTTAAATAGTCGTGATGATATCTCGTAGCCATACCCAAATACAAACCAAAATGCCGACGATCGTTAAATTTTACCGACAACTCTTCCGCAAGCAAATGCGCAGGGGAATGCAAATGCCGGTTAGGTTTGGTGCGAGTGCTGACTTTGGATAATTTTTTTGTAATTTTACCAAGGGCTTCCATTTCTCAATTATATCAGGACTTACACACTGAGCCAAGTTCAACAAGAGCTTGATTTGGTCTGAGTTCGGGCTTAGCCCGAACTTTAAGACCAAATCATCACGATCCAGGCATTTTCTGAGGATTTTTGGAGACGTAGTCTGACTACGGCGACAAAAACCTTGAAGAAAATAACGAAGAAATTGGCCGGAGCCACTTTAAGGGTCGGGCTTTGCCCGCCCTATAAAGTGGCGATGCGGAAGTCCTGATATAATAAAACTTCAAAAAAAGCTATTAAACAAAGCATTTTTAGGCTATAATATAAGTTATGCAACAAATTGACATTGCGGGCTTAAAACTTAATCAACTTAGCAAAACCGATTTGCTAACCAGGCTATTAAAAGAACTTCGGGCTAATCATTCCATTTGGCTTACCACCGTGTACTCGGAATTTTTATACGCTGGGCTCTGTGACCCAAAAATTATGGGGCTGTTAAACCAAGCTGATATTGCCATACCCGATGGCATAGCGATGTTTTGGGCAAAACGCTTTTTATACCTCCCGTTTACCGCCAAAACTTATTTGGGTAAAATTTTTGAAGCTATTTGGCAAGCCGGCTATTCTTTATTGGCCATTATTTTTTACAAAAAATGGATCCTTTCCGCCTTGCCGGAAAAAATTGTGGGTGCAAATTTAATTTGGGATTTAGCCAAACTGGCTAATGACAACCATTTATCCATTTACCTATTGGGTGGATTTGGCGACACTCCAGAACTTGTCAGAAAAAAACTTACAACTTACAACTTAAAACTTAAAACTTATACCTCCAATAAACACCCAAGTGATACAACTATAATTAATGACATTAACCAAGCATCGCCCGACATTCTTCTGGTAGCTTATGGACCAATAAAACAAGAGCAGTGGATTTTAGAAAATCGTAATAAATTACCATCGGTTAAATTGGTGGTAGGGTTGGGTGGAACTTTTGATTATCTGGCGGGCCGGCGCCTAAGTCCGCCTGAGTGGATAAGACGCGTAGGCCTAGAATGGCTTTTTCGGCTCATTACTCAACCCCACAGAATAACAAGAATTTATAATGCCACGATAGGTTTAGTCAATTTATTAATTCATTATAAAGTTTTTACTTCACTACCCTTAAGACCCAATGTGGCAATTATTATTTTAAACAATAAAAATCAAATCTTGCTTTGCGAACGAAATACCCATAACCACGAAGTGGATATTATCAGCACTCGCGAAGCCTTAACGCAAACCAACTATTGGCAATTACCCCAAGGGGGGATTGATGCCCACGAAGACCTCGTTGGGGCTGCAAGACGGGAAGCCAGAGAAGAAACTTCACTTACTAATTTACAAGAGCTCTATATTTCTCCTCATACTCATACTTACTTTTGGAATAATGCTTTAAGAAATTTTAGGAAAAATAATCGCCACAAAAACCGCGGGCAAATTCAGAATCTGGTTTACTTGAAACATTTAGGACCAGACACGGAAGTTCAAATTGATAATCATGAATTTTCCAATTACCAATGGACGGACATAAATGCTTTAGACAAAACCATCCATCCGGAGCGAAAAACCCTTACAGCTATTGTGCTAAAAGATTTGAAAGAAATGCAAGAAAAAGGTATAATATAATAGCAAAATTTGCATCGGGTATATGTTAGGCCTACAAGCCTTTAAAAATATTTGGATAGTTACGGTAATTTCTGTTACTTCTATATTATTGACTGAACCTATATTAACTTACACAATCACTCACGAGTTTTCCACCAAGGGGGTCATTGCTGGTTTAATTTTAGGGTTTATAGGTTTAATATTAACTTTGATTTGAGATTAAACAATAAATATGAGTGTTGAATTTTTAGGATATATCGCAGGTAGTTTAGTGGCAATTTCAGTTTTACCACAAGTTATAAAATCTTGGAAAACTAAATCCACCAAAGACATTGCTCTTTCTTGGGCAACAATAAACCTTGTAGGACAATTTTTATGGATAGTTTTTGGATTTTTAATTCATAGTAACTCTTTAGTCATTATGTCTGGAATTACCTCAATTTTTCAAATTTCTATGATATATTTAAAACTTAAACATGGATAATTTCTCTAAATTCATAATTCATAATTCATGATAAGAACTCGCTTTGCTCCCTCACCAACCGGCTTTGTTCATATTGGCTCCTTAAGAACGGCGCTGTTTTCTTTTTTGTTTGCCCGTCATCACCAAGGCACTTATGCCCTAAGAATTGAAGACACCGACCAAAACCGTTTTGTGGAAGGTTCGCTGGAAAATATGCTAAAAGTGTTTAGCCAAATGGGCATAAACTTTGATGAAGGCCCTTATCTGGAAAACGGCCACATTAAACAAAAAGGCGAGTTCGGCCCATATATTCAGTCGGAAAGAAAACACCAAGGTCTGTACCAAAAATATGCTAACGAGCTCCTTACTAACAAAAAAGCCTACTACTGTTTTTGCACCCCAGAACGTTTAGAGGAAATGCGCAAAGAGCAAACTGCCTTAAAAAAACCGCCTATGTACGACCGGCACTGTCGCCATTTACCCGAAGCTGAAATCCAACTCAAACTGCAAGAAATTCGCCAAGCAGGCAAAGAACCAGTAATCCGCTTTGCCATGCCCCTTACCGGCCAAACCGTCATTCACGATTTAATTTACGGGGACATCACTTACGAAAATAAAATTTTAGATGACCAAGTGATTTTAAAATCCGACGGTTTTCCTACCTATCATTTAGCCGTGGTGGTAGATGACCATCATATGCAAATTAGCCATGTTATTCGGGGCGAAGAATGGATCCCTTCCACACCCAAACATTTGCTAATTTATGAAGCATTAGGTTGGAAGCCCACTCAATTTGCACATTTGCCTTTAATTGTTAATGCCGACAAATCCAAGTTAAGCAAACGGCAAGGTGATGTCGCGGTAGAGGATTATATAAATAAAGGCTACTTGCCCGAAGCTTTAATTAATTTCATTGTCCTCTTGGGCTGGAATCCAAAAACCGAACAAGAACTCTTTTCCATTCAAGAATTAGTGGAACAATTCGACTTGGCCAAAATCAACAAATCGGGTGCGGTATTTGATTTAGTCAAACTTGATTGGATAAGCTCGCAATACTTACGTCGTTTAACCGGCCAAGACCTCGCTCAAAAACTTAAACCTTTCTGGCAACAAGCCGGAGTGGATGTAAGTAAATTTTCCGATGCCTACTTGGAAGCCATTGCCGAATTAGAAAAGGACCGGCTTAAAAAACTTTCCGAAATAGGGGAGAGGACACAATTTTTCTTTGCCCTACCCGAATACGAAGCCGAATTATTAGTCTGGAAAAAGGCCAATGCCCCCGACGCCAAAAATAAATTACTTGCCTTATGGGAATTATTTAAGCAAATGGATGAAAAATTATTGCCTACGCCCGCTAACGTTCAAACCGCTTTAGAAACTTTTATTACCCAAAATAATTTTGACAAGGGGAGTGTGCTATGGCCCTTAAGAGTGGCGTTAACCGGCAAAGAAAAATCTCCGCCACCTTTTGATGTGGCGAGTGTGTTATCTTTGGGATTAGGAAAAACGGAAGTTTTAAACAGAATCCAAACAGCCATAAATAAGCTTAAATGATCAATAAAAATTTTACCCGGGAAAACCGGGTAAAATTTTTATTTTTTGCCAAATTCTGGTATAATTTATACCATAATGTTAACTTTAATTGAAACAAAAAAATTTAAAATTATTTGGATTACTTTGGTGAGTTTTTTGTTATGGTTAAGCCCAATTTTAACCTTTTCCCAAACCCCAAGCTCAGTTAACGACTTAACTGCCAGCAAAACAGACAAGCAAAAAAAATTAACCGAGATTAACCGGCAAATTCAAAATTTAAGCAAACAAATTTCCGATACCCGTGCAAAGACCAATTCCTTAAAAAATGAACTCTTTATTTTTGACCGCGAAATTGCTTCCACCGAACTGCAAATTCAAGCGAAACAAACCCAGATTGAAGATACCAATTTACAAATTGAAGAAATAGAAAAACTAATTGAACAACGAATCAACGACATTAATGAAAACAAAAAAATTCTGGGCAGTTTAATTTACGAACTTAACCAATTTGATGATGTATACGGCTTACAAACTACCTTAGGGGCCGGCAACCTTTCGGATTTTTTGGACCAAATTCAGTATAATAATTCTTTACAAGAAAAAATTTACCAGTTACAGGAAAAAATCAAGGAAATTAAAGCCAAACTGGAAAAGCAACAAAACGAACTAAAAATTCAACTGGCAAACTTGGAAGAACTTAAACACCAATTGGAAATTACCAAACAATCCATTACCGAACAAAGAAACCAAAGACAAATTTTACTTAATCAAACCCGAGGCCTCGAAAGTAATTTTCAAAAACTACTCGCACAAAGTAAAAAAGAAGAATCGGATTTAGAAAAAGAAATTGACGAGTTAGATTCCGCCATTAGAGCTAAATTGGGCAACAGGACAATAAAAGTAAGTAAGGGTATTTTAGCTTGGCCCATGGACGGCATTCTTACCCAAAAATACGGCAATACCGGCTTTACCGCGTTAGGGTATGATTTTCATAACGGTATTGATATTGCTGCTCCGGCCGGACAACCCATTTACGCAGTCTACGATGGCGAAGTCTTGTATACCGATAATAGCGATGCCTCATATGGCAATTGGGTGGCTATAAAGCATAATTTAAGCATAAAAAACTCGGAAACTAAAATTATTACCCTGTATGCCCATATGCGCTCGTTTAAAGTTAAAGTGGGTGCCAAAGTTAAACAGGGAGACATAATTGGCTACGAAGGCAACACCGGCAATACCACAAAAAAACTTTATGGGCCGGAAAGAGGCTATCATATTCATTTTGGCATTTACGATGCCGAAGGTTTTGGGGTGAAAGATGGTAAATACCAAAATATTTATGGACCTTATAAAATTCCTTTTGGCTATACCTATAACCCTTTAGATTTTTTATAATCTATGACTCAAACCACATTTAAATTTATCTGCTTGGCGTTGTTATTTTTTTACAGTTTTACTCCGCCGGTCCTCGCCCAAACCCATGTGGGTAGCACGTATAGTGGCCCCGAAGCTCAAATTAAACAGTTTCTTTGCACCCCTTCGGATGCCAGCACTAATGGCGGTAAAGCGAATAATGACTTATACAACTGTATTAATCGCATCTACCGCTTTGCCTTAGTCACAGCTGCTTTTTTTGCTGTCTTTATGATTGTCTTAGGTGGCTGGGTATATATGTCAGCCGAAGGCAACGAAGAATCGGTAACTAAAGCTAAAGATATTTTAGTTACCAGCATTGCTTCCATTGTAATTCTTTCCAGTGGCTATGTCCTCTTAAAATTTATCAATCCCGACTTAATTCAATTCCAACCCATTCAACCGCCCAGCGTGGTGGGGGTGGAGAGAGGGTATAGTTTTGCCAACTTAGTAAGCGGGGGACTAGGTAGCGGAGGTGGCAGTGGGGGTGGAAGTAGTGGTGGCAGGAGCGTTCAAAATTATATTTTAGCTGGTTATAATATTGGTCCATATGCCACCAGTCCTAATCATGAAATTGTCGTTTCTAATATTTATCGTAACTTAGGAAGTTACAATTTTTCCTCTGCCACCATAATCGATCAATACATGAAAAAAATCAGACCCAATACTCCACTTACTGGTCAAATGATTATAAATTCGGCAAGTAAATACTCCATAGATGCCAAATTATTAGTCGCTTTAATGCAAGCCGATAGCGCCTTAGGCACAGAGGGTTTAGGTAAAAATACCAATAACCCCGGCAATGTTGGAAATACTGATGACGGTAGTATTAGACGTTTTCCTGATTGGCAAAGTGGAGTTAACGCGGTGGCCGAATGGCTATCTAGACACCGAGCATAGTTAAATTTTAGTTTGACTCTTCAATTATTTTAACCGCCTATGAAAAAAATTATTGTGATTATAGTTATCTTACTGGTCTGCTTCCTGGTGGCCTTAGGGATTTTAGTAATTCTTAATCAAAAATCCACATCGCCCAATTCTAACAAACAAACTCAAAAAAAATCGTCTTATAAAATTTCTTTATACGTCGATAAGGACGGTTTTAAAGATGTCTTTCTAAATGACTCTAAAGTTCCATTACCGGCAAAAGATATTGAGCAATATATTTCATTTTTTATCAATGGTCCGGGAGATTTAATTTGGGTAAATTGTAACGAAAATTACAAACTCAAAAGCTATTATAGTAATACTGGAGAGAATATTATCTTTGATCCCAGCATTGGGTTAGGTTTAGAACTAGAAAAATATATTTATAAGCACATAAGCCTGAGTTGTGAAAAATATGAATAAAAATATTTGGATTTTAGCTCTGTCAATTTTACTCCTATTTAACTTTAACGTTTCATTGGTCCTCGCCCAAACCCATGTGGGTAGCACGTATAGTGGCCCCGAAGCTCAAATTAAACAGTTTCTTTGCACCCCTTCGGATGCCAGCACTAATGGCGGTAAAGCGAATAATGACTTATACAACTGTATTAATCGCATCTACCGCTTTGCCTTAGTCACAGCTGCTTTTTTTGCTGTCTTTATGATTGTCTTAGGTGGCTGGGTATATATGTCAGCCGAAGGCAACGAAGAATCGGTAACTAAAGCTAAAGATATTTTAGTTACCAGCATTGCTTCCATTGTAATTCTTTCCAGTGGCTATGTCCTCTTAAAATTTATCAATCCCGACTTAATTCAATTCCAACCCATTCAACCGCCCAGCGTGGTGGGGGTGGAGAGAGGGTATAGTTTTGATAAAATTGATCCAAAAATCTTTGGTGAATTTAAAAATTTAGATAAAGCAAATTCCACCCCTCAAAGTTTTGCAAAAACTGAAATTACCAATTGTAAATCAACCACAGGTAGAATTAATGGCTTTTATCAATTTTCACAGTGTAATGGAACTTGGGTAAATGATTTATATCCATCGAAAACTGAAACCTGTAAAGAATCTAATGGCAGTGCCAGCACTATTGGCACATCAGCTTGTGGCCCAAGTTCTATGGCGACCGTTTTAAAATATTACGAAACCAAGCAACAATTAAAACCAGAAGCTAGGGTAAAAAATATGGAAATTAATCCTCAAACCATTGCTGGTCTGACTGTCGAGCTTAACGAAAGAACTTGTGGACTTGGTACCAACGCTGGCATGTTCTTAAAAGTTGCTAAGTTATATGGTTTGAATGCAAGTACAATTTCAGGGTGGACCAATATTACCAAAGAATTAAATAACGGTCATCCAGTGATTGCAGCTATGGGACCCGGCAAATTCACAAGCGGGGGGCACTTTATAGTACTACACAAAATTGAGAATAATATTATTTATATAGCTGATTCAGGTCCAAGAGGGATAGATAAATCAGATATCGCTACTGTTCAAAAAGAATTAAAATACGCAATATTAATTTCACCTTAGTCGCATAAGATACATTATGCGACGCTATGTGTCTTAAATTATCACTGCTTCCTAATAAATATCCATGTGTATATAAACACATGGATATTTATTTACCTATGAATTCTTCTCCCCTTTTTTTACTAACACCGATTTTAAAATTTGTATAAATGTTTATTTTTTCTTTCTACAAATATAACTCCCCCCAACATAGTGTAAAAATTTAAACAAAAGTTAACGTTCGCATTAAATTAAAAGTATATTCTAAAAGTATATTCTGTTTTTACCTTATTAATTAAGCATAAAAAAACTGGCAGTAAAATTAAAAACTGCCAGTGGACTAAAAGAGGTTGGAAAGCAAAAAGCTCTCAGGGCCGGAGGAGACTGGCCCGTTTACAATCCTCTTTTAGCCACTGGCAGTTACCAGGCACCAGCCTGGCAAAAAAAATCGATAGCGCAAACTTGGCTGTTTTAGCCAAACACCCACCCCTGAGTGCAAGACTTCTATTCAAATAGCCTTTTGAGCTAATTGAAGATTCTTGGGTTTGCGCTAAGGCACTTAACTTTAGGAGCAAAGCGCTCAACTGAAAAGCTAAGCTAAACTAGACGCAAGGGAGAAGAAGCCTTGCTATTTAGGAAATCCCGCCCTTTGGGATTTTTATTTGATGTAATCATGTCAGATTTGGTAAAAAAAGTCAACGACTGGATTTAGTAAACCCGGCTTGCTTAGCCTCGGTTTCTGTATTAAAACACCTTTCCGGTTTTGTATTTTTATAAAAAGCACCGGTAGGTAGATGGTACGTCATTTTGCCGGTAGAGCTAATATTGCCCTTAATTTTGCAGGTTTCTAAGGTATTAGGGGTAGTACTACCCTCCCCTACCTCAGGCGGTGAATTTTGCTTAAAGGTGGAATTTTTAGTATAATTAATGAGTAATTCATGCCGTTTTTTTTCACTCAGGGTTTCGCTTTTATACTTGCCTAACCCAAACCCCGCCAAAAACGTTAAAATAAAACATAAAGCAATTTGTAATTCCTTAGGGTGATCCTTAAACCAATTTTTTATTTCTGTATAATTTACCATACAAAAATTATACCATAAGTCTAATTTGAAAGTTTGTACTTCTTATATGCAATACGCTTTTGTTTTAGGCAGAGTCTATACTCTCTCCATTGCGGAAATTTTGGCTGTACTGGAAAAAACCGACCCGGCCTGTGGTTTGGTAGATAACCCGGTAAAAATTTTAGAAGCTTCTAAAGAAGTTTTAATTATTGAAACCCCTAAACCCCTCCTCTGCCTACCTTTGCAAAAAAAATTAGGCGGGGTAATTAAAATTTTAAAAATTGTGGACGTAGTGGAAAAGCGAAAGCAAGAATCTTTAAATTTTGCTTTAAGAAATTATTTTAAACCCAGTCTCCTTAAAAAAGAATTTTTTAAGGAGTATAAAGGCAAGAAACAATTTGGGATTAGTGTTTATGTGCTGGATGAGGAATTAATTACCAAAACCAACTTTAACCAAACTCCCCACTACCCGGCTCCCAAAAATTTCGCCGATCCATTAGCCAAAAACAAGCCCATTACGCAAACCGTGTGGGGCGAACCTAACCGGATTGGCATGATGATTAAAAAAAGTTTAACCGAAAGTGGTTTAAGTGTAAGGGTTGCTTTGCCTGAAAAATTTTCTCTCTCGCTTTCCTCAGTCGTGGTGAGTAAAAATTTACTTTTGGAAAAAGGAGCGGAAATTTGTTTGGTGGCCGGCAAAGAAAAAGTCTATGTGGCAAAAACTTTAGTAGTGCAAGATTTTGAAGATTACGGCCGAAGAGATTACCAAAGACCCATTAGAGACGAAGAACAAGGCATGATCCCCCCAAAAGTCGCTCAGATAATGTTAAATCTATCCGGGGCCAAACCTAATGAATTTGTGTTAGATCCGTTTTGTGGTATTGGCACTATGGTGCAGGAAGGTTTATTATTGGGTTTTAAAATGTTTGGCAGTGATATTAATCCCCTAGCTATAAGAGGTAGCGAACAAAATTTGGAGTGGTTTAGAAACCGTTACCATGTACCGGCTGGAAAATACATTATTAACTGCTCAGATGCCACAGCAGTAAGTGACTTAGTCAAACAATCCCCTATTTCCGCCATAGTTACCGAATGCACCTTAGGACCCATTTATGGCAAATTACCCAATCTTCAAGAAATCCAAAGCAATTTCCAGACTTTAAGCCAGCTGTACCAGCAATGCTTTACAGATTTTGCCAAATTTTTAAAACCCAAAACCAAAGTGATAATGTGTTTACCGGCTTACAAAACCGGTAAAGACCAGTATATTATGACTCCGCCTCTTGACTGGGCTAAAAATTTAGGCTATAATATTTTGGAACTTATTCCCAAGAAAATTGCCAACCAAATGAAGTTTTTAAAACTCACAGATAGGAAAACGGCAATTTACGACCGCAAAGATCAAATTGTGGCTAGGGAAATAGTTATTTTTGAAAAGAATTAATTTATCTTATCCACTAATTCACGAATCAACACAAATTTCACTAAACCGATATTCGTGTCATTCGTGCTATTAGTGCATTAGTGGACAATTATGGCACATAAAAAAGCTGGTGGCTCAACCGCCTTAGGCCGAGATAGCGTTTCCAAACGACTCGGCGTGAAAATTTTTGGTAACCAACTGGTTAAAACCGGACAAGTTATTATTAGACAGCATGGGACAAAATTCCATCCTGGAAAAAATGTCCGCATGGGTGGCGACTCCACCTTATATGCCACTGTTAATGGCAAAGTTCATTTTCAAAAGAAAATGACTGCCAAATTCCACGGCAACCTTAGAAAAACCAGAATTGTTAACGTAGTTTCTGAAACTAAATAGTACTTAAAAGTCAGTCTACTTTTAAAACACCGCTTCAATAAATATTGAAGCGGTGTTTTACTTAAATGTTATATTAGGATCATTTGCCCATATGGCTTGAATTCTTTCGTCGTGGACAGTAATTTGAGTGGGGTTTTTTAAATCTAAGGCCAGATTTAATGTACCAGCTATAGTAGGTAAGCATGCACCCTCTAATTCACCCACAGCATCTGTGGCTACATGTGAGTCAAAATCAAAGCCTCGCGCATTCACCAAACGCTTTAACTTCTCTACTAGATTGGGGTCTGCGAAAACGTTTTCTTGAAAATTATTTGACAGAATAATTAAACGACGACCCAATCGCTCTTTCCATTTTTTTAAATTTATTAAGTATAATTTATTTTCCTCACGCAAACTTTCTTTAATTTCTCCTTTTTCTGCGTGCGTAATTGCAATTACCAATTCGTCGGGCTTAACCCTATTTAAAAATAAATCTTCTTCTTTGAATTTCATTAAAGCGGATAATTCAGCATCATCTACTGAGTTAGCCTCCCTTAACATAAACCCCGGGTGAATTAAAAAGTGAATCTTAGACACTTTGGTTAATTCGGTTTTATTTTCCGGCAATGGCTCTTCTCGATATTTTCTCATAAAACCCAATTTTATTTTAATTCAAAACCGGTTCTTACAATGGCGGTGATTTCTTTTTCCACCGAAGATGTATCGTAGTAACCTTCGCCGGAAAGATCGGTTGAATTGGGTGCGGTAATTTGCATCACGCCCATGCTGGCAGATTTTAATTTGCCTAATTGGGCCTTGGAACTCCTTGCTATCATTTCCGCTCTAGTTTTGGCATCTTCTGTGGCTTTACCCAACATCTCCACCCTTAACTCAGACAATTTACTGTAATAGTATTCCACTCGGGAATTTGTCATGGTCACACCTTGGTTAATCATCTCCCCTACTAAATCGGAAAGTTGGGGCATTTTGCCTATTTCACTAGAAGTTAAAGTAATATCTCTAGAAAGCGTATAACCGGTCTGACTACTGCTCCCATCTTTATACGTATAGTCATTGGCAATATTTACCGCGGATAAATCTATACCCTGTTTTTCAAAGCCTAATTTTTTTAAATTATTTAATACCACTTCGGTATCGTCCGTAAGGGCCAAATTTGCGGATTTTAAATTATACAAATCGGATTTACGACTAATGGTTGCAGACCACTTAGCCACATCTGAGGTAATGGTTTTTTTGGCCGAACCGGTCACTGCAATACTGTTATCTTTCTTAAAATTTACCAAACCCCTTCCCAAAATAACCATCCCCAAAAGAAAACCCACAACTCCCAAAATTGTAATAGTAATTTGATTTTTATTAAACATAAATTTTGATAAATTATTTCTTTACTTTCACCACGGCTTTCATAAACCCGGCAAATAACGGATGCGGACTTAGCGGACGAGATTGGAATTCGGGATGAAACTGTGAGCCAATGAAAAAGGGGTGGTCTTTTAATTCAATAATTTCCACTAGTTTGCCGTCGGGCGTGGTGCCGGAAATAATTAAACCGGCGTTAACCAACTGTTCTCTAAATTCATTATTGAACTCATAGCGATGACGGTGCCTTTCGTTAATAATCGGACTGCCGGTACTCTTTATAATCCCCGCTTCCAAGTAGGCCTTTTCCGTGTGTGTGCCTCTGGCAATTAAACACTCCCACCCACCTAAACGCATAGTCGCCCCATATTCACGTTTTAACAATTTCTTTTCTTGGTAAGGCATAATATGAATTACCGGAAAAGGAGTTTTGCCATCCACTTCCGTGGTGTTGGCATTTTTCAGTTTGGCCACATGCCTGGCAAACTCAATGGTAGCCATTTGCATACCATAACATAAACCCAAATAAGGAATGTTGTTTTCTCTGGCGTACTCAATTGTCTCTATCATACCTTCGGTTCCCCTACTCCCAAAACCACCGGGCACGACAATTCCATCGTAACTGTTTAAAACGGCTTTGGCACCTTTCTTCTCCACATCTAAACTGGAAATCCAGTGTAAATTGGCTTTTACATTATTTGCCCAAGCTCCATGTTTAATGGCTTCTACAACCGATATATACACATCGGAAAGTTTATAGGCGCCGGTTTCATAATATTTTCCCACTACGGCAATATTTACCGTATTGGTAGCCTCATTTAATTTAGTAATTTTATTGGCCAAATTTTCCCACTGCTTTAAATCACGTTTTTTGGGTTTTAAATTGAATTTGGCTAAAATCTTATCGGTTAAACCTTGCTCGTCAAAACTTAAAGGCACTCGGTAAATACTGTCTACATTTGGAGCGGCAATAATATTTTCTGCCGGCACATTACAAGTCCAAGCCAAAGTTTCTTTTCGGCGGTCATCGATTTCATTTTCCGCTCGGGCAATTAAAAAATCCGGTTGAATTCCGCTCCCAATTAATAGTCGAACCGAGGTTTGAGCCGGCTTGCTCTTCATTTCACCAATTGACGGCGGGGTGGGTAAATAAGCCACATGGATATGCACCACTTCACGACCGTCTCGGTATTTCATAATCCGGTTGGCTTCCATAAACAAAATATTTTGATACTCGCCCACCGTTCCCCCGATTTCCGCAATCACAAAATCAGCTTGTCTTTCTTCCCCCGCCTTCTCCAGCCGAGCAATAATCTCCTCCGGCACATGCAAGGCCACTTCTACATCTTCGCCGTCATATTCAAAATTTCTTTCTTTCTGAATAATTTTTTGGTAAATTTGTCCATTGGTAACGTAATTAGAAGCGGATAAATCGGTATTCATAAACCGTTCATAATTGCCCACGTCTTGGTCGGTTTCCATCCCATCTTTGGTCACAAACACTTCCCCGTGTTCTTGGGGACGAATGGTACCGGCATCGACATTTAAGTAAGCGTCCATTTTTACCGGCGCCACCGTAAAACCGCGGGATTCCAGCAGGGTAGCCAAAGAGGCTGTAGTCACGCCTTTACCCACAGACGAAATTACTCCTCCGGAAATAAAAATAAATTTGGTGGCTAATTTTTTGGCTTTACGAGGCTGAATATGATAGGACATATAAACAATTTTCAATAATTAATTTTCAATTTTCAATAAATTAGTTTGAACTTTGTGTTTTTCCGGTAGAATAATTTCTACTTGATTTTCATTCAACTCTCTTTGCTCAGTTTCATAATTGCGAATTTGGACTAATACTGCCAACGCTATTCCACTGGCCACCAAAACAAAAATTAAAATTAACAACAAACTTCTAATACGTTGGTTGGCTTGCAAGTAATTATCAAGATCGGTTGGCATTTATTCGGCTGGTTTAATTAATAATTTTAAAGTAGCGGTTATTTGCGTTCCAAAATTAACTTTACAACTATACTCACCTAAAGCTTTAATGGGCTGAGAAAAACGAATTTGAGACTTTTCCACTACCACTCCCAAATCTTTACTTAAACTTTCCGCCACATCTTTTTCTCTTAGACTGCCAAAAATTTGCCCTTTCTCCCCCACCTTAACTTTTAAAGTTAAGGTGCGCTTTTCCGTTTCAGTTTTTAATTTTTGGAGTAAATGAAGATGTTTTTCTAATTTTTGCTTAGCTTCTTGTTGTTCTTTTTCCACTTTAGCCATAAGGGGCGCCGTTGCCACCACGGCAAAGCCTTTGGCAATTAAAAAATTTTGTGCGTAACCGTCGGCCACTTCTTTTATTTCCCCGACTTTTCCGCCTCCGGGTTGATTTTTAACAAATAATACTTTCATAAAAAATAAAAAACTCTCTTTCGCTAGTTAGCAGATTAAGAGAGTCCTTTTGACATTTAGGCAATTCCTATTTTGGGCTCTTTATTAGTATAGTCTAAAATTTATTTTTGTCAAATATATAACCTGCGCTGTGCGTAAGCCCTAAAATAACAAATTCTTTAAATAAGTAAATATTTTCTAATAGCTAAAAAGGTGGAAACCACCGATAAAACCAAAGCAATAATAAACAATAAACCTACCAATAGCCAAAAATTAATTAAACCCGACTCATTCGCACTTACAGAAATAAAATTCATTAAACCCGACAAGGGCTTAGAATAAATGGGGGCTAATAAACCCGCGGTAAACAGCGTGGCAGTTAAACTATATAATCCGCTTTCCACAATAAACGGGGTGCGAATATACCAATTGGTAGCTCCTACCAAACGCATAATTTCAACTTCTTCTTTACGGTTAAAAATCGTCAGACGGATGGTATTAAACATAACCAAAATCGCAATGGAAGAAAAAACCAAAACCAAACCCAAGCCAAAACTCACCACAAATTGCAAAATTTTGGTTAACCGTTCAATAATTTCTTTATTGTCGTTATAATTAATTTTGTCTATAAAACCCGAAAAACTTCCGGCTTTAATTTTTTCCGCCAAAATGGGAAAATCGCCCAAATTATTGGCTTTTATTCGCAAAGTAGCTAACAACGGATTTTCGTCCACCTCGCTTAGAGCCGATAAAATTTGCGTATTATTGGCGTGCCTAGCCTTAAATGTCTCCAAAGCGGTTTGAGCCGAAACATAAGTTACTTCTTTAACCAAAACCTCTTCCTCAATACTTTTTTTTATATCTAAAATTCTCTCCTCAGCCAATCCCTTTTTTAAATAAACACTAATATCCACCCTTTGCTTAATGGCAGAAACACTCATACTGGCTAAACTAAAAATTAGAATCAATAAAGCGAAAGTCAGTAAGGTTACCGTCATCACCAAGCTCGCCGAAACCGATAAAATCCAATTCCGAGTAAAATTACTTACTCCACTTTTTAGGATTCTGATTAAAGAAATTCTGTTTAGCATAAAAACAACAGGAGTTAAAAAAAATTAATAAATTACAAAAGTGAATTTTACAAATTTGTCATCTTACCCAATTTACTGATTGCTGATTAGCTGATTGCTATTCTTACAATTTATACTTTCCCTTTTCTTGCTCCATGGTGATTTTACCATTTTCTAAAGTAATTACCCGTCTCTGAATTTTATTAACCAAATCCGCAGCATGAGTGGCTAATAACACGGTAGTGCCTAACCGATTGATTTTTAAAAGTAATTCCAAAATTTCATTCGCATTGACTTCATCTAAATTTCCCGTAGGTTCATCGGCCAACAATAACACCGGTCTATGAGCCAAAGCGCGGGCAATGGCCACGCGTTGTTTTTCTCCACCCGACATTTCATTGGGAAAATTATTGCGCTTATGCACCAAACCCACCAAATCTAAAATTTTAGGCACATCTTGCTGAATTTTTTCATTCTCATAGCCACACACTTCCATAGCAAAGGCAATGTTTTCAAAAGCCGTTCTCCTAGGTAGGAGTTTAATGTCTTGAAACACAAACCCGATTTTCCTGCGTAAAAAAGGAATATCACTTTCTTCCACGGTCTTTAAATCGATTCCGTCAATTAATATTTTACCTTCATCGGCTTTTTCTTCGCCAATAATTAACTTTAAAAAAGTGGATTTACCCGCCCCCGAAAGCCCAACCATGGAAATAAATTCACCTTGGTTAATTTCCATATTTAACTTATCTAAAGCTTTGGTGGGACCGTAGTATTTAGTGACATTAATAAATTTAATCATAAATCACAGATTCACCGATTAGCACTGATTACACAGATGTAAAACATTAATCTTTAACCAAATAAATTATACCAGATTTAAATACTTAATAACAGAAAAAAGTATTTTTTGATAAATATATGTGTTATCTGTTTATATTCTGTGAATCTGTGGTCATCTCTAAATATTTTTCCACAAATTCCCCTAACTCACCGTCTAAAACAGCATCGGGATTGGTAGATTCAAATTCAGTGCGATGATCTTTAACCAACTTATACGGATGAATCACATAACTTCGAATTTGATTGCCCCATTCCGCACTTTTAAACTCCCCGCGTAATTCTTGTTTTTCTTTTTGCAATTTTTCCTCTTCCAAAGCTTTGAGCTTAGCCATTAAAATTTTCATTGCCACTTGACGATTTTGGTGTTGACTTCTTTCGTTTTGAATGGAAACCTTAATACCGGTAGGGATATGCGTAATCCGAATGGCACTATAAGTGGTATTTACGCTTTGTCCCCCATGACCGCTGGCAGTATTGGCTTCAATTTTTAAATCTTTTTCGTCAATTTTTAATTCTTCCTTTTCTTCTAAAAGGGGGAGTAATTCTAACAGCGCAAAACTGGTTTCGCGAGTATGCGCCGGATTAAAGGGACTTAAACGCACCAAACGGTGCACTCCGGCTTCGCTTTTAAACAAGCCGTAAGCATACGGGCCTTTTACCTCTACCACCGCGGTTTTTACTCCGCCTTGCTCGCCCTTAGCCAATTCCAAAATTTCCGTACTAAAACCTTGTTTTTCCGCATACCTTAAAAACATTCTAAGGAGCATGCTGGCCCAATCCTGCGCATCCACTCCCCCGGCTCCGCTGTGAATGGAAAATATGGCGTTATGATCATCGTATTTTTTACTCAAGAGTGCCACAAACCGATTTTTTTTGTATCTTGCTTCTAATTCATCAATTTGCTGTTTTATGTAATCCAAATCCGTGTGCTCAGATCCGCGTAGCAAATCCGCAACCAGATCCGCCTCACTCTCAAGCGCGATCCAGAAATCATAAAATTTTTTCAACTGATTATACTCCTGACTCACTTTTTGCGCGTGCTGATTATCTTGCCAAAAATCCGCCGATTGCATCGCATCTTCCAATTCTAAAAGCCGTTGCTCTTTTTGGGGCAAATTTAAGTGAGATTTCAAATTTAAAATTTCAGATTTAAGCTTGTCTAAACGTTTGATTAATTCGTTCACAAAACAGTGTTAATTGGTCTTAACAATTCTCATTATAGCAAAAATTTAAAAACGGGTATTTTACTACAAAAATAAAAATTTGTCAATCCTGCCATTTTTTAAGAGCCTTGTCTTTTTGGTCAGGTATGAAAAAATTATTATAGCAGGGCAAACTATACCCAAACCCTGCTACCAGCCCCAAGGAGGGCAAAATGAAATTTTGGATTTTTTGTATCGGGGTAGAAGTTTTTGGTCTGGCGCTTCGCGCCATGGCCTACGACTTCGGAGCGGAGGGTTGGAACACCTTCCGCACCAACGGGGCGGTGGCAAACCACGTGGTTTGCAACTTTTTCCTCGCCCCAGCCGGCCTCTGGGCCGGCGCCATGTTGTGGATGGTCCGCCGACACTGGCGGTGACCACCACAAACGGCCGAATACAAAAACTCGGCCGTACCTTTAAGCATTATTTCCGCCTGAGAGCGGGTTTTTTATTTAACTACCCACAAAGCGCCGGAAAGAAACACATAAATACCTAAAGTATTCAGACAAAAAACTAAAAATAAAAACCGATACTTGGGCATATTACCAATACCCATAAGCCCAATACCAATTTCATCCGGCAACGGCAAAATAATAAAGATGGCACCTATAATGGGCATTAACCACCGCATCGCCCGAATTTTAAAAATTTTTCCCATTTCCAATTTAAAAAATTTTCCCGCCAACAACCGCCATTCTGCCCATAATCCGTGCTTTAAAAATCTTAAAATGTAATAATCGCTCACCATGGCCCCCAGCCCGCCAAAAACACTTAGAGAGAGCAAACTAAACATGTCGGTCATTTCATACAACATAAAAAATCCGGCCGGAGCGGTAAAGAAAGAAGCGGTAAACATACCGGAGACAAATATCCCCCCTACCCTTAATTCACCCGCCAACCTTGCCAAGGCATGAAAAACACCATAAGCTTCGCCTAAAATGCCCACTCCCAGCAACAGTAAAAATAATAAAGTATTGGGATAAGTTTTAATCATGCAATAATTTTTGGTTTAAGATTTTTTTGGTAATTTCCAAAATGGGAATAATTGTAGAGGAAATTAAAACCAACCCCATCCAAGTCTGGCCCTCTAAGCGGGTGGTGGAAAAAATCGTCTGAAAACCGCTTAAGTGCGTAAGGCTCCATAAAAACGGCAACTGCACAAGAATAGACAAGTTTAACCACTGATTATTGAAAACTCCTTGAAAAAATCCCTCTCGGTCATTTTTTAAAGCCAAAGCTTTAAATAGTTGAATAAGAATTAAAGACACAAACGTGGCTGTGCCCGCATACTCTAAATTGTCGGTAAATTTCCAAAAATATAAAAAGATAAAAATATTTAACACCGTGGTCCACACGGCAGCAACCAACATATAAACTAAAGCGCGAGTGTTAAAAATGCCGGCCTGAGGATTTCTGGGTTTTTCCGACATAACACTCAAACTGCCCTTTTCCGCAGACAAAGCCAAAGCCGGCGGACCGTCGGAAGCCAAATTCACAAATAAAATTTGCACCGAAGTTAAAGGTAAAGGCCAACCCAATACCACAGCCAAAGCAATTAACACCACTTCACCCACATGGGCGGATAACAAATAAGTTAAATATTTACGAATATTGCCAAAAATTATTCGCCCCTGCTCCACGGCGGAAACAATGGTGGCAAAATTGTCATCTAGTAAAGTAATCGCTGCCGATTCTTTAGAGACATCTGTCCCTTTTATGCCCATAGCCACTCCAATATCCGCTTGTTTTAAGGCGGGCGCATCATTTACCCCATCGCCGGTCATAGCCACCACTTCTCCCTGTTTTTGCAACACGCTGACAATTTTCAATTTATCTTCCGGTGAAACCCGAGCAAAAATATTGGTACGTTTTAAAACCACTTCCAATTCTTTTGCCGGCATATGCATTAATTCTTTACCGCTTACAACCGTGTCGGTTTCTGTAATAATCCCTAATTCCAAACCAATGGCTTTGGCAGTTTGCGGATGGTCGCCGGTAATCATAATTACCCGAATACCGGCATTTTTACACACCGCCACCGCTGTCTTGGCTTCGGGTCTTAAAGTATCCGCCATAGCCACCAAACCTAAAAATTCCAAATTATGGGGCGTGGCTTTTAAATCTTTTAAAGTATGATTTTTAGCCAAAGCAATCACTCGCCTGCCGGCTTGAGCGGATTTTTCAGTTGCCTGCAAAAATTCTTGTTTGTGCTGATCGGAAAACTTTATTGGTGAGCCCTGACTGTTATAAATATAATCGCACATTTCCAAAACCGCCTCTACCGCGCCTTTCACATAGACGGTTTGGCCTTGAGCTGAAGCATGCAAAGTCGCCATATATTTTTTTTCCGAGGTAAAGGGAATTTCTTCCAAACGAGGAAATTGACTAACTAAATCTTCCTTACTGATTTTTGCTTTTCGGCCGGCAACAATAATGGCCCCTTCTGTGGCATCCCCCATTACCTGCCATTGGTTATCCGCAAAAACCAAATCGGCATCGGCACACAAACAACCAGCCACTAACAATTGGGTTAAATCGTCGGGTAAAATTGTGACAACATTTTTATGATAAAAAATTTCACCTTCCGGACTAAAGCCGGCTCCGGCAAACACATACTCCCCTTGGGGGGTTATTACACTTTTAACTGTCATTTCGTCTTTGGTTAGGGTGCCGGTTTTATCGGTGCAAATTACCGAAGTACAACCCAAAGTTTCCACCACAGGCAAACTTTTGGTTAAAGCGTGTTTTTTGGCAATCTTCGCCGCTCCTAAAGCTAAAGATACGCTCACGACCGCCACCAAAGCCTCGGGTACCACTGCTACGGCCAAAGAGAGCCCAAACAAAAACATTTGCGTTAAAGATTGCTCGTGCCAGACACCCAACAACACAATTAGACTTACCACCACCAGAGCCAAAATCCCAAGTTTCTTACCTAAACTGTCTAAATTTTTTTGCAAAGGCGTTTTTTCCGGATTCACCCTCTTTAGCATACCGGCAATTTTGCCAATTTCCGTATTCATGCCTGTGGCCACCACCAAACCCACCCCCCGACCATATATAGCCAAAGTCCCGGCAAAAACTAAATTAGTTCTGTCTGCCAAAGGAGTTTCGGGACTATGCACTCTGCCTGCATTTTTTTCTGCCGGCACCGACTCCCCGGTAAGCATGGCCTCCTCCACCTGCAAATTATAACTTTCTACTAAACGACAATCGGCATTTAACCGATTCCCCGCGGTAATTATCAATAAATCACCCGGAACAATTTGGGTAGATAAAATTTCTTCGGTCCTCCCCTCGCGGATCACTAAACTTTTCGGCACAGCAAATTTTTTTAAGCCCGCTAAAGATTTTTCGGCTTTATATTCTTGAATCAAACCTAAAACCGCGGAAGCCAAAACAATCGTCATAATAGCGCCCATTTCCACCCAATGCCCCAACACCCCCGACAAAATACTTGCCAAAATTAAAATAATCACCAAAATATTTTTAAATTGCTGAAAAAATATTTTAGCCAAGCTTATGGGTTTTTTCGCTTCAATTTCATTGGGTCCCCATTTTAGCCATCGCTCACAAGCCACGGTCTTACTTAAGCCCGAACTTTTATGGGAAGCCAAAGCTTTTACAGCTTCCTCAACCGATAAATTATGCCAGAATTCATTCTTCATACTACTGATTATTTTAGCCATAAATCTTTAAGCGCAATCCTTCTAACCAATTCCCAAATTTGGTTATGCACCAAATCTACCGGTAAAAGATTTTTATCTTCCATACACTCCACAATTTTGGTATTGGGAAAAAGCTCGGCGATTTGCAAATAAACATTTTGGGCTAACCGTAAATGAGTTAAATTTTTTTCGTGAACGCTATCTATCCAATTCTCTTCCGATTTACGACTTTGGATTAATTTATGGGCCGACATATAAGGCATATTTAAAATAATATTCAAATCGGGTTTGGGCATGCCAAAAATCGTGTATTCCAAATTATCCAACCATTTAAAAAATTTTAAACGCTCGGCTTCCTCGGTAATTTTACAACCTTGGTGTCCGGCATTGGCCGTAACATACCTATCGGATAAAACAATTTTTCCTTCCAAAAGCCATTTTTTTATTTGGGCCGAGGCATCAAATCTGTCTACCGCATAAAAAATAGAAGCTGCATAAGCATTCACTTCACCATATTTCCCTTTTAAATATTCATCAACCAAAAACGCGGTAGGCTGGCCATGACGAGGAAAATGAATACTTTCGGTTTTAAACCCATTCAGTTCCAATTCTTGCTGTAACAATTTCCTTTGAGTAGATTTGCCACTGCCATCGATGCCATCGATGACAATTAACTTACCCAAAGGTTTGGATGGTTTTTTGCCAAATGGGGATCTTTTTAAGATTGTCATAAAATAAATGCACCAAAATGACAAAATTAAGCCTAAATGACAAAAACTTTCCCAATTTAATTCTTGTCATTTATTTAACTTGTGTCAATTAAAAACGAGCCTACTTAAGTTAATGCTTTGAGTAACCTTTCTATTTTTCCATACAGCTCTTCCAAGCTCCCCACATTCTCAATTTTATAATCCGCCCTAGCACCCAAAATCGGAATATCCTTTTCCGTTAATTCTTCCTTATCCTGCCGAGCAAAAGCCTCAAAACTCAATTTACCATCATCAACTTTTTCATGCCTAGCCAAATATCTTTTATACCTTACTTCCACCGGCGCAGTAATATAAAAAGTTTTGGCTTGTAAATCCGTTACCACTTTTTCAAACTCATCCATTCTTACTCCATTAATAACAATCAACCGATTATTCAAAGGCTCAATCCGTTGTTTTAACGCATTAAATAATACTTGGTTGCCAAAAATATTTCTTAAACCCAAACCTAAATCAATTTCGTTTCTTCGAGTTTTAGGCAAGGCCAAGACGGTTAAAATTTCATCCAACAAGTGACTAAATTTTATGTGGAAACCTTGGTATTTGTCCACCAAATACTTAGCCACTTCATCTTTCCCCGCTAATTTTTCTCCAATCAAAGCAATTACTAATTTTGTCATATTTGTCCCTATAAATAAACCATATCCTTAAACCACATAGAACTCCTTTTTGTCCTTACTATGTCATTGTAATCCAATTATACCATAAATTGACTAACATTAAATATCCAGTTATGATGAATTTATGAGAATTATCATGAATTTATGAAAAAAAATAGAGACTTGGAATTACTATATGAACTGGGTGCTTTACGGTTTATTCCACGAGCTTGGAAGCAGTTTTTTAATGCGGATTTTGAAAATTTAGCCGAACATCATTTCCGGGTGGCGTGGCTGGGAATGCTCTTGGCCAAAATGGAAAAACGAGGCGATGCCGGCAAAATTGTCCAAATGGCTTTAGTTCACGACATTGCGGAAAGTCGCACCGGCGATGCTCATGCCATTTCTCGGCAATACGTTAAACGTAACGAGCACTTGGGTGCCATGGATATGTTAAAAGACACACTTTTAGAACAAGATATGCTAAACCTGTGGCAAGAATACGAAGATCGCCACACTATTGAAGCCAAAATTGTTAAAGACGCCGATTGGTTAGATGTCGATTTGGAAATTAAAGAACAGTTAGCCAGAGGCCATGCGTCTTTAAGAGTGTGGATGCCCCAAAGAAAATTGGTTTACGACAAATTTAATACCGCCTCAGCCAAAAAGCTCTTTAAGCTTATCCACCAATCCGACCCGTTTGATTGGCTCCTTCATGCCCGTTCGCGCTTTACCGAAGGCGATATGAAACCAAAACCAAACAAGAATTAAGAAGTATGAATTAAGCATTAAGATAAATATGACACATCAATACGAAATTGAAATTAAATCTTTACTAGGCTCTAAAGACAATGCCGACGCTTTGGTAGAAAAAATGAAGGCTTCGGATTCTGACTTTAAAATTTTAGGTTCCCATAAGCAACTCAACCATTATTTTGTCGGGGGAAACTTAACCTCTTTATCCGATAAACTTCATCACCTGTTAAACGACGAGTTAAAAACTAAATTAACTGACTTGGTAAAACGAGCAAAAAATTTTTCCGTACGCACTCGCGAAGCCGACGGCCGAGTGATTTTAGTCGTTAAAGCCACAGTCGATGACACCACCAGCGAAAACGGCACCGCGCGTTTGGAATTTGAAGCAAAACTTGATAACTTAAACTTGGAAGAGCTGGATAACCTTATCCTTAATGCGGGTTTTACCTACCAAGCCAAGTGGTCCAGAGAAAGACAAGAATTTTTATTTCACTCCGGTAAAAGAGAACTCGCGGTGAGTATAGACAAAAACGCCGGCTATGGCTTTTTGGCAGAATTGGAAGTAGTGGTTAATGATGCCGGTAAAGCCGAAGAAGTTAAAGCTTTTATAAGGGAAACCATGTCAAAACTGGCTATAGAAGAACTCCCACAAGATAGACTCCAAAGAATGTTTGATTTTTATAACCAAAATTGGCAAGATTATTACGGCACAGAAAAAGTATTTACAATTAACTGATTTTTATTTGTATTATTTGCATCATTCGCATTAATTAGCATATTAGCATCGAGTATTATGCATCCGGAACATCAATACCTAAATTTATTAAAAGACATTTTGGAAAACGGCGATCGCAAAGTTGACCGTGGCACACACGATGCGTCTTTTAGCGTGTTTGGCAGACAAATCCGGTTTGATTTATCTACAGGCGACTTTCCCCTCCTCACCACGAAAAAAGTCTATTGGAAAGGTGTCTTACACGAGCTTTACTGGTTTTTTTCCGGCCAAAGCAACATTAAATACTTAGTGGATAATGGCGTGCATATTTGGGACGATTACCCCTTAAGAATCTATAACGAGGCTGTAAAAGCCGGCCAAATGCCCAAACTTACCAAAGATGACTTTATAAAAAAAATTGCTGAGGATGCGGAATTTGCCAAACAGTGGGGTGAATTACCTAAAATTTACGGTGAACTGTGGCGACGTTGGCCAACCAGAAGCCAGAGGACCATTGACCAGCTCCAATGGGTGGTAGACGAACTTTCCGAAGACCCCAATGCCCACAACGCCATAGTTAACTCTTGGAATCCGGAATATTTATATACCATGGCCACCAGAGAAGACGCTTCCCGCTTCCCCATTTGTCACAATATGTATCAGGTCAATATTATTAAAGACAAAGTTTGCCTACAGCTTTACCAAAGAAGCGCGGATATTTTTTTAGGTGTGCCTTTTAATATTGCTTCTTATGCGCTCCTAACTTTAGTGCTTGCTAAAATTTTAAACCGTGAGCCCGGAGAGTTTGTTCACACTTTTGGTGATGTGCATATATATGAAAATCATCTGGAGCAAGTCAAGGAACAACTCAAACGAGAACCCTTGCCGTTTCCCAAAATTATTTTAAACGATGAAATAAAAACTTTAAACGATTTTACTCCCGACAAAGTTCGCTTGGAAAACTACCAAGCCCACCCTCCGTTAAAAGCCGAACTCTCCGTGTCGGGTGGATTGTTTGAACACAGCTAACTTTATGAATATATATTTAAGCCATTCCAAAAATTTTGACTACCAAAATCAATTTTATTTACCTGTAAAAAATTCACCTATAAGCCAAAATCACCACATCTTATATCCCCACCAAAACAGCCAAAAACCCTTTCCAGTAAAAAACTTATTGGCCAAACACCAAATCCAATTAATTATTGCCGAAATCACTTACCCTTCCACCGGTCAGGGCATTGAGCTTGGCTGGGCCAATGCTTGCCGGATTCCCATTATTGGTATTCACCGTTTTGGCGCTAAAATTTCTTCCTCCCTTAAATTAATTACCCGCAAAATTATCCCTTACCGAAAAATTGACTCTATACTACCCAAGCTCATTATAAAATAAGTTTATTAATTTTTCCCTGTCAGTTCCCTTAGTCCCATTCGTCATATATGATTTCTCTCATCGCATGCATAAATAAAAACCGTGGACTCGGATACCAAAATAAACTCCTCTACCAACTCCCCGAGGATATGAAGTTTTTTCGGGAAACCACCAAAAATAGTGTGGTAATTATGGGCAAAAATACGTTTTTATCCATTGGCCGGCCTTTGCCTAACCGCACTAATATTGTAATCACGCGAGATAAAAATTTTAAAGCCGAGGGGTGTGAGGTAAAATATAGTGTTGATGATGCTTTAGAGGTAAGGACGACCACTACTCGCCCAATCTTCGTAATCGGCGGAGCGCAAATTTACGAACAAACCATTCCACAAGCCAACACGCTCTATTTAACCATAGTAAATGATGACAAAACACCAGCCGATACCTTTTTCCCCACATATGATAATTTTAAACATCAAGAATTAATTTCTGAAGGCGTTTCCCAAGGATACCAATATCAAATCCTAAAATTTACAAAATAAAACTATCAATCACAAAGTGTCATTTCCGACGAGTGCATCTAAGATCCGGGATCCAGATTTATAACTAAATCCTCAATATTACTTAGAGCATTCATAATTTTCTAATAATCTTTACGACGGTATAACAAATTTTATTTAAAACCAACACCAATATGCCCATCTTAGAAATTGTCCTGCCTATCTTTTTAGTGATTATTGCCGGATTCTTGGCAGGAAAAAATAAACTTATCAATCCCGAGCACTTAGACGCTCTCAATAATTTTGCTTATTTTATTGCTTTACCCGCTTTAATAATTATCAGCTTTTGGTCAATTAATTTTTCCAGTCCGAGTTTGTTAAAAATTTTAGGTTTCAATGTATTAGTCTTGGGCTTGTTTGCTTTTCTAATTTTATTTGGTTTAAATTTTACCCCTTTTAAAAACTCCACTAAAGCCGGAATTTTTTTAAGCGCACTGGTAGGTAATGCCATTTATATTGGTTTTCCCATGGGCAAAGAAGCTTTTGGCTTACATAACTTCACCTACATTGCCGGAATCGGCTCCGTGCATTTAGTGTTAGGCACTTTTTTAGGCATTATGTCTGCCATTTACTGGAGCAAACAACACCATAACTTAAAGTTGTATTTATGGGAATTCGCCAAAAACCCCCTAATTCTTTCTATGGGTTTGGGAATCCTCCTTAGCTTTGCACCCCCTTTTGGCACCGCAGAAATTATTTTAAATAAAACTCTTAATCTGCTCGCGGTTACCGCTTCGCCGATTGCGCTCTTTGCATTAGGCAGTTTTTTATCTCTCCGTCAACATCAACTCTCCACCGGACTCTTAATTCTACCGGTGATTTTAAAAATTATGGTTTTTCCCCTCTTTGTCTTTGGGCTATTAACTTTATTTCAGTTACCTTTGGAACAAATAAAAATGTCAGCTTTTTTAAGCACCATGCCAACTGCCATTACCACCTTTGTTATTGCGGAAAAATTTAAATTAGACGAAACCTTAATTGCCAGCGCTTTGCTAATTACCACCGCGCTATCTGTTATCACCATCTTTTTGTATTTAAGTTTAATTTAAAAAACTCCCAATTTTAAGCGGGAGTTTTTTTATTTTTCTAATATCTATTTCTTTCTAACTTCGTTGGTAAGTTTAGAAGCCAAAGGCGACTGCTGGCCTGCATACTTATTGCCCAGTTTTTTTCTGTAAGGCACTTCTACCGGAGAGGAAACTTCCTCAAACGTAAACGCACAAATGCGCATACCGGGGTAAAGGGCCACGGGCATTACGCCTAAGTTCCCCAGTTCCATAGTGGGCTTACCCACCCACCCGGGATCAAAAATACTGGCAGTGCCGTGCACAATAATACCTAAACGGCCGAGCGATGAACGACCTTCAATTCGGCCCAATAAATCGTCAGCCAATTCCAAATTTTCCACAGTGGTAACTAAAGCAAAATCTCCCGGTTGCATTACAAACGCTTCCCCCTTTTTTACCACAATTTCCTTCATTAGTTTGTCGGTATCCACCTTACCTTTTAAATCTATATAAGGATGGCTGGAATGTTTAAACACCCGAAAATTATTGCCTAAATGCAAATCTATAGAACACGAACCCAGTTGCTCCTTAAAATTCGGCTTAGGCGTAATTTTTATTCTACCCTCTAACAGGGCTTTTTTTATATGCGTATCAGATAATATCATAATTTTTTAATCCCCCCTCTTAGGGTAAGAGGGGGCTAGGGGGTGATATTGTTTAATTCCAACCCTAAAATAATACACGAAAAAACCTTTCTTGACAAAATTTTCTCTGTGGATTAAAATAACCTAAATTATGAAATTCCAAAACCTTTCCAGCATTATTAGCATTATTATTCCTCGCTTCAGGCAGTGGAAGAGTTTTTAATGCTTTAAATTAAATTCTCTGAAATCCCTGCCGTTAGGCAGGGATTTTTATTTTTATGGCTATATCATAAAAAAACAATCCATTAGTCCTATTGGTCATATAAATCTTATAAGACCTATATGACTTATATGACACAAACAACCTTTAGACCGCCACCCCTTGCCCCCGAAGACTCGGGCGCAGAGAACATCGGCCTAAAAGGCCACTAAAAGGAGGATTTATGTTGGTGTTTCTGAAGATGGATGGGTACGTGAGTACCCAGGCGGGCCTCAATGCCCTCCAGGCCCAAGGGCTCCGGCCTGCGGGTCGCCAAGAAATCAGCGTCGCCCTAGACATGGGCGACAATGAAAAAAACACTTATATGGTTTTTGCCAGACAGAAGGACTGGCAAACATCCTGCCCAGAGGCGTCAATCCGCCAATGGGAACCTACGCCGATCACAACGTGCCCGGTATTGTACCGGGTTTGGATGGGAAATCCAGAGCCCCGAGAAATCCGGGAAATGTCGGTGGTGGGCGTGTGGCACGACCCCATATTTGTTGGGGTCAAGGATGACTAACCGCGCGGGGAGGGGTGCAGAAAGATTTTGTATTTATAGGCCTTAAAACAGCCAACTAAAGCAAATTCTCTCTGCCCCCTCCCCGCAGAAAATTCTTTTTTTATCTTCTACCTTTTGACTCTAATTTTGCAGATATTATCCAACTATGGTATGGTATGAATACCTTAAACTTAGCATTCGGATTTGATTATTACTTTTACTAATTAAATCCGAGTGCTAAGGGACCTAGCACTATTCAGCGAAGCCACAGGGTTTCCGGTTAGCCACTCTCCTCCAGCTAACCTGCTTAATAGCCCCCTGTGTGCCAAAAAAAATGGGGCGCTTACCGGTGCCCCACTCTCAACTTTTGACAAAATTATTAAAATCCTATAAACTTTTTCTATGAAGCGATTACAAACCAACTTAAGCCTTAACCTCCTTACCCTTACATACTTAAGGCGTAATTTGGTTTAGTTTTCAGTTAATACTTCTCTTTACCAAACCCCCGCCTTAAGGCGGGGGTTTTTTTATTTTACTGTAAACAGTAAAATAACCCTTCGTAGTCCCGCCATAGCGGGACGAAGTAGGGTAAATGATTTACCAAAGGAGGAAAAGTTAGTTGGTGGTCAGATTTTAGATTTTTAATTAAAAATGTTGGCTTTAAAATCAAATTTTAGGTTCTCCACAGAGTCGAACACTAAAATGATAAAAGTCTAAAATATGACCACCCAACAACAACCCAAAAAAATTTCTTCGGGCTTTAAGCCCGAAGACGTATACATTCCCCGACAGGGGGATCCAGGTGTCCCCTGGCCAACCCTGTGGAACCGCCCTGTCCGGCGAGCCCCCGCTCGCCGGTTTTTCTTTTTATTAAAATGCCAAAAACATGAAGACGGACTTCTGGGATTTTCCCAGAGGTCCGTCTTCAGATGGACTTAGTAGATTTTCACTTTTATCCCCGGGCCCATAGAAGCATTCATGCTCATAGATACAATATATTGTCCTTTTAAAGATGCCGGCTTGGCCGATACAATCGCTTCGTGTAAGACTTTAAAATTTTCTTCCAAAGCCTTAGCTTTAAAATTGGTTTTGCCAATAATTTGGTGAATATTACCGCTATCATCATTTTTAAAATTTACCTTACCGCCGGCAATAGCCTTCACCATTTCCCCAATATTGGGTCCCACGGTACCGGTTTTGGGGTTAGGCATTACTCCTTTTGGCCCTAAAATTTTGGCAATCAGGGCTAATTTGGGCATTAAAGCCGGTTCAGCAATGGCAATATCAAACTCCACTTTCTCGGTTTCTTTAATTTTTTTAATTAAATCTTCCCCGCCTACCAAAACCGCACCAGCGTCTTTGGCTTCTTTTTCCTTACTTTCCGTAACAAAAGCCACCACGCGTTTTAATTTACCGGTGCCATGGGGTAAACTGGCCGTTCCGCGCACCGCTTGGTCTGTCTGCTTGGGGTCAATCCCCACTCTTACATGCACTTCCACCGAACCAACAAACTTGGTGTTTGCAGTTTGCTTGGCTAAGGCGACTGCTTCACTTAACGAATAAACTTTATTACTATCTACCAAACTGTTGTTGGCTTTGACTCTTTTGGCTAACTTAGACATTGTTTCCTTCCTCATCACCCACTTGTCATTCCGGACTTGATCCGGAATCTATTTTATGGACTCTGAAATAAATTCAGAGTGACAAAGGAGACTTAGTGGTTTACGATCTTAATGATCTCCCACAAATTAATTAATAAAATTTTAAACTAAAAAAATTTACAAACTCTTTTAGACTTCCTTTTTAGCCATACGCCAGTGGAAAAACCAAACCGGTGTAGCAACAATTAACATAGACAAAGCTGTTGGCAAATCTCTTAATTCATATCCGCCGTGATTAAAATCTGTTAATATTAAAGACTTTAACCCAAAATTCAATAAGATAATAGAACCAATCACCGCAATAACCAAAGCAACAAAAGAAACCAAATATAAATAAACTTTTTTCAAATTCATAGGTAAGTTATTTTCTTTGGCTTCCTTGCTTGAGGCAAATAAGAAAACCAAACTAATTATTAACAATGGGATAAACCCAACTCCAAAAATAGAAAATATAATCATATTTTTTAAACTTCCTTTTTGGCCAGACGCCAGTGACCCCACCAAACCGGACCGGCAACCAATAGCATAGCCAAGGCTTGCGAGGCATCGCGTTGTTTTTGAGCAGTCCGATTGTCTTCATTTTGCTTTTTTTGCAACGCTTCTTCTTCGGGAGAACACTTGGGCATTTCTCCGTTTGGCAAAGCTGGTTTAGATGAATAACAGACTGACATATAATAATCTCTATCGGCTTTGGTAAACACCCAGGTTTTAAGGGCTAAATTTAAAAGCATAATCGCCCCCACTACCACAATAATTAGCGAAATAACCGAAACCAAATAAAGATAGGCCTTTTTTAAACTCATAGAATTATTGAGCAAAATTGACAAAAACGACGAAAATGACAAAATTATCACTGCATTTCATTTTTGTCATTCTTGTTCATTTTTTTGATTTTTGTCATTTAATTAACTACCTCTACTCCCATACTTCTGGCGGTACCCGCCACAATTCTTTCCGCAGCCGAAATATCATTGGCGTTTAAATCAGGCATTTTCTTTTCGGCAATTTCCGTAATTTGCTTTTTGGTAATCTTGCCCACTTTATTGGCTAAAGGGTTAGCGCTCCCTTTGGGTATGCCAATAGCCTTCATAATTAAATTCGCCACTGGCGGAGTTTTTAAAATAAAACTAAAAGACCTGTCTTCGTAAATGGTCATTTCCACCGGAGTAAGCATATCCCCGCCTTGAGTCTTATCGTTAAATTCCTTAACAAATTGTGCAATGTTCACACCGTGGGGCCCAAGGGCGGTACCCACTGGTGGGGCTGGAGTTGCTTTACCGGCCGGAAGCTGTAATTTTAATACTGTCTTAATTTTCTTTGCCATAAATTTCCTTAAATTCGAAATTCTAAACCCGAAATTCGAAACAATACTAATAATTAAAATCTAAATTTCATAATTTTAGAAGCGAAATTATGAAATTAACTTACACTAATCACTAATTGGCACTAATACACAGATTATCTTACTCAGTTGGGTGTTAAGAAAATCATCTGTGTATTGGTGGTATCTGTGTTCTGTGAAATTAAACTTTCTTTACTTGCAAAAAATCCAATTCTACCGGAGTTTCTCTACCAAAAATGGTCACCATAACTTTTACCTTACCGTGAGTTTCATCCACTTCACCGATTTTACCTTCGTAATCTTTAAACGGACCATCGGTAATTTTGACCAAATCTTCCACTTTAAATTCCACTTTAAACTTAGGTTCATCGGCGCCCATTCGCTTTTGCAAAAACTGCCATTCCTCGGTGGAAACCGGCGTGGGCACAGTCCCACTGCCCACAAAACCGGTAACATTGGGGGTATTCCGAACCACATACCAAGAGTCATCGGTTACTATCATATCTACCAAAACATACCCTGGAAAAATTTTTTCTTCTACCGTGGTTCTTTTGCCTTCTTTAATTTTAATTTTCTTTTCTTTAGGCACTATGGCGTCAAAAATTTTATCTTGCATACCCATAGATTCAATTCTCTGCTTCACGTTTAAAGCCACGCTATCTTCGTAGCCTGAATAAGTATGCAAAACATACCACTGCCTTTGACCGGTAACTTGTTGTCTGGACATAAAATAAAATTATTTGGTTACTACCTTTTCAAAAAAAGTTAAAATGCCTAAATCGGCCAAACCTAGCAATAAAGATACCACAACGCTAAAAATTATTACGGTTAAAGTATACCGTAAGGTTTCTTGTTTGGTAGGCCAAACCACTTTGGAGAGTTCGGTTTTAACCTCAACTAAAAAATTGAAAATATTCATACTTTTTTAAAAGGCCTTCTTTTGGGCCTTTATACCCCATATAATAATGGATTTATTAATGTTTGTCAATATTGTCAGCTATACCCATTTAGAATCCCCGTACCCAAGCGGAAAAACTACAGCCCTAGTCATGGGAAGTTAAATATACCGTCCCCAATCTTACTCTAACAACTTTTTTACTTTGCTAAAAACTTCTTCCATATCGGTTTGAGCTTTAACAAAATACTCGTCAATTTTTAAACTTTTTACCCTTAAAATATCTTTATCTGTCCATAAATTACTTAGCACCATTACCCGAGTATTGGCAATTTCCGCATCGGGATATTCTCGAATTTTCTGTAACACTGTAAAACCATCCACTTTCGGAATCAGTAAATCCAACAAAACCAAATTAGGCTTTTTGTCTAAAATTAAATCTATGGCTTCCTGACCGTCTTCAGCCTGGTACACATCGTACCCTAAAGTCTTTAGCTTGTCCGACATAACTTTACGCAATAAGCCGTCATCTTCCACCACAATAATTTTTTTGGGATTCGTCATAATATAATTATACCCTATAAACCTTGAATTTCAAAATTGGCGGTTAATACTCCGCTTTTTCCAATTCTTACCGGCATCGCTCCAATCAAATTACCCTTATCCACATCAAAAGCTTGTAAAAGATACTTCCCCGGATTGGCCCGCAAAAAATATTTTCCTTCTTCCTGAGTTACCGCCATGCCAAAACGAATGTTCGGAAAGGTCGGACGGGTTAACAACAAACTAATCCGAGATATGGGTAAAGAAGTTTTAGCCTGAACCACTCTGCCCCAAAGTCGACTTTCCGGAACTAAACTGGCCCCCACAAATACCAACATATAAACTAAAGCCCAAGGAATAACCCACCAGGAATTAAACTGATGTTTATAAGCATAAATGACTAACCCTAACAAACCTAACCAAAAAATCATGGAGACTATAAAATTCAACAACCATTGTTTGTAATAAGGCTTTTTTATGATTTTTTGTTTCGCAATTTGATTCCAATCTTCTTTGACAGGATCCATGGGAATATTGGGAGCGATTACATCCGATTCACCTTTAATTTCAAAAAATTCGCCCCGATAAATATTGTAATAAATTAAATCATTGCTACGATTCACAATTTTCGATGGAAAAGCATAGTTGCTTTTTTGAGGAAAAATCTTAAACTTTCCAGGTCTGGCTAGAAAACCATATCTCCCTCCCAAATCTGTTATGCACTCGCCTTCCACCTTACCGGTATCTTCGTAAACCAAAATTACCTTCACCGGATCCAAAGGTTGTTTGGAAATACTATCGTAAATTATTCCCCAAAATTCTTTGGGTCTTTTTAATTGGATAAAAACCAAAAACCGATTAAACAGACTAATAAACTTTAATACCAAATTACTCAACACCGGCTTAGTAAAAATGATTTTTTTCTCAATTTTCATAAATTTTTGTTTGCGCCACTTGTAATACATTACCTAATAATTTGGCCACCGTAACCGGACCCACTCCCCCCGGTACCGGTGAAACAGCTTTGGCAATTTTAACCACTTCCGCGAAATTTACATCGCCCACTATGGTACCATAATCCTCGGAAGTTCCGGCATCAATAATTATGGCATTCGGCTTAATGGCTTCCGCGGTAATTAAGTTGGGTTTACCTACCGCGGAAATTATCACCTCGGCTTGTTTTAATAATTCCGCAGTATTTGTGGTTTCCCGATTAGCCGTATTTACCCTTATACCTTGTCGGTTTAATAAATAAGTTAAAGGTTTTCCAACTAATTTACCTTGACCCAAAACCAACACATTACAACTTTTCAAATCGACTTTTAATGTTTGTAAAATTTCCAAAATCGCTCCGGCTGTGGGTGGAATCATGCTTATATCTCCGGCGTAAAACCGATTGATGCGTTGCTTACTTAAACCTTCCACATCTACATTATAACTCACTTCGTCTAAAACCTGCTGAGTATCAATATGCGCCGGCAAAGGTAATTGTAAAATCAAACCGCATAAATTCTTGGTGGTGTTTAAGTTTCGGATGGCTTGCATTAAAGCTTCGGTTGTGATGGTCGAGGGGAAATCGGCTCTTAAAAATTTCATCCCGCACTCTTCGGCTTTCTTGGCTTTCATTTCCACATATTGTCTGGAGGCCAAATCTTCTCCCACTAACACATCACAAAAAACCGGCTGGAAACTTAAACCCGCCACGGCTTGTTTAATTTCGGCTAACAATTTATTCGCAATAATTTTTCCATCAATTATCATTAAAATACTACTTTATCCGCTTAATATTTTTTAGATGATTTATCGATTTTTTGCCCACCAATTCAAAACCTCTTTAACAATGGGCACGGAAACACTGGAACCTTCCCCCCCGGCTTCCACTAACACCGTAATGGCAATTTGCGGATCTTCATACGGGGCATAGGCTGTAAACCAAGCATGAGTTTTTTTAGGATCACTGCCGTCAAATTGTGATGTTCCGGTCTTGCCCGCAGAAGTAATGGGTAAAGTATTCAATAACCTACCCGATCCGCTGAGTACAGTTTCCCGCATACCTTCCTGAACCAGCTTAAGATGTTTATAGTCCACAAATTTAGAAATTTTTACTTTGGGGGTTTGTTCAAAAATTATTTGTTGTTGCTCCTCATCTATTATACTCTTTAATACCTGTGGTTGCATACCCACCCCTCGATTAGCTATCGTGGCAGTCCATAGCAAAACTTGAAGTGGCGTGGTTAATAAATCACCCTGACCAATCCCCACATGGTAGGTATCACCCAAATACCATTTACTTAAAATGGGGTCATGTTTAAAATATTCCGCTTTCCATTGCACATCAGGCACCAAACCCGGTTTTTCACCGGGCAAATCCACGCCTGTCATTTGACCTAAACCGAATTTTCTATAATAAGCCGACAATTTATCTATCCCAAGTCCGGGCAAATTAGCTTTAGGATAACCCCCGGCAACAATATAAAAAAAGATATCGGAACTTTTAGCAATGGCCAATTTTACATCCACCATACCCAACCCGTCTCGTTTCCAACCATAAAAATTATAATTAATCATAGGATTGTATTGATTGGGAATCACCAACACGCCATTATCTTTGTACTCGGTCTTTTCTGAAATTACCCCTTCTTCCAAAGCCATTAAAGCCACCATTGGCTTAACCGTGGAACCCGGCGGATAAGTGCCTTGAATTACCCGATTAAACAAAGGCAGCCTTTTGTCGGCAAGAATATTTTGATATTCGGTTTGCGTCAAACCCTTGGCAAACCTAGAGCCATCCAGACCCGGAAGACTCAATAAACTCAAGACTTCTCCGGTTTCTGGTTTCATGGCCACCACTGCCACTTTCCCGCTGGGCAGAAGACGTTTAACAATCTTATAAATTTCTTCTTGGAGTTGTTTGTCAATATTTAAATTTAATGTCAGTCCGCCCCGAGGCTCTTTAGTGCCTAATTTGGAAAGCAAATTACCCTTGGCGTCAACTTCAATTTGCGTATAACCGTTTTCACCTTTTAAATATTTTTCATAATTTTGCTCGATTCCCGATTTTCCAATAAAATCCAAATTGTCATACCCTTCGGCCTTCAAACCCTTTAATTCCTGAGCATTAATAAACCCGGGGTAGCCCAATAAATGAAAATACACTTCCGGAAAATCGTATTCGCGCACCGGAATTTTTTGTAAAGAAAAACCTACAAATTGACTGGATTGAGTATCAAACAGGATACTTTCCTGCTCAGAGATATTCTGGGCAATTAATATGGGGTCTAAGGAACTTTGTCCCGCGGAAATAATTTTATTTTGCGCCACCTTAACCTCAAATTTCACAATTTTTGATAAGGCTTCCAAATAAGGTAACAAATCGTTTTTGGGCAAATCAAAAGGCACGGCAACTAAATTAAAGCTGGCGGTATTTTTGGCTAAAACTTTGCCAAACCGGTCTTTAATGATGCCTCGGGGCGCCAAAATAACTTGTCGTCTAAGACGATTTTGATCGGCAAAATTATTATAATAGTGTCCTTTTAAAACTTGTAAATAAAATAACCTGAACGTCACTCCTAAAAACACTGCGAATAAAGCCAAGGTTAAATAAAAAAAGTGATTTTTTACCGTTCTTTCCGAAAAACCTTCTACCGAACTTAAGCCATCAATAGCTGATTCTTCCCAATCTAAAGGCTTTAAGAGCCTCGACTGTCTCCTGTCATCAGAAAAATCTAAATTAAACGGATTTCTTTTCATACCTTTAGCTTATGGCTTGAATATCCAACTTTTTAACCACCCAAGTCACTTTTTGCCACAAAAAATACATGGGTATGGAGAATAATAAATAGACCAGTACTCCAATTAACTGATACACCAAAATATAAACTAAGCCCAAATTATTATGATATATCCCGTTATTAAAATTAAAGAGCATGCCACACACCCACAAAAGTCCCTCACTTAAAACATAAGAAAAGCACAATAAAAGAATAGAAACTTTAATATTGATTTCGTAGACTAAAAAATTTCTTACTACCCAATTTACTATCCACACCACCAATAAAAAACTGAAACTAAAACTCCCAAAACTTTGGGGACTATAAATATCCAAAATCAATCCGGAAGCCATGGCAAAAAATAAAAAATCATAATGCCTTTTTTCCATTGCCGACAAGGTACACAGAATTAACAACAAATTAACATGAAAAAACGCTTCCGCAAATAATCCCGTTATTTCTAAGTTGACAGCCAAAGTAAATAAAATTAATCCGGTATATAAAAAATATTTCATACGCTTACTTCACCACAAACACAAAATTTAAAGCTCCAAAATCCACCGGACTGATTAAAGTGGCTTTTTTAAATAATTCATTTTGTCCGGTAATTACCTCCCCCACTTCCCCAATGGCTAAATTTTTTGGAATTTTTTCATTTACTCCGGCGGTGATAATTAATTGACCTTTGCTCAGTTCCTCTTGCTGAGAAATTTGGTCAATTATCAATCCGGAGTTAAAAGAACCCCTAACTACTCCCAAATGACCGGTTTGACTCACCTTGGCATCGGTGGAAAAATTAGTGTTGGTAATTAATTGTACTGCGGAAAAACCCTCGTTGACATAGGTAATTCTACCCACTAAAAAACCCAACGCCGACACAGCTAAACCCGCCTCGGCTCCCTCTTGGGTGCCACAATCAATCACTACCGAATCAATTATGCCGGTAGGGTTTTTACCAATTACCGAGCATGGAATCAGTTCGTGCTTTTCAGTCTTTACAAACTTCAATTCTTTTTTTAGTTGTTCATTCTCCAGTTTTAGCTGATCAAAATTCACTTGCTGATTTTGCAGGGTATAAATTTTCTGTTTTAAAGTCTGATTTTCTTTGACAATTTGCCTTAAGTCATAAATGGTGTAAAAAAACTTTTTGACAGGACTTACGGTTTTGTTTACGACAAAATTTATGGGTCTGGGAATGTAAATAATCGCCCGTTCTAGAATCCCCAGCCAGCCATAATAATGAGAAACGGTCATTATGGCGACCACGCATAAACTAATAAAAAAAATTGCGAAACCTTTTGAATAAATAAACCTCATAGACTTATTCGCTAAGGACTGAGAGCTTCAATCAAGATGAGACAAAAGTCCTACCTCTATTAATTTTGACGAGGAATCCGGCCAAAATCCAACGGAATCAAAATATCCTTTAAATTTTCCAAGTCTTCCACCACCACCCCTGCGCCTCTGGCCACGGAAGTTAAAGGATCTTCGGCAATAATTACCGGCATGGCTGTGGCTTCAGAAACTAAAGTATCTATACCTCTTAGCAAACTCCCCCCACCGGCAAAAACAATTCCCCGTTTTAACACGTCAGAGGTTAATTCCGGTGGAATTTCTTCCACTACCGCTTTCACTCCATTAACAATGGCCCTTAAGGCCGGTAAAAGCGCATTGCGAATATCAGTATCGGAAACCGTAATTTCTTTCGGCAAGCCGGTTAATAAATCTCTGCCTCGAATTTGTGTATACAGTGGCTCCTTAAGCCCATAAGCTGAACCAATTTGAATTTTAGCTTCTTCGGCACTTCTTTCTCCAATCAGTAAATTAAAATTTTCTCTCACATACTGCATAATATTCTCGTTCATTTCATCGCCTGCCACGCGCAAAGATTTAGACAAAACAATGCCCCCTAAAGAAATTAAGGCGATTTCCGTAGTACCACCCCCAATATCTACCACCATAGAGCCGGTTGGATCTTGCACGGGCAAACGCGCTCCAATGGCTGCCGCCATAGGTTCCTCAATTAAAAACGCCTTGGTGGCGCCGGCATTAATTGCCGCGTCCACCACAGCTCGTTTTTCCACTTCGGTTACTCCGGAAGGGATTCCAATCACCACTCTCGGTCTGCGCAAAAAACTTAAAGTCTGACTGTGAACTTTATCTATAAAATACCGAAGCATCGCTTCGGTTACCTCAAAATCGGAAATCACGCCATCTACCAACGGCCTCGTGGCCACAATATGCTGAGGCGTTCTGCCCACCATTTTTTTTGCCTCCACCCCAATCGCCAAAATTTGCTTGGTCCGCTGATTAATAGCCACCACGCTGGGCTCATTAATAACAATCCCTTTACCTTTCACATATACTAAAGTATTGGCCGTGCCCAAATCGATCCCAATATCTTTGCTGAATTTTTGATAGATTTTATCAAATAGCATTTAAGAAAAATTAAAATGTAAAACTCAAAGTATAAACTGACAAATAAAAATTCAAAATGATTATTGCAATTTTTACTTTTGCAGTGTCATTTTGATTTTTGATTTTTAAATTTTGATTTATTGAAGAAAACTTATTAACTCATTTATTTTTATAAGTTGAGTTTCACTTAATGCTCTTTTCTTTACCTCCACACTCTCCTTCTCTAAGGTTTTTGAGCTTACCACGATTCTGTAAGGAATACCAATTAAATCACTGTCGGCAAATTTTACTCCGGCGCTTAATTCCCGGTCATCATATAATACCTCAATTCCGTCTCTAAGCAAAGTCTCATACAAATTTTCCGCCACCTGTTCTGTGCCTTTTAAGGCAATTAAATGCACGGTAAACGGCGCAACCGCCGGTGGCCAAATTATCCCTTTGGCATCGTGAAATTTTTCCACCACCGCTGCCATAGTCCTACCCACGCCAATGCCATAACAACCCATATAAAAGGGCTTAGCTTCGCCATCTTCGTCTCTAAAATTTGCCCCTTTCATTAATTGGGTATAATGGTAGCCAAGTTGAAAAATATTCCCTACCTCAATCCCGCGCTTTTCTTCCAAAGGTTTATTATTAACCGAAATAAACCCCGCTTTCACTAAAGCAATATCGCCAATTATATCCGGCTCATAATCTCTGTGAAGATTAACATTTAACAAATCACAATGTTGTTTATTGGCCCCGCCATACATATTTTTAACAGTTGCCAAAGAATCATCAGCCACAATAATTAAATCTGGATGCTTAATTTTTACGGGTGATAAGAATCCGGGCTCAGAGTTTAAGTTTTGCCTGATTTCTTCATCTGTGGCATGTCTTAACTCAACAGATTTTATTAGACTTTTTAACTTTACTTCATTAACCTCAAAATCCCCCCGAATAATTGCCAAAATAAACCGTTTTTTTTCATCTACATACAAAACATCTTTAATTTGTCGCCACAAAGGCAACTTATGAAACTTAACGCCGTCCTCCATAGTCTTACCTCTTACTGCCTCCACTTCCACCAATGCTTGTTCGGGTTCATTTAAATTCATATCGGCTTTTATAAATTTTGCCACGTCTTCGTGAGCGCTGTAAACACCGTCGGTAAAAAATTTGGTTTCGCCAATGGGCGATTCCACTACAAACTCATGACAATATTCCCCGCCAATATAACCATTATCGCTTTCCACCACTAAAGTCTCCAAGCCCAAGCGCTGAAAAATTCGAGTATAAACCTGTTTAAGTTTTTCGTATTCCAGTTTAAAATCCTCTTCGTTTTTATGAAAAGAATAACCATCTTTCATAATAAACTCCCTTACCCTTAAAAGTCCGCCTCTGGCCCGAAGTTCGTCTCTAAATTTAGTGGAGAATTGATACAAATGAAAAGGCAAATCTTTATAACTGAGTTGATATTTACGCACTAAATCCACAAACATTTCTTCCGCTGTCCCGCCTAAGGCAAACTCACTCTCCCTGCGGTCTTTAACTTTCATTAACTCAAAACCCGTAGTGCTGGTCCGGTTGGTTTCTTGCCACAATTCCAAAGGATGCAAAATTGGGGCCGACATTTCTTGGGCTCCGGCCCTATCCATTTCTTCCTTAATAATTGCCATAATTTTTTGCTGAACTCTATAGCCGACAGGTAAAAAATAATACCTGCCCGCTACCGACTCGGCAATGAACCCCGCCTGCTTTAAAAGCTTGGAAGAAATAATTTTTAAATCTTCCTCGGAAAAGGTTTTACTGGTTTTCAAAAAATATTTACTTTGTCTCATAAATCACAGATTAATGCACTGATTACGCAGATAACACAGACATATTATTGATAATCCTTTTAATTAAAACTTTTTTACTTTGTCTCAAACCGGTCTAAAATTGTATAAATTTCTGAAAGTTTTTGATTTAACACTCTACTTATTTCTGAGTTTGGTATAAAATCTTGCTCAAGTATATCACCCGCTTGTTTTTTATAAGCATCTATAGACGTAGCCTTCTCGATTTTACTTTTACCACCGGCAATTTTCATCATCCCCTTAAAATCTTCCACAGATACTTTTAACTGTTCCAAAATTGCGATATTTCTGGCACCTGCGAATCCTGCATGATAAGTCCTAGGCCGAAACGCTCTTAATTGAGCTAATCTCGCTCCCTCACTTAATTCACCGGTTTCTAATGACATAAAAAATCTTTAAATAATAAATTATTATTATTGCTATCTGCACTCATCTGTGTATCTGTGAATCAAAATCCTTTCACATCTTTAATTGTCACCAAGACCATCAATAAGAGTAAAAAAGCAAAACCAAAAGCATTAAAGGCTTGCTCCCATTTTTGATTATTTCTTTTACCTCTAATTTTTTCAATTAATAAAAAGAAAACTCTTCCGCCATCTAAAGCCGGAAAAGGCAAAATATTTAACACGGCCAAATTTAAAGACAAAAAAGCGGTAAATTGTAATAAATAAATCATACCCTTATCTGCCACTTGTCCGGTAATCTGCGCAATCTTTACCGGTCCGCCTAAAGCACCTAAACCGATTTTAGCGCTTATTAAGCCATACAACCCGACTACAATATTATGCAGTTGGCCATACGTGGCATTGGCCCCTTGCCACCAAGCAGTCAAAAAAGTAAATCGCAAATTACCCACATTGGCTAAAGCAATGCCGGTAGGACCCTCCCCGGACTTAAAAATCTGTTGGGAATTGACTGCTAAATTTAAAACTTGTTGGTTACGATGAACTGTAAAACTTAAAGTTTGTCCGGAGTTTTGTAAAATAAATTCCCTAATTTCCTCAATGCTAACAAAATTTTTCCCGTTAATGGCAACAATATTATCTCCGGCTTTTAAACCGGCCATTTCAGCCGGGCTGTTAGGCAACACTTCCACAATAGCCAATTGTTGATGGGTAAATTGCGCCTTTGGGGGCAAATCTGAAAGTTGGTTTACCGCTGTAGGCATCCCCACCATAAAACCGACACTCAGCAAACCCCAAGCTAAGATTACATTCATTATTACCCCAGCCACAAGCGTTAACAACCTTGCCCAAAAGGGCCGGTTAATAAAAGACTGCGGATCGTGCTCGTGTTCATTATTTTCTCCTAAAATTCTCACGAACCCACCTAAAGGAATTAAATTAATGGAATAAATAGTAGACTCATCCGGGGTTGAATCTTTTTGGTCTAATGGTTGATTTGATTGCTTTCTCGGATGCCCTAAAATGACTTTCCAACCACTTAAGGTTTTTTGAAAGCCGACTAAACGAGGCGGGAAACCAAACCCAAATTCCAAAACCCGCATTCCGCTTTTTTTAGCAACAATAAAATGCCCAAACTCGTGCACAAACACGAGCAAGCCAAGGATGATGATAAAAATAATGATTGTGGTCAACATAAATTTAACAAATACTCACTCTTGCAAATTCCTAATTACTAATTAGTCTAATTTCTAAACAATACCCAAATCCTAATTCTTAATTTTTTGACTTTTTATATATTGCATTAAAAATAAGATTTAATGCTTTTGCTTCCAACCACAGTTTTCTAGCCTTGTCTGCCATTTCCGTGACAGCAATAGCTGACATTCTCAAAAAGTGCTTACATTCCCTAGATTCTTTTTTACAAATACCAATTTTGTGGTAAAAATCTTTTCTACTTTCAGCATCATCGGCTTCGCAATAATTTGCCCCAACACTTGTGCCACATTTTATTAATTGATTAATAATTGGTCTCGTTATTTCATTTTTAGGCAAATCTTTACAAAATTTTATTATCTCCTCGCCAAATTTAGCTGTTCTTTCTTCCAAATCAAATTTTAAGTCTTTCGGCATTAGAACTTATTTAGGTCAATTAGAAATTAAAATAATTAGGTCAATTCTAAACCGTCATTACTTCTTTTTCTTTGCTTTCCGCGTGTTGTTTAATTTCTGCATTATACTTATCTACAATTTCTTGAAGTTGTTTTTGGCCGGCGGTTAAATCATCTTTGGAAATTTTTCCTTCACTTTCCGCATTCTTCATGGCCTTAATCACGCTTTCCCTAACATTCCGTATGCTAATTTTACCCTTTTCCGATATTTGGCCGATTAACTTAACCATTTCTTTTCTTCTCTCTTCACTTAGAGCCGGTAAAGAAATTCTAATTACTACGCCATCGTTAGACGGATTAAAACCCAAATTCGCCATTTGAATCCCTTTTTCAATTGCCTGTAATTGACCTTTATCCCAAGGACTAATTACCAAGGTTTTGGCATCACTTACACTTACCGAAGCCACGTGTTCCAAAGGCATTTTACTGCCATAACTTTCCACCACTACAGTATTCAGCAAAGCCGGATTAGCCCGACCGGTTCTCACACTGGCTAATTCGTGTAAATAATGCTCAATGGCTTTTTCAAATTCCGGTTTATGTTGATTTAAGATTTGATTTACCATAACAATATGATACTAATCTACAAATTATTACTAATAATGCAAATAATACTAATTTTGATCTTTTAAAATTCTCTATGCAGACCAATAAGCTCTTGTTTCGCGAGGTATTCGTATAATTTGCATCATTCGCATGCATTAGTATATTAGTATCGCTTATTGATTTACATAATTCCCCGCATAGACTATTTGAGGCAATTGAGGATCAATCAATAAATAATTTACAAATCCCGAAGTGTTTACTTCTTGCGTTTGCCAAGTTTTTGCCCCATCGGTGGATTTATACACCACTTTACCTACACTTAACATTACAATATTGCTCGTGGTTTTGGCCACGGTAACGGCTCTAGCCGGCAATTCCGAACTTTGTTTGCCGGGCAAGCTCAGCTTTTCCCAAGTTTTACCCTCATTGGTGGTTTTAAACACCCCCTTGCCTGCAGTTAAATATATCAGAAGCGGGCTGGTTTTGTCTATATAAACCTGATTAAAAGTCTGCTCGTTTAAACCGGAAAAATTTTCCAAAAATCCGCTTTGGTTAGTTAAATTTGCGGTCAAGTTTTCAAACTCGCCTTTTTCCAAATTGGTTAACTTATAAAGTCCCTTGGTTTTCAGTAATACATACATCGATTGATTTTGCCACAAGATTTTATTTATCCGATCATCAAAATTTTTAATTAATTTCCAATTTCTGCCTCCATCGGCGCTATAGATTAAACTACCGGCACTATTGCCCAGAACAACTTGGTTGGGCGCTTGCGGATTTAAAGCCACCGTCCTTACCGAAACCACGCTTACGGCTTCACTATATATTTCTTCCCAACTTTTACCTCCGTCTTCAGTTTTTACCACTCTGCCCTTGTCCGCAAAATATCCACCGGCGTAAAGGATTTGAGTGTTAAACGGATGAATGGCAAAATCATAAGTAAAAATTTTACTTAAAATTCTTGTCCAAGTGGCCCCACTATCCTCAGATTTATACAACCCATCGTTAAAGCCGGACACATAAACAATTTCTCGATTTTTGGGATCCAAGTCCATTTTGGCAACATTCAATCCGGCTAAAGTAGCACTGTTATCTTTAACCACATTGATGCCGGCCCAGTCCACTCCGCCATTGGTAGTTTTAGCCACCCCGGCAACCACCGGTGTCTTAAAAGGATTACATGATGCCGATATCAATAACAAGCCAATTACAAGTATTTTGTTTTTCATAAATTTTCAATTTTCGAATAAAACAAATCTACAAAATTTTTTATTCGTTGTTATTTGTAAATTCGTTCCATGGGTTGATTTAAATTAAATTTTTAGCATTACTCCCTGCATAATAAATTTTTTATTTTTATTGGTATTAAACTCTTCCAAAGCTTTCAGCCCCACTCCCAACAATCCATACTGTTCGGGCAATTGCGCCAACCTTTCCGACACCAGATATACAAAATTTTCTAACGTTAATAAAAATTCGTTATCCTCCAACTCGGCAAACACATTAACAGCGTTAAGTCTTTCCGCTAAACTTTTGCCCAAAAAACTCATTACCGATGGCAGACGAGTGGTCGTGTCTGCCGGATAAACGGATTTAGGCGAATTAAAATTAAAAATCTGGCATCGGGACATAATAGTTGGCAAAAGCTTTCGGGTATGCGCAGTTAAAAAAATACACGTATCCGGCGCGGGTTCTTCCACCACTTTAAGCAAAGCGTTTGAGCTGTACCAATTCAATTGGTCCAAATGGGGTATAAAAACAATCTTACTTTTGGCCACCATTGGTTTTAAAAACATTTTTTCTGTAAACTGCCTAATCTGCTGTGCCTCTTTCTCATTTTCAGGATCTACTTTAAACTCTAAAAAATCCGGGTGGGTGAAGGGTGTATGAGCGGTATCTGTCCGGCTCTTCAGGGATAAAATATTTTTTGCAAATTCATACACCACGTTTTCCATATTGGCACCTTTGGGGCCTAAAAATAAATAGGCGTGCGCCAACCGATGATTTTGGGCTTGAATTAACAAAATCTCTAAAATTTTTTGAGCTGAGGGCAAGAGCATAAAAATAATTGAACTACAAATTACTGAGAATCTATTTGACTATAATTACCCCTTGCATCTGAGAATTTAAATGATTATGATACGGCCATTCTCCGGATTTTTTAAATTCAAATTGCCATTTACCCCCAGCCTGTATGGCTTGTTTAGGGTCAAACTCCGAATAAAGACTGTGGGTAGGGTGCGGGTTGCTCGCCGGCCACATGGGCGATTTGGAATTATTTTTAAAAATTACAAAATCCCCGACTTTTAAATTTACAGTGGCGGGGGAAAATTTTTCTCCGTCAAAATCCACTTGCACTACTAAAATATCGGGAGCTAAAGGCTCAGCCTCGGCTCCTTCAGAAAGCTTCTTTTCCGGCAAAGCCGGAGCCACAGCCGGAGTATCTTTTATACTGTTTTGGGGGTTAGTTGGGGTTTGGGTAGTGGGCTTTACACCCAGAGCCAAGTCGCTCTTTAAAGTAGTTTGATCTTCTGCTGAATTTGGGACTGTGGGTTGCCGGTTAATTAAATAATTAAACAGCCCGGCCACTGCTAACATAAAAATAATAAAATATAAAAATTTACGCATAAATTTTAAAACTTTATGTTATATCCTCCTTTGCTGTATTAATTCCCAGCTACGGAGGATGATTCTGAATTTATTTAATAATTTGTTATAATTATAACATAATTTAAAAAATATGAGAAAAAAAATTTTAGATGACTTTATTAGCAAAGCCAAAAAGCGAGAAATTAAAAAACGACCTCGAATGAAAGTTTATGGCAAGGGCTTAATCCTTAGCCAAACCCACGCAGGTAAAAAACTTGCCAAACATTAACTCTCACGCCATGCTTAACCACCCGCCAAAAATTTTGGTACTTGTAGGGCCGACTTCGTCCGGAAAATCGGCATTGGCGGTTAAATTGGCAAAAAAATTTAAGGGTGAAATTATCTCCTGCGATAGCCGACAGATATATAAAAAAATGGATTTAGGCACTGGTAAAGTGACTGGCCACTGGCAAACTGTGCCAGTGACCAGTCATCTTAAACGAGGTGGGAAATCTAAACGCAAATTTAAAAAAGTCTATTTTTATAAATCCATTCCTCATCACTTGATTGATTTTCAAAATCCCAAAAAACAATATTCAGTGGTTCATTTTCAAAAGTCGGCCCAAAAACTCATTGCACAAATTACTCACAAACAAAAACTCCCAATCTTATGCGGAGGCACCGGTCATTGGATAGATGCGGTAGTCTTTAACCAAAGCCTGCCTCAAGTTAAACCCAACCTCAAACTCCGAAAAAATTTAGAAAAACTTGAAGCCAACGAACTATTTGCAAAATTGAAAAACTTAGACCCCCAGCGCGCTCAAACCATTGACAGATTTAACAAACGTCGCCTTATTCGGGCTTTGGAAATTATTTTCACCACCGGCCAACCTGTCCCGGTTTTATCTAAAAACTATAAACAACTCTCAAAAAACCATAGTGCATTATGGCTGGGTTTAAAACTGCCCAAAAATCTTTTGTATAAAAAAATTAAAACTCGCTTACAGCAAAGACTTAAAGCCGGTATGATTAAAGAAGTCCAGCGACTAAAAAAACAAGGCCTGTCGTGGCAAAAACTGGAATCCTTTGGTTTGGAATACCGGTATATAAGCCGATATTTAAGAGGTAAGATAAACTATGAGGAAATGTTTAACCAGCTGTTATTGGCCATTCAGCACTATGCCAAACGGCAACTTACTTGGTGGAAAAAAAATCCTGCCATTCATTGGTTAAAACCCCCTACTCCCAACACTGACAAACTTATTTTAAAATTTTTAAAATCTTAATTTAATAATTAAGCCAAAGCTTTAACAATCAAATTTTTATTTAATTTTAAAGCTTGGTTAGTGTCATAATGTACCATATTAACCCCTACGGTATTTAACCTCGAAATAACCGTATGTATCAATCGGTGACGCATTTCACCATAAATACCCTCGCCATTCGCTAAGCAAGCTTCGTTATAATCAAACACCTCTTTATACATATGCCTAACATTTTCCAATTCGGCACCAAACCTTTTAATAAATTGCTTTTCCAAACTTTCCACTGTATTATCGCCTTTCGCTTGCGCCCTGAGTAGTTCACTCATAGCTTGAACAAACGGGTGTTGCATATTAATATTAAAAAGCCATATACCCGAATTATCTACTACTCCGTGCACCAACGCCTCGTGAGAAACCCCTTGCACTTGCAATTGAACTCTCTGTAAAACTGAATAAGCAATATCACCTCGTTGTCCATGTATGGTAAACGCATTCTCATTAGGGGGTGAAATGAGCTTAGGTCTTTTAGGATAATGAGAAAGCTTATGCAATTTCTTTAAGGTTTTTACCGGATGAATGTGAACATCTGCCACCCAAAACCCTTGAGCTAATTTACCTTCTAAATACCTAATCTGCCCTGTCATATTTACGCCATTGGCAGTGCCTATTTTTAGATTATCTAAAGACGATTCACCGGTTGATGAATGCAAAAATACTTCGGCGATTTCTTGATTATTCTCTTGAGCTGATCTTAACCACTTAGCCACTCCAGCTTGCCAAACCGGATCTGGTTCTTTTTCTTTTTCTGCTTTCTTTTTCGCCTCTAAAGTTAAACCGGCGACAAGACCTAAAAATTCACGTCTGGGTAAGTTCATACCTTTATGGTATTTTTTTTAACGATAATTCATTCATTTCTTTTCAAACAACATTTTAAATACTGTGTAGTATTGAAATGTTGTAAAAAATCTTTAGGCTAATTTTTGTTTCAACAGTTCATTAATTTTCTGCGGATTCCCCTTCCCTTTCAGCTCCTTCATAGTTTGTCCCACCAAAAACCCAAAACTTTTTTGCTCTCCGCCTTTATAATCCGAAACGGCTTTTGGATTATCTGTCATTACCTTATCAATTGCCAATGCAATCACTGCATCATCACTTACTTGTTTTAAACCCAAATCCTCCACAATGTTGGAAGGATCGCCACCTTTTTCAAACATTACTTTAAACACTTGTTTGCCGGCAGAACCGGAGATTTCACCGGTTTGAATCATTTTTAAAAGTTCGGCAAAATTTTCCGCATCCACTCGTGAATCCGCCGGGTTTAAAAGCTGTTGATTTAACAAAGCGCTAAATTCCCCCAAACACCAATTCACGGCTTGTTTGATAATTGCCTGTCTGCCTGTAGGGGAAGCCATTGGCTTCCCGTTTTCTGGGCGGGCAATGCCCGCCCCTACATCTACATTCATCCATTCATCAACCTCACTCACTACATTTTCAAAAAAAGTTGCCATTTCTTTCCAAGCAATTAAATTTTCCACATCGGCCTTAGGCAAACCGTATTCATTTAAAAATCTCTGTCTTTTTTGTGCGGGCAACTCCGGCATTTTACTTTTAAGCTCGCCTAAATACTCTTGAGTAAAATGTAAAATCGGCAAGTCAGGATCCGGAAAATACCGGTAGTCATTTGCCTCTTCTTTGGTTCTTTGTTCTACGGTACAACCTTGTTTTTCATCCCACCCCATAGTTACTTGCTTAGGCATGCCACCGGACTTTAAAATTTCTATTTGGCGGGCAATTTCGTAATCGATGGCATTTTGCGCAAACCGAAAAGAATTAATATTTTTTACTTCCACTTTATATTTAGGCAAAGTGGTTTCTCCGGGTTTTCTCACGGAAATACTGGGTTCACAGCGCATAATGCCTTTTTCCATATCACAAGACGAGGCACCTAAATACTTTACAATATTTTTTATTTCCGATAAAAACGCGTAAGCTTCCTCTCCACTACTTATTTCCGGCTCCGTAACAATTTCGAGTAGCGGAGTGCCGGCACGATTATAATCTACCAAAGAATACGGCAAACCTTCGGGGTGAATATTCTTTCCCGCATCTTCTTCCAAATGAGCACGGGTAATATTTACTCTTTTTACTTTCCCGTTGACTTCAATATCTAAAAAACCACTCCTAGCAATTGGTTTATCAAATTGGGAAATTTGGTAGCCTTTAGGAAGGTCGGGATAAAAATAGTGCTTACGGTCAAACTTGCTCCACTCGTCTATTTGGCAATTTAAAGCCAACCCCACCATAGCGCTAAGCCTGATGGCCTCTTTATTAGCCACAGGCAAAGTACCAGGCTGACCTGTGTTGACCTCGTCAATATCTACATTCGGATCTGCTTGGTCCGGATTATTTGGCGCTATGCCAAACATCTTAGATTTTGTCGCAAGCTGAATGTGGATTTCAAAGCCAATAACTGGCTCATACTCGGTTGATGCTGGATATGTTTTCATAATTCATTATTCATACTTCTTAATTCATCTCCGGATGCTTTTTATGCCACGCGGTGACTTGCTGGTAAGCATAACCTAAATTAAATATGGTTTGCTCGCCCCACTGGGGGCCAATAATTTGGAGACCCACGGGCAATTCTATTTCTGCGCCATCGCTAGGTTTACCCATTCCGCAAGGCACGGACACAGCCGGAAGTCCGGCTAAAGAAGAAGGAATATTTAATTGATCGGCAATATACCCAAACAAAGGATTATTTTTAGCATTCCCAATTTTTACCGCAACATTTGGACTAGCGGGACATACCAAAGCATCAACCTGTTTAAAGACTTCTGCAAATTCATTTACAATTAAGCGTCGCACTTTTTGTGCCCGTTTATAATACGCATCATAATAACCCGCGGACAATACGTACGTACCGGTAAGAATTCGGCGTTTAGCTTCGTCCCCAAAACCTTCGGCACGGCTTTTGGCATAAACTTCATAAAGATTTTTGGCTTCACGAGAGGAATGCCCATAACGAATCCCATCGTACCGCATTAAATTAGAAGAAACTTCACTGGGACAAATTATGGCATAAACCAAAGAACCGTATTTCGTGTTAGGCAAACTCACTTCTGAAACTTTAGCGCCTAATTTTTCTAATTCCTTAACCGCGGTTAAGACTGCATTTTTTACCCCCGGCTCCATACCTTCCACAAAATATTCTTTGGGAATTCCTAGTCTCAAACCTTGAATATCTGCTGTTAAATTTTGAGTATAAGTTGGCACCGGCACATCACCGGTAGTAGAATCGTGAGTATCTTTGCCGGAAATAATTTCAGCTAATTTTGCCAAATCTTCCACCGAATAAGCCACAGCGCCCGGACAATCCAAAGAACTACCCATGGCAATAATGCCGTTTCTGGACACCCGACCATAGGTAGGCTTCCAGCCACTAATCCCACAAAGTGAAGAAGGTTGCCTAATGCTTCCACCGGTTTCGGTAGCGGTTGCCCAAGGTGCCAAACCTCCTGCCACAGCCGATGTAGAACCACCACTACTACCACCCGGAATTCTGCTAATATCCCACGGATTTTTGGAAGCTCCAAAAGCGGAAGTTTCCGTACTGCTCCCATGAGCAAATTCATCTAAATTGGTTTTACCCAATAACACGGCTTTTTGCTCTCTTATTTTTTTTGTAACTTGACCTTCATAAGGAGGTAAATAATTTTCTAAAATTTTACTGGCAGCTGTGGTTTTTACTCCTTTGGTTAAAAACAAATCTTTGGAAGCATAAGGGATTCCGCACAAAAAAGGGTTTTCTCCCCCGCTGGCCATATATTCATCGGCTTCTGTAGCCTGTTTTAAAGCTTCTGCTTCACAAACCGTAATAAAGGAATTCAACTCGGTATCGTATTTTCTCACGCGCGCTAAAAAATACTTCGTCAATTCCACAGAAGAAACTTTTTTCTCATCTAATAACTTTCGCAGTTCAGTGAGTGATAAATATTCAAAATTCATAATTAGCGTTTAGCGTTTAGCGTTTAGCGTTTAGGCTAAATCCTAATCGCTACCGACTAAAAGCTAGAGTATTGTTTTAACCTTAAAGTATCTGTCTTTCATTTCCGGCGCTTGGGAAAAAATATCTTGATGAATATCCGATACAACCGGCACATCTGCTCTTTGCACGTTCACGAGACCCGTAACCTGCGACACCTCTTCCAAACCCTCCACATTCACCGCTTTAAGCTCTTCCACATATTCCAAAACCTTAGACAAGTCTTTTTGGAACTTGTCCACCTGAGCGTCAGTAAGTTCAATTCTGGCTAAAAATGCAATTTTTCTTACTTCTTCAATAGTTAACATAAAAAAATTATACTCAAATCAAGCCCTGCGGTCAAACCCGTTTTAACTCTTGGGATTTTGATTAATCCGGGCAAACACCGTGCGTAAAAATTGACGCTGGATTTCCACGCCCATATGCTCAAATAATTTTCGACTTTCCAAAATATAGTCAATTAACGGATCTTCGGAAGCATAAGAAAATAGTCCGGCTTCTTCTTTTAAAATATCCATTAATTCCAAATGCCCGCTCCAATTCTGGTCTATAATTTGCAAAACCAAATTTTGACAAGCCGAATAAACTTCCGGATTGGTTTTTAACCTTTCCATTTGGCCGGTTAATTCCCGAACAATCCCATTCACCGCTGTCTGAAACCGAAACGGCCTTTGGGAAACAAACACCGGATTAAACCATTCGTTTAAATTCTCCCCCCAAGTTTTTTTAGCATTTAATTCGGCTAAACCACTTCCGGTAATTTTTAACCCAAAAATCGCATTTAATTCTTGAGTGATTAACTCGGGGACTTGAAGCGCTAAAATATGCTCTACGGTTTCCGTAATGGCATTTTGCACAAAAGCTTCAAAACCTGTGGGGTTTTCTAACAAGCTGTCTCTTAATTTATAAACCTCAAACCGTTGATAGTTAGTTACGCTATCATACTTATATAAATAGATGCGACCATCAAAATTCTTACTTTCCACAAAATCTTGCGCTTTTTTAAAAGCCAAATCCAAACTCGGCGCGCTAATGTATTCATCTTCCGGAATATCAAACTCTTCCATGGCGTCAATAATGCTTTCACTGCCAAACAACCGCATAATTTCATCTTCCATGGAAATTAAAAATTGCGATTCTCCCGCATCACCTTGCCTGCCACTTCTCCCAACTAATTGATTATCGATCCGGCGTGACTCGTGCCGTTCTGTGCCCAGCACAAACAGACCACCCACATCGGCCACCCCTTGGCCCAATAAAATATCTGTGCCTCTCCCGGCCATATTCGTAGCCACGGTAATCATGCCTCTTTGTCCGGCTTTGGCGATTTTTTCACTTTCCGCCTTGTGGTCTTTAGCGGTCAAGAGTTGATAGGGTAAATTTTGTTCATCTAAAATTTCCGAAATTAAATGAGCGATCTCCACATTTCTGGCGCCAATTAAAATGGGCTGACCTTTACTATTAATATGCTTAATTTTTTTTATTAATCCGGCAAATTTGCCTTTTTCAGTTTTAAAAAACAAATCATTATGGTCAATTCTGGCTAACGGCCGATTGGTGGGGATTTGCACTACATCTAACTTATAGACTCGGTTAAATTCCTCCCTTGCAGACATCACCGTGCCACTCATGCCCGAAAGTTTTTCGTACATGGGAAAAAAATTCTGAAAAGTAATACTGGCAGCGGTCCGGTCGGCTTCTTTCACTTTAACCTTTTCTTTGGCCTCAATGGCTTGGTGCACGCCATCGGTAAACCTTCTCCCCGGCAATACCCGGCCGGTAAACTCATCTACAATTTCTACACCTTCCGGTGAAATAATGTAATCCCTATCTCGCTCAAATAACACTCTGGCTCTTAAGCACACGTCTAAATAAAAAGCGAACATGGGTTTGTCTTTGGAAAAAATCGTTTCCCCCAATAATTTTTCCACTCGATTCAAACCACTATCTGTCATGCTCACGGCCTTATTTTTATAATCCACTTTAAAATCTTCCTCTTCCACCAGCCTCGCACATAGCTCGGTGAATTGAGTATAATAATTTCTTTCTTCCTTCAAAGGCTCGGCAATAATTAATGGCGTGCGAGATTCATCTATTAAAATCGAATCAATTTCATCTACAATGCCAAAATGCAACGGATGCTTGAGCCTTAACACTCGGTCGGATTTTGCATACACCAAATTATCCCGTAAATAATCAAAACCCACTTCTTGATTGGTTACGTAAGTTACATCACTCAAGTAAGCTTTGCGCCTTTGCTCGCTTTTCATGGTAGAAGTCACATAACCTACGCTCATTCCCAAAGCTTCATACAGCTTACCGTTTAATTTAGCGTCTCGTTCTGCCAAATAATCATTGGTGGTAATAATGTGCACACCTTGTCCGGTAAGCGCATTTAAATATACCGGCATGGTTTCGGTTAAAGTTTTACCTTCGCCCGCTTTCATTTCCGCCACTCGGCCTTGGTGAATAACCATACCCGCTAAAATTTGCACATCAAAAGGCACCCGATTTAATACCCGCCGTGCTGTCTCGCCCACCACTGCGAAAGCGGGAATTAACAGCCTGTCTAAAGCTTTGCCTTTTTGCAAATCGTCTTTAAACGCCGAACCCGCGAGCTTTAATTCCTTATCGCTCCAGGTTTTTAACTCCTCTCTTTCCTTAACAATTAACTTAACCTTATCTTCCAAACGGCTAATATAATTTCTGTCCAAAAAGTCGTTAAATTTTTGTTTTAGATTTTGTGTAAATTGCATTTTTTCCGATTAGGACATGAACCTTAATTCTTTTTTTTTGAGGAGGAGGGCTAGAGCTTGCCCCGTACTTGATACGGGGGGTGAGCTATCTATCTTTTCCCCTCTTTTCCAAAGAGGGGTTAGGGGAGTTAATTACTTCTAGCATTCTCTGATAAACTCCTTCTATATTTTTTATCACATCAATATTCTGAAACCTAATAACTTTAATACCAATCAATTTCAAATATTCAGTTCTTTGTTTATCGGCTTTAATCAGACTTTCCTCAAAATGATGTCCTCCATCTAACTCCACAGCTAACTTTTTTTCTGGACAATAAAAATCTAAAATATAATTGCCTATACCAAACTGCCTAAAAAATTTACAACCTTTAATTTGTCTATTCCTTACAATATTCCAAATTTTCCGTTCTGGTTCTGTTAAATTTTTCCGCAACTTTCTTCTTAAATCTTTATTTTTAGCAATATTACTTATCAACATAACTCCCTCCAAATAACTCCCTCCAACTCCCTCTTTGGAAAAGAGGGAGGGTAAGACAATGTATTTTGTAGATCCTCTCTTTTCCAAAGAAGGTGGTTAGGAGATTCCTGTTCCCTCTCTTTTCCAAAGAGAGGGTTAGGGTGAGTTAGCTGTCTTCTTCCCCACTTTTCCAAAGCATGCCCTGAGCTTGCCGAACGGGAGAGGGCTAAAGCTTAACCTGTACCTGATGCGGTTTGCATTCCATACCTAGTGGGCTTGCCCTGAGATAATTGATTTTGTTTCAAATTTCCTTATTTGCATTAAAATTATACCATAAAAAGTTAAACCGGCGAAACGCAGTAATGCGCTCCGCCGGTTGTTGCGTTTTCCTTCCTCCCCTTCCTAATGATCCTCCCTCTGCCACCAGTCCTGCATTTCTTCACTGCAAAGCTCGCAACGCAAAGTTACTTCAGTAACCCCGTACTGCTTGAGCTGTGTATCATCGATGTTAATGACTCTCCACTGATGATCGCATTTGATCTTCTTGGGGAAATACGGAATGATAGTTTCATCTGGATGCACATGAGCGTACATACTTTCCTCTTTCTGATTGAATTTTATTTTTTTGGCAACCCCGACGACCTTAGTGCCGGAGTAAAAACAAAAAACCCTTCCTCGCAAGGAAGGGGCTAAATTCATCTGCATCCTAAACTTGTTTACCCCGTAGCGAACCAAAGGTTCTGCTATTGGAGTTTCAGGATTTATTTTAGATGCTGAAATTAATTCAGCATGACAAGAAAAAATCAAAGTAACCCTTTCCCAACGAAGGAAAGGTTATGGTGCACGCCATTTCTTTTTAACATCAACTTATACCCACCCTTGCCATTCTTAAGCCACTTGGAAATCCGAGCAATGGTCCGGCTGGAAAGCCGAGTCTGTTTTTGAATAAGGTTATATGACACTTTGGCATTCAGCATTTGCACGGCGAGCCAACGGTTGCCGAATTCGTCCAGTTCATCTGGGGTAAGCAAATCGCGAAAAAAAGCCTTAGCTTCTTTTATATTCTTTAAAGCCAAGATTGCTTGGAGCAACTGTTCAGTTTTAAGATTATCCCATTTCATATCAATTCAATATTAGAAATTAGAAATTCTGAATATCACTTTACTTAAGTAAAGTATATCATATCCCCAAAATCTGTCAAGAAACTTTCACTAAAATGTGCTATAATGTAAATAATGTGGTTAATTAATTATTAATTGTCATAGACAATACTTATTGCATCAGTGTAATCTGTGTTATCTGTGTATCTGTGAATATATGATGATATTTTGGATAATTTTAGGAGTTTTGGTATTAGGAGCCATAGGTATTTACAATGGGCTTATTCGTTCTAAAAACCGCGTAGACGAAGCTTGGAGCGACATTGAAGTCCAGTTAAAAAGAAGGTATGACCTTGTCCCTAATTTGGTGGAAACCGTGAAAGGTTTTGCCAAACAAGAAGCCGGTGTGTTAGAAAATGTTACCAAGGCCAGAAATTTGGCCATGGGCGCCGGAGCGGATATGAAAGAAAAACTTAAAGACGAAAATCTGCTTTCCGGAGCTTTAAAGTCACTCTTTGCGGTGAGCGAAGCTTACCCTGACTTAAAAAGCAACACTAACTTTTTGCAAATGCAAAAAGACTTAGCCGATACTGAAGATAAAATTCAAGCAGCCAGAAGATTCTACAATGGCAATGTTCGAGACTTTAACACTAAATTGGAAGTCTTCCCTTCTAACCTGTTTGCTTCTATGTTTGGCTTTACCAAACGAGAATTTTTTGACATCGACGAAAAAGGTGTTGAAGGCCAACCAGTGAAAGTTAGCTTTTAGTTAGTAGTGGGTAGCATTTAGCTAAACGCTAATCGCTAAACCCTAAACGCTTTTACCATGCTCACCTACGATCATATAAATAAAAATAAAAGGGAAAGCTGGATACTCATATTCAGCTTTTTGGTAATTATCTCCGTATTAGGTTTTGTGTTTAGCCAAGCATACAACGCGCCGGAAATTTTATTTTTTGCAGTGGGTTTTTCGATTTTTTCTTCGCTAATTTCGTATTATTTTTCCGACTCCATCACTCTTGCCCTCTCGCACGCACAAGCAGTGGACAAACAATCCAACCCGGAGCTGTATCGCCTTGTAGAAAACCTCTGTATAACCGCCGGCCTGCCTACCCCTAAAATTTATATAATTGACGATACGGCGCCTAACGCTTTTGCCACAGGCAGAGACCCTAAGCATGCAGTGGTGTGTTTTACCACCGGGATTTTAGCCAAATTAGAAAAAACCGAATTGGAAGGCGTAGTAGCGCACGAACTTTCCCACATTGGCAATTATGATATTCGCGTAATGACTTTGGTAGTTGTTTTAGTCGGCACAGTCACACTACTTGCTGACTGGATGCTAAGAGCTTCCATTTTTGGCGGACGCAAAAAATCCAACAGCGAAGGCGGTGGACAACTCCAAGCTATTCTAATTATTGTGGGTTTAATTTTAGCCATCCTCTCCCCCATAATTGCCACGCTCATAAAATTAGCCGTTTCCCGCAAAAGAGAATTTCTAGCCGATGCCAGCGGTGCCCTGCTTACCCGCTACCCGGAAGGCTTAGCTAGGGCTTTGGAAAAAATTAGTGCTGATACTGAACCTCTGGAAGTAGCCAACAAAGCTACCGCCCATATGTATATTGTGAATCCTTTAAAAGCAGACGAGCAAGGGAAAGTCGGATGGTTAGCTTCGCTTTTTAACACCCACCCGCCAATAGAAGAAAGAATTGCCAAACTTAGAAATATGAACTTATGAAGAAAAATTATTTATCCGCTGTAGCTTTAGCGAAGGCGTAAGAGAAATGAACCTATAAAATTTAAAGCTAAAAAATCAAAATTAAAAAACCAATCTTGCCACAACTTCTCCCCGAAAACCTTTAGTTTTTAACTTTTGTGCGATTTTTTGCTTAACCTGATTTTCCACCTCGTTAAAATTACTATAATGAGGTTCTAAATTTGTTTCGGATTTCACAACTATCCCGACTTTTTTTAAAAACTTTTTGGCAATTTTTATTTCCTCTGCCAAGGTAAGTCCTTCCGCTAAAACTTTCTCAATGATTTTTGGGGGCAATTTTTTTTCCATCAATTTTTTCTTAATGCCATAATACCCAAAATTTTTATACTGCTTTAAATTTTCCACATAAACTTCCGCAAACTTTTGATCATCCAAATAGTTTTGAGCCGTAAGTCTTTGAATTACAGCATCGGCAATACTTAAGTCGTAATGCCTGATTTTCAGCTTTTCCCTTATTTCGCCTTCGGTGCGCAACCGCAAAGTTAACAAAAACATCGCGTACTCGTAAGCTTGTTCCGCATTCCTCGGCTCTTGGGTTTTAGTTGGTTTTTTATACATAAAAAGTCAAATCAACAAATTGGACAAATCTACCAATGTCTACAAATATGTTTATAATTATTTGCGGATTCGTTTGTTTGTAAATTTAAATTTATTAGCAGTCTATTGACTAGAGTGATAATTTGGTTATAATATAGTTATCTGACATAATTAAGTTTAGCAGATTATCTTATCTGTGTAATCTGCATTAATCTGTGCATCTGTGAACTATGAACAGCAATAACTTCTCTTACATTTTAGAACGACTCTCTTCCAGAGCTAAAAATGCGCTCATTGCCGCCCAAATGGCCAGTGAGGAACTTAAACATGACCATATTGGCACCGAGCATTTACTGTTTGGCATAATTTCCGAAAAATCCAGTTTTGCTTCGGAAATTTTAAATAAAACCAAACTCAGTCCGGAAATAGTTAAACAAGAAGTAATGCTGGTTAACAGCAATAACCAAGTCGCCAGTTGGAAACCCGTATTGTCGGAAAATTTAAAATCCGCCATAGAAAAATCCGCCATTATGGCGAGCCAATTTGGTTACCAATTCATTGGCACCGAACATTTTTTGTATGGCCTATTGGCTATGCAACAAAACAAAGCCCGAGTAATTCTCTCCAAACTGGGCGTGGATTTATACGAACTGGAACAAAACTTGTTAAACGTATTTGAAAACATTTCTAAATTTCCGGAAATTCCCGAAAACGATAACAAAGCGCAATCCCCCCAAAATCCCCTTAACCAAAATCAGAAAAAACCCTCTGCGCTGGATTACTTTACTACCGATTTAGGCAAAAAGGCGTCCCAAGGCTTAGTGGATCCGGTGGTAGGCAGAAAGACGGAAATTGAAAGAGTGATTTCCATACTCAATCGCCGAACCAAAAATAATCCTTTACTCATTGGGGAAGCCGGAGTGGGCAAAACCGCCATTGTGGAAGGTTTGGCTTTAGCCATTGCCAAAAAAGAAGTGCCCGATTCCCTTTTGGACAAAAAAATTCTCTCTTTGGATTTAGCTTTAATTGTGGCTGGCAGTATGTTTAGGGGTGAATTTGAAAATCGCTTAAAACAAATTATTGAGGAAGTAAAAAATAACCCGAATATTATTTTATTTATAGATGAACTGCATACCATGGTGGGGGCAGGTGCCACAAGTGGCAGTTTAGATGCGGCCAATATTTTAAAACCCGCTCTCGCACGAGGCGAACTACGGGCCATTGGCGCCACCACTTTAGCCGAATACAAAAAACATATCGAACCCGACTCCGCTTTGGAAAGAAGATTCCAATCGGTGTTAGTGGAAGAGCCCACTAAAGAAGAAGCGGTGAATATTTTAACCGGTTTGAAGCCTAATTATGAAAAGCACCATAATGTAATTATTACCGACGATGCCATTAAATCTGCAGTGGAACTTTCGGCTCGCTACATTAATGACCGCTATTTACCCGACAAGGCCGTAGACTTAATCGACGAAACCGCCGCTTTTTTAAGAAGCATAACTTCCCCCAGCAAGCTTTTTCGGCTTACCAAAAAATTAGAAAACGATTTACAAAGTTTGGAAGCGGAAAAAACCAAAGCCGTTTTAGCTCAAGATTTTACCACCGCCTTGCATTTAAGAACTCAGGAAGAAAAACTACTCAAACAAAAAGCCGAGCTGAGTAAAACCTTACTCAGCGAGAACCAAACCCCAAAACACACCATTACCGGCGAAGATATTGCCCACACCGTGTCCATGATGACCAAAATCCCGCTACATAAACTAACCAAAACCGATCTCTCCAAACTCACTAATTTGGAAAAAATTCTTAAAGCCCGCATTATTGGTCAAGATGAAGCTGTGGAAGAAATTAGCAAAGCGGTAAGACGAAGCCGAGCGGGCATTGCTAATCCTAACAGACCTCTAGGGAGCTTTATTTTCCTCGGGCCCACGGGCGTGGGTAAAACCGAAACAGCCAAAGCTTTAGCCAAAGAAATTTTTGAAGATGAAGATGCGCTCATTCGCGTAGATATGAGCGAATTTATGGAGCGTCACAATGTTTCCCGCTTAGTGGGTGCCCCGGCCGGCTATGTGGGTTATGGCGAAGGCGGACATTTAACCGAAAGCGTCCGCAGAAAACCTTACAGCGTGGTACTGTTTGATGAAATTGAAAAAGCCAATCCGGATGTTTTTAACATTCTCCTCCAAATTTTGGAAGACGGCCAACTCACCGATGCCATGGGGAAAAAAATTAACTTCCGCAACACTGTAATTATTTTAACTTCCAACTTGGGGATGCAAGAATTAAATTTACAAGCGCAGAAAATTGGTTTTGCGGACAAGGAAGCTAAAATCGATGAACAGACAAAATTAGAAAAAGAATACGAAAACATTAAAACCGGAGTTCTAAATATTTTAAAAGAAGCTTTTCGTCCCGAATTGTTAAACCGCATCGATAAAATTATTGTTTTTAAACCTTTGGGCATGAAGGAGTTAAATAAAATTGCCAATTTGCAAATTGCCAGCCTGCAAGCCAGACTTTTAGAACAAGCCATACAGCTTAAATGCGCTCCCACCGTGGCAAAATTTTTGGCCGATAAAAGCTTTGACCCTGCCCAAGGCGCCCGCTTTGTCCGAAAAAATATTCAAGAAATGCTGGAAGACCAAGTGGCGGAAAAAATTATTGCTTCCAAAAAGCCTGAGGGCTTAAACTTGTTTGCGGAAATTAAAAAAGGCGCCATTTCGGTAAGTGCTAAAATTCCTACTCCCCTACCGCTCCCAAAAACTGAAAATGTAATCATATAGACACTCTTATTCCCTCCCCCTTAGTGGGGAGGGAAAGGGAGGGGGAATTAAAATAAAAGTCATTTCTAATTCGCTGACCGCTGATAAGCTGACTTCTGATTGGCTAATTGCTGATAAGCTGATAACTGATTGCCTAATTGCAATCAGTTTTTTTGTTTTACCTTTTTCCCCCCTCTTATGTAAGAGGGTGTCAGGCTTGCCCGCCAAAGCTTTATGCGACGGTGGGGGGTGATATTCCACTTGCATTCAACTTTATTTTTATCTTAATTCCCAACTCATACTTCATAACTCCTTCCCCAGATCCCCCTCCCCTTGACTCCCTTTCTCTCTTTTGCTACCGTTGGCAATACGTCCTAAAGGAGGGACGTGTATGCAAATTTTTGTGATCACACACAATGGGAAAATGCCCGATGATGGGGGGAAGCGACTCGGCTACCTCATCACGTCCCCGGGAAAACCCGGGGTCGTGATTCCAGCCTCAATGGCGCCGCCGGCGCCTCCGCCGGCCCCCGAGCCTCCGCCGGCCCCCGAGCCACAGCCTCCCCCACGAAAGTGGAATATCTTCTGGTAGTCCCTTCGGGCGGAAGCTCCCCAGCTTCCGCCCGCTCTTTTTTTTATTTTAAGTTTCTTGCTAAACTTAATAAAAGATTAATTGGATAATGGATTAGCTGATTAGCTGACTGCTGATAAGCTGATTACTGATTTGCTTACTACTTACCAACTTACCAACTTACTACTTACAACTAGCTATGATAGACTCTTTTTTAAAGCCCCTCTACCACGACATCAAAAACCTATTTTTAGACACGCTGTTTCCCATTTACTGTTTAGTTTGCGAACAGGAAGGCCAACAATTTATTGGTGATGATTGTAAAATAAAACTCACCCGCCTGCCTCACCAAGTTTGCATTGTTTGCCAAAAAATGAGTGTGGGCGGACTTACTCACCCCAAATGCGCTTCCCCGCACACAGCCGACGGACTAATTTCCATTTTTGATTACAGCGACGAAAAAGTCGCCAATATTTTAATCAAAGGCAAATACAGCTTCATTCCAACCGTATATAAAGAATTGGGTTTAATAATTTCTGATATTTTAAAAACCGACTTTCCTTTCTTTTTACAACCTACAACAAATAACCTCAAACCTACAATAACTCCCATTCCTCTCCACAAATACCGCCACAGCTGGCGAGGCTTTAACCAATCACAAATTTTAGCCCAAACTTTGGCCGAACAATTTAATTGGCCTATGATGAATCTGTTGTTAAGAAAAAAATTCACCAAAACCCAAAAGGATTTAAAAAAAGAAGCAAGAATAAAAAATATTGCATCTGCTTTTACTATTGCTTCCCCCTCTCCCCTTGAGGGAGAGGGTTGGGTGAGGGGTCAAAGCATCATCCTCATAGACGACGTCACCACCACCGGCGCCACGCTCTTAGAAGCTGTTAAAGTCTTAAAACGAAACGGCGCCAAAAAAGTGTTTTGTCTCACGGTTGCGAAAGATTAAAAACTCTGATAAGATTATCAAAAGACCAAAAAGAGGGCTCCCAAAAATTGAAAATTTTTGGGAAAAAGCAGTAACCACGAACCAAACGAAAGTTTTACTTCAGTAAAACTTGAGTAATGTAAGTGAGTTACGACGTGGAAGGGTGGCTGAGTGGTCGAAAGCGGCACCGTGCTAAGGTGTTAACCGGGTCAAACTGGTTCGAGGGTTCGAATCCCTCCCCTTCCGCCAGAAAATTTTACTAACGTTCGCTTAACTAATTTATAAGCACACAGGTGCTTTTTTATTTTGCCAAAATAGTTTATTTTTGATACGCTAAAATAATCAATACATTAATTTTAATCAATGCAAAATAAACTCATCCCCAGCCTCTGGTTTAGCGCTAAAGCCGAAAATCTGGCCGGTATTTTAGATTATTACAAAAATATTTTTCAAGAAGCTTTAGAAGCGGGAAAAATTATCGATCTAGGCGAAACTCCCAGCGGAAAAACTGAAATCAGTCACATTAAAATTTTTGGTCAAAAATATGTCTTCATGAATACGGAAAAATCCCATGCGGAATTTAACGATGCCTTTGCCCTTACCCTTGAGTGCGAAGATCAAACGGAAATCGACAAATATTGGGACTATTTTACCCAAGCCGGAAAAGAAGTGCAGTGCGGTTGGTGTATAGACAAATACGGTCTACGTTGGCAAATTATTCCCAAAAACTTTAACGAATTATTAAGCCGGCCTCAAGGTTGGCAAATTATGATGAAACAAAAGAAAATTGTTATTGCTGAATACTTAAATTAATCAATAACACCTACTATGGCTAAGCGCCTAAAACATACCCACTTACACTCCTTACCCAAAGATTTAAATACAACCCTCAAGACGAATAAAACTCTGCAAACCGCTTGGCAAACTCTAACCCCTTTAGCAAAAAACGAGTGGATTTGTTGGCTCACCCTAGTTAAAAAACCGCTTACTCGTAAACAGCATTTAAGTCGCTTGGTAAGCGACTTAAACCATGGCAAACGTCGCCCGTGCTGTTGGCCCGGTTGCCCTCACAGAAATTCCAACGCAAAAAAATATTTTTAGGACTTACGCTCTTGCCACTTTAAGACTTGGCAAAGCCAAGTCATCAAATGGCTTTGGTCAATTTCTTCGTTAAAATGCTCCGTTATTTGTCGCCGTAGCAAAACTACGGCTCCAAATATACTCGCATTTTGCCTGGATCGTGATGATTTGGCTTGAGTTCGGGCTCAGCCCGAACTTTAAAGCCAAATCAAGCTCTTGTCGAACTTGACTCAAAAGCGTAAGTCCTAATTTTATAAAAAATAAATAACTATGAACACATATAATTGGTATTCTCAACTAATAAAACCCTCGTGGGCCCCGCCCAGCTGGCTATTTGGTCCGGTCTGGACAATGTTGTATATAATTATTGCAATTTCATTTGGCTCGGTATTTTACAAAACTTTTACTAAGCAAATCCCTTGGCAAGTCGCACTTCCCTTTGCACTTAATTTAATTTTTAATTTTGCTTTTAGCCCCATTCAATTTGGACTAAAAAATAATCTCCTTGCCTCGTTAGATATTCTTCTGGTACTGGGCACATTAATTTGGAGTCTAATGGCGATTTGGCCACACCTCAAATGGGTTACCTATGCAAACCTTCCCTACCTCTTATGGGTAATTTTTGCCACAAGTTTACAATTAACCATAACTTACTTAAACCTTTAATTAATTAGATTTATGAACTACCTTTTCTCTTATCTGGCCATACTGCTACCTTTAACCCTGTTAGATGCTTTATGGATTTTAGTCTTAGCTAAAAATTTTTATGCCCAGCATATGGGATTTCTATTTACCAAAACGGTAAATTTAATCCCGATTGCATGTTTTTACCCTCTTTATACCTTGGGCATCCTTTTATTGGTAATTTTACCCGCCACCAAATCCGCCTCTGCTTGGGAGGCTTTATGGCGAGGAGCGGTTTTAGGTCTTATGGCCTATGGTGCCTATGACTTAACCAACCATGCCACCATTGCCAACTGGCCACTCACTATGACCATCGTGGATATGTTATGGGGCATGACAGTTACTGCCCTTACCGGCCTAATCGCCTACTTACTAATTACCACATTCCAATAACCCTGTAAATTTCTTTAGGTATAGCCAAGCTTTTACGTAAAGGGTTTTTAATCAAAATCAGAAAAAACAAATTTTTTAATTTGTTAGATTTTGCTTAAAACCCATTTTAAATTTTGACATCTTAGCCAAACTGTGGCACAATTAGTTTTCCATTTTGTAACACATGCTAAACTCTAACGTCTATACACATACCAATATGGATTATTCGGCAAAGGCAGAAGAATTAAGTAATTTGGCTGAAAAAGCTAAAAATGGTGACAGCACTGCTTTTGACCGGATATATACCCTATTGTTCCAAAAAATCTTCCAATTTATTTTTTTCCGAGTTAATCATAAAGAAATTGCCGAAGATTTAACGGAAGAAGTTTTTATTAAGGCTTTTAATAAACTTTCGGCCTTAAGTAATGTAAAAACTTTTACCGGTTGGCTGTTCCAGATTGCGAGAAATTCAGTCATTGACTACTACCGTGCTAAAAAACTTACTGTAGATTTAGCTGACGTAGAAAACACGCTGGAATACGAAACCAATGTAGTGGACATTCTACATTTAAACTATCAACAAGCCATACTGCTAAAACTGCTAAAAGCCCTTACTTCCACCGAACAGGCTGTAGTGAAAATGAAATTTTTGGAAGATTTAAGCACAGAAGAAATCGCCATAATTTTAAACGAAACAACCGGCAATATTCGCGTAATCCAACATCGAGCATTAAACAAACTAATTGAACTAAGAAAACAATCGGAAAACGAAGAAGATGACTAACCCCATTGAAAATTTAGAGGCTTTACTCCAAAAAACCCAAAAAACTCCTTTAGAAAAGGAAATGCTTTTGGGTTTGCCGGAAACAGAACAAAACCTCTTAAAACTAGTGGCTGAGTTAAGGTCTATTCCCATAGCCGTAGCACCCCTAGCCCGACAACAGCACAAATTCTCCACTCACCTAACCTCTAAAACCCTCACTCATGGGTTTAGCTGGTTTACTTTTAATAAATTCAGTCTTACCGCCTTTTCAGTTATATTATTTATTTCTTTTGGAAGTTTATTTTATAAAACTTCCACTGCCCTGCCCGGAGAAAAACTTTTTGGGATAAAAAAATCTGCTGAACAATTTAGAGTTAAGTTTGCCACTACCGATATCCAAAAAGCCTACTTAAAAGTTCAAATTGCCAAAAAGCGAGTAGCCGAAGCCGAAAAATTGGCTCAAATGGGTAATAGTAACCCCCAATTGGAATTTGCAATCATTAAGGAACTTTCTCTGGCAACCAATTCCGCGGTAAAAGAAGTGGAAAATTTGCCCGCTAAATCTTTAAACTCGGAAACAAAGCCCATAGTGGAATCTTTGGCCGATGTAAGCCAAAAAGAACAAACTTTAATCTCTAACTTAGGGACAAATTCCAGCCCCGATTTACATGATGTCATTACCCAAAGTTTAATTAACCAAACTAAAGTATCGGCCATTAAACAATCTGTAGCCATTGCCACTGCCGAAGAAGCCATTGCTTCATTATCTAAAACCAACGGACTCATTGCCATCTCCGGTGAAATTACCCAAATCTATAAAAACACTATCAATGTGGAAAAAACCGCCTTTGTCATTACCGACGCCACGGAAATTACCACCCCCACCGGCGAACCCATCTTATTTACCGACTTAAAACTCACCGATCAAATTGCCATCTCCGGCAAAAAAGAAAAAGAAGATATTTTGGCCACCAAAATTATTTTAGCGGACCCAAAACCCTTAACCGGCAAAGTCAAAGGCGAAAGCACCGGTCAGGTTGAACCGGATAATACCACCACCCCCAAAACTCTTTTAACCCCACCAACAGAACCATCCACTCAACTGCCGGAAAATATTGATCCCAACTCAGCTTCCGTTAACTTTATTATTGAAGACCCCAAACCTCAATTTACTCCCTAATTGTTGACTGCTTATGCAAAGAAATTCTTCTTTGCATAAATCAGGGCAGCAAAGATTAGTCCTGAAATTAAAATTCAAAAACAGCGTTTCTAGAGGACGCTGTTTTTGCTTTTAGGCATACATTTATGTTATAATATTAAGACTTCCGCTCTTGCCACTTAAACTTCGGCAGAGCCGAAGTTCTAAAGTGGCTTT
>CAYTCJ010000003.1:0-69404 GCA_964436545.1 uncultured Candidatus Saccharibacteria bacterium
GCATAGGTGGGAGCCTTTGATCCTCTGGCGCCAGCTGGAGGGGAGGCATCAGTGAAATACCACCCTGCATGAATGGAATTGCTAATCCTGAACTAACCTCTCGGGAAACAGTGTCTGGTGGGTAGTTTAACTGGGGCGGTTGCCTCCTAAATGGTAACGGAGGCGTTTATTAAGGTAGGCTAGGCATGGATGGAAATCATGCCGGTAGTGCAAACGCATAAGCCTGCTTGACTGCAAGGGCGGCGACCCGCGCAGGCACGAAAGTGGAAGTTAGTGATCCGATGCGTTCGAGTGGAAGACGCAAAGCCCAACGGATAAAAGTTACTCTAGGGATAACAGGCTGATCTTCTCCAAGAGTCCATATCGACGAGAAGGTTTGGCACCTCGATGTCGGCTCATCGCATCCTGGGGGTGAAGAAGCTCCCAAGGGTTTGGCTGTTCGCCAATTAAAGCGGTACGCGAGCTGGGTTCAAAACGTCGTGAGACAGTTTGGTCCTTATCTGCTGTGGGTGTTCGAAACTTGAGTGGTCGCGTCTCTAGTACGAGAGGACCGAGATGCATAAACCTCTGGTGTACCCGTTGTTCCTTCAGGAGCACGGCGGGGTAGCTAGGTTTAGTTAGGATAAGCGCTGAAGGCATATAAGCGTGAAGCCGTCCACAAAACTAGGTTTCGTTGTTTGGTCGCAAGACCAAACGTCAGGTTCGCAGGAGACTACTGCGTATCAAATTAGGTTGTAGTGAGTAGGGAGTAGTTGGTGGTAGCAATACTACAAATTACAAACTACAAGCTATAAACTAATCTATAGGCTGCAGGTGTTAGGCCCGTAAGGGTTTTAGCCGAGCAGTACTAATCAACCAAAAAAGTTTTATTTTTTTCTCTACAACCTTCGCTTTTGCGAAGTTGGAAGAGTAATTTTCCCTGTTAAATAATTGCCAGGCAAAATCATTGGTGGTTTTGTTGCCAATTGTGATATCATTAGTTATACTTATTTTGTCGTACAAAATTTCTTAATTTATGATGAAATCTTTTTTCAAGGTAAGTGCGTTAGTGTTATTTTTTTTGGTAGTTTTCGGGTTATTTTATTTTCTTTCTCAAAATATGGTTATGGCTTTAAGGCCATAGGCCCCTCTTGTCTGAATTGATTAGCATAAAAGGAATCAAGTTAGACAAGGGTGGCATTTACGACCGGGTTCTACCTTATCCCATCCCGAACTAAGCAGTAAAAACGGTTTGTGCCAATGATAGTCCTGCGCATGCAGGTGCGAAAGTAGGTAGCTGCCCTTCTATGTCTAAGCCTCCGGAACCCTACCCGAAGGCAGGCTCCACAAACTGGCGGAGCCAGATTTGTTCCGCCAAACAAAAGCCTCCGCTTAAAGCGGAGGCTTTTGAATTTCTAATTTCTAATTTTCAATTTTTAAAGTATAATCATTTTATGCTTTATACACTAATACTTTTAGGATTTTTGTTGTTTGCCTTATTATTGTTGTTTGTAATTATCAGTGCGTTTTTGGGATTTTTAATCACTAAAGTGCCCTTTGTGCCAACTGACAAGGCAGATATAAAATTTATTGTAAACAAGCTTCAGATTTTATCGAACCAAGTTTTTTACGATTTGGGTAGTGGTAATGGCAAGGTGTGTTTTTTAGTAAATCAATTTACCGGCGCAAAATGTGTGGGTTTTGAACTCACGTGGTGGACGCATTGGTGGGCAGTAATAAAATCAAAATTTATCCACCTCTGCCAAGGCTTCGGCGGACAAGAAAAGCAAAAATCAAAATTGCTATTCAAAAATCAAGATTTTTTTAAAGCCAAGTGGAGCGAAGCGGATTTTATCTACGCTTATTTATTCCCCTTTTTAATGGCAAAAATTGAAGAGAAATTTTTAGCTGAATGTAAACCCGGCGCTGTGGCCATTGTAAGAGATTTTCCCTTTCCCCATTTAAAATATAGTGAAAAATATTTTTTACCCAAAAACCACGAGATTTATATTTATCGGAAATAGGTTTATCCCCACACCAAACTATGGTCATTTAATATTCGGTAAAAGTCCTAAAAAGTTTTTTATTTTTTCACACAAATTTATGCGTCGTTCGGCGTGGGGGTGTAGAAAAAATATTGACCCTCCTACGCTTCCACCGACGTTAAAGCTATGGTAGACAAGAAAGCTTCGGAGGGCAAGCAGATAAAAATAAAAATATTGTAGAGAAAAAGTTGACATAATTATTGCGAAATGCCATTATTAAGGCATGCAAATAGAAACTATTCTGAAAAATTTTGGTTTAAATGAAAAAGAAATTGCCGTATATTTGGCCCTAATTGAATTAGGTCCTTCGCCGGTGCGTTTAGTCTCGGTTAAGTCTGGAGTGAACCGGGGCACCACTTACGATATTTTAAAAGCTTTAATCGATTTAGGCTTGGTGAGTTATTTTAACAAGCAATCTCACCAGTATTTTAGCGCCGAATCTCCGCAAAAATTGTTGTTAGCGATTCAGGCCAAGTCGGAAAATATTGCCAAGTTAAAACAACACATGGAAGCCGAGTTGCCAGCTTTGCAAGCTTTATTTGAAAAGCAAGGCGGGAAGCCGGCAGTAAAATTATTTGAAGGCACTAAGGGGTTAAAGACTATTTTGGAAGATGTGTTAGAGACCGTGGGTCGGCAAACGGTTAAGGAATATTATGTTTATTCCGCTGTGAATTTACGCAAAGATGTTTATAAAGCCTATCCAAATTTTAGTGATATTCGCAAAAGTAAAAAGATTCAAGTAAAGACCATTGCTTTGGGTGAAGGCGGGCAATTGGTGGGATTAGATGAACGCAAGTGGTTGAATAATCCTTCCGTGGACATGCACACAGGAAATTCCACGTATGAAATTATTTTTGCCGGCAGTGTGGCTCACATTAGTCTAGATGATACTGCCAGCCCGGTGGCGGTATTAATACAAAACCAGAGTATATACGAAACTCAACGAGCGATTTTTGAGAGCTTGTGGATAAAATTATAACCGACACGAATTTACGAATTACCCCCGAATTATACGAATTCGAATCATTCGCGCATCATTTGGGTCATTAGGATCGGTATTATGATTAAAGATCAATTTATTATTTTAGCTGCCGGGAAAGGGACTCGGCTAAACCATGACCATCTGCCTAAAGTTTTAGTGCCGTTTTTAGGTAAGCCGTTAATTACTCATTTATTGGGCAGAATTGCCCGAATTGCAAAAAGTCAAAAACCCATAATTGTGGTGGGTTTTTTGGCGGACAAAGTTAAGCAGGCTCTAGGGACTAGGTATGAATATGTGCTCCAAGCCGAGCAGTTAGGCACAGCTCATGCGGTGAAGTGCGCAAAAGATGCGGTGGATGCCGAGAATCTGTTAGTGCTATATGGCGACATGCCGTTTATTACCGAAGAAAGTTTAAGAAAATTTATTCGCATGCACCACGATAACCAAGCTCAAATTAGCATGCTCACCACCAAAGTGCCTAATTTTCAAAAAGAGTATGCGGGCTTTGAACATTTTGGGAGAATTGTGCGCAGTCCCTCGCTTCTCGCCAAGGGTAAAGACATAGTTAAAATTACGGAATTTAAAGACGCCAGCGAAGCCGAAAAGGCCATTAAAGAAATTAACCCCGGAGTATACATGTTCAGCACAGCGTGGCTGTGGCCGAACCTTAAAAAAATTAAAAATAAAAACGCGCAAAAAGAATATTACTTAACCGATATTGTGGAAATTGCCATTGCCCAAAAAGTAAAAATTTATAGTTTGGAAGTCTCGCCCAAAGAAGTTATGGGGATTAATTCACTTGAAGATTTGGAATTGGCGGAAAAGGCTTTTTAGGTTTTGGGTTTTTTAAGATTAGGTTTTAGGTGTAAAAGATAAGTGTTGGACTGCGAAGTCAATTAATTTTAAAAAATAGTGGATATTTACCCAGCAAGTCATTTTTAATTTTCATATAACTTTAAATTTTGGTTATCAATGAGTTTGTGATTAATGTTTGTGGGTAAGTAAAGTTGTACTGCTGGGTCATACTCTGTTTCCGCATAGCTTAGCGGGATTTTTTTATTGCCTTTTTAAGTAATTTGGAGTACTATTTATATATGATAAAGTATGATAGTATCATACTTTTTTGTTCTTTCCAGTTTGGAATGGCTCGTCTCCCTACGGGAGACAGGCAAGTTTTGGTAGCAAAATTGTTCTGATATTGCAAGTAAAGCAATTTTATTATTGTCATGCTGAATTTATTTCAGCATCCAGTTGACATATAGATTCTGAAACCCACCAGAGGTTGGCAGGCAAGTTCAGAATGACAGAGGAAATTTATTTTCTTTATATTGCTATACAATGATAGGTGTTTTGCTCCCCAAGCTTGCCTTGCCTTGGTTCTATCCCATGGACTTTAAGGCAGGGTCATTCCTCCAAATCTCAAAAGGGGGAGTGAATAGAAATTGAAGAAGGAGAAGGAAATGCGGAATTTTATAGCAGAGAGAATTAATGCCGTCCCCCCTTCAGGGATACGGCGTTTTTTTGATATTATTGCTACCATGCCCGAGGTGATCAGTCTCGGGGTGGGAGAGCCTGACTTCGACACCCCGGAGCAGATCGTATCCGCGGGTGTTCAATCCCTCCACGCTGGCCGGACTCACTACACTTCCAACTACGGGACGATTGAGTTGCGTCGGGCGCTCGCGGATCATCTCGATCGTCGTTACGGCGTCCAGTACGACCCACCCACGGAGATCCTGATCACCGTAGGCGCGTCCGAGGCCGTGGACCTGGCGCTTCGGGCTACCTGCGACCCGGGCGATGAGGTGATTCTCCACGAGCCGAGCTACGTCGCTTACGTTCCCGCGATCGTGTTCGCCGGCGGCACGGTCGTGCCGGTCGCCACGTGCTTCGAGGACGACTTCGCGCTGGACCCGACGGCGGTGGAGGCCGCGATCACGCCGAGGACAAAGGCACTGTTCCTGGGCTACCCGTGCAACCCGACCGGCGCGGTATTGCCGGATGCCGTGCAAGACGAGCTGGCCCGGATCGCCGAGCGCCATGACCTGATTGTGTACAGCGACGAGATCTACGACCGCCTGGCCTACGGTAGCTACCGCCACCGGGCGTTCAGCTCGCTGCCCGGGATGCGCGAGCGAACGATATTGATGGGCGGCTTCTCCAAGGCTTACGCGATGACCGGCTGGCGGGTCGGCTACGTCGCGGCACCCGCCCCGATCCTCGAGGGGATGCTGAAAGTCCACCAGTACGGGATCATGTCGGCGTCCACCGTCGCCCAGGACGCGGCGCTGGCCGCGCTCCAGGCCGGCGAATCCGCGGTCGTCTCGATGGTCGCCGAGTACGACCGACGTCGGCGCTTGTTGGTCGACGGCCTCAATTGTATCGGCCTCGAGACCTTCGAGCCGCGTGGCGCGTTCTACGCGTTCCCGCGGATCACCTCGACGGGTCTCACGTCCGACGAGTTCACCGAACGGCTCCTGACCGAGGAGCACATCGCGGTCGTCCCGGGGAGTGCTTTCGGTCCGTCGGGCGCTGGGCACGTGCGCATGTGCTATTGCACTGCGTACGAAAAGCTCGAGGAGGCTTTGCGCCGAATTGAGCATTTCGTACGTAAAATTAAGGGCTAAACGCCCGGCCTTCCCCCGCGCTTGCCGGCGCTGGGGGCGGGAAACCATTTTCTCCTAACAAACCCAAGAAGCGGAAATGCACCTAGAGGTTTTTAGCCTACCAGCTAAGAATTTTTAGGAGCTTTCCGCTTCTTCATTTTTTTTGAAGAGTATGATACTATCATACATATATGCGAGAACGACTTACCATTACTTTAAAACAAGACTTGTTAGAGGCTTTAGATGCCAATATTGATGGCGATAAACTTAGAAACAGAAGTCATGCCATTGAATATTATTTGTCTAAAAGTTTAGGGCAAAAAGCTCTTAAAGTGTTAATTTTAGCCGGAGGCAAACCGGTAGATTTTGGTAAAGCTCATGGCGGAAAATTACCCAAGGCAATGGTAAAAATTGCGGGTAAGCCACTCTTAGAACAAACTTTGCTAAAATTAAAATCTGCCAAATTTAAAGATATCATTATTTCTCTGGGTGAAGGGGGTAAAACTATTAGAGACTATTTTAAAACCGGCGAAGCTTTAGGTTTGCATATTCAATATATTGAACAAGACAAGAGTGTTACCGGGCCGGCCAGCGCCCTCCTTCAGGCAAAAAAATGGGTAGACAATAGTAATTTTTTGTTAATTTATGGAGATGTGCTTTCGGATATAGATTTTTCTGATTTAATCCAATTCCATTCTTTAAACAAACCCTCCATTTGCACTATGACTTTAACTTCCACTGAAAGCATTGGGCTTTGGGGTTTGGCCAAACTGCAGGGCAGTCGGGTGGTGGAATTTGAAGAAAAACCGCAAAATCCTAAAACTTTTTCTCGGCTCATTAACGCCGGTATATATTTAATGGAACCGGGAATTTTTAAATACATTTCACCCCCTCCCAGCCTCCCCCCTCCCTCCTACGCCAAGGCTTCGGAGGACAGCCAAGGGGGAGGAATAAAGGTGGGGGGAAGTAAATTAGAAAGTGGAATTTTGCCTCGGCTCGCGGAAGAAGGAAAGTTATATGGGTATGTGTATGAAGGTTTATGGTTAGATATTAGTAATAGCGCAGTGTATAAACAAGCCATAAAAGAAATGAACAAGAATGACAAAAATGAACAAGAATGACAAAAATCAGCGGAAATTAATTTTGTCAATTTTGTCATTTATTTAATTTTTGTCATTAAGCCATAGAGGCACATTTTTTATAAAAAATATATGAATAAAAGAATATCAGCAAACTCTAAAATACGCATTGCACTTAATGGTTTGGGTAGAATTGGCAGGATTTTTTTACGCCAAGCTTGGAATAACCCAAAGTTTGAAATTGTAGCTTTACATAGCCGTTCAGGTTTAGAGATGTATGCCCATTTATTAAAGTACGATTCCACCTACGGGGTGTGGGAGAAAGCGGTAAGCGTGAAAGGTAATAATTTAGTGATTGCCGGGAAGGTTTTTCCGTTTGTGAGCGATGAAGGCGGTTTGCCTTGGGGGGATTTAAAGGTAGATATGGTAGTTGATGCCACGGGGAGATATACCAAAAAAAGTGAAGCTACTAAACATTTGGCGCAAGGGGCAAAATATATGGTATGCACCGCGCCCATGGACGATGCGGACGAGACTTTTGTGTTTGGTGCCAACCATAAAACTTTCAATCCCAAAAAGCATAAAATTATTTCGGCCGGCAGTTGCACTACCGTGTGCAGTACTTTAAGTTTAAAAGTGTTAGAAGAAAATTTTGGCGTTAAGCAAGGGGTAATTAATACCGTGCATGCGTTTACGGGCGACCAAATGCTCTTGGATGGGAGCCATAAAGATTTAAGACGCGCGCGCGGAGCCAGCCAGAGCATTATCCCAACTACCAGTGGTGTATCTAAAACCATTGTGGGGCTTTACCCTCATTTGAAGGGAAAAATTTCCGCGTTATCTTTGCGGGTGCCGGTGCCTGACCCTTCGGTGGTGGTGTTAAGCGCGGAGCTAAAAACCGCAATTACCGAAGCGCAGTTACGCCAAGCTTTTATTCAGGCTTCCCGTAATAACTTAAAAGGTTTATTGGCGGTGAGTGAATTGCCTTTAGTATCCGTGGATTTTAAAGGGAACAGTCACGGGGCTGTGGTGGATTTATATAGTAGCAGTCTGGTTAATGAAAAGTTAATTAATCTTTTAGCTTGGTACGATAACGAGTGGGGTTATGTAGCGCAAACCATAAAGCTTTTAGAGTACTTGGCCAGTAAAATTTAATAAAAAAAACTCGCTCCGATGAACAACGGAGCGGGTTTTTTTATATTTTTTAGATTAAGACTGCCTTTTTAAATTCACTTAACATTTGTTTGTGAATGTGTTGGTTACTGCACAAGAAATTGGTGGTCTGGGTGGTTAACGGTTGGCCGTTAATTTCGGTAATTTTTCCACCCGCTTCAAGCACAATTACCGCTGAGGCGGCAAAATCCCACAGATTGATTTCATTTTGCAAATAAAAATCATACACACCTTCGGCCACCAAACACATTTCCAGCGTGGCTGAACCCAAAGTTCTCACTTTGTGTAAAATGGGTAAAAGTTTAGGAAAATTAATTTGGGCTTTTTTAACATTTCTGCCCCAACCAAAACCTCCGTAGGTAAAATTCAGCGATGTTTTATGGGATGCGGAAATTTTTTGCTTATTTAAAAATGCGCCTTGGCCTTTTTTTGCCGTCCAGAGTTGTTTGGTAATGGGGTTGAATACCACCCCCACTAAGGGTGTATTGCCTTGCCATAAGCCTAAAGAAATGCAAGCAAACGGCAGACCTTGAATGTAGTTGGTGGTGCCGTCAATGGGGTCGATTATCCAAACTAAGTCGGTGGGCTTCACTTTGTCTTTGCTAAATTCTTCACCAATAATTTTATGGGTAGGGAAATGTTGGTGTAAAATTTTTCTAATTTGAAGTTCTATGTTTTTATCGGCGCGACTGACTAAATTGCCAAAATCATTATTTTTAATTTGGACATTTTTGGCTCTGCCAAAATCTTGTATAAACAGTTTGGCAGAAGCTTTTACCGCGGTTTGTGCGGTTTGTGAAAATTTGTGAAGGTTAAACATATTACTGATTATACCTGAAAAAGTGATATAATAGAAGTGTGATACTAATCTACTAATACCTACCAATGATACTAATAATACGAATCTATTCGTAGTCATTTGTAGATTCGTTTAATTCGTTGATTCGATATACTTATGAGGATAATTGCCGACCTCCAAATTCATAGTAAATATTCTCGTGCTTGTTCCCAAGACCTTAATCCACAAAATATTGGCTTGTGGGCGCAAAAAAAAGGTATTCAGGTTATTGGCACCGGGGATTTTACGCATCCCAAATGGCTTTTGGAGTTAAAGGAGAATTTGGTAGAAGCAAAACCGGGGTTGTATCGATTGCGATCTAATTCGGGTCATTCAAATACTATTCGTGGATTCGGGTCGGCTCATTTTATGCTTACTGCGGAAGTTTCGAGTATTTACAAACAAGGCGACAAAGTAAGGCGGGTGCACAATATGATTCTGGCGCCGAACTTTCAGGCAGTTGATAAAATTATTGCCGGCTTAGAAAAGCGAGGAGCTAATTTAAAAAGTGACGGCCGACCGATTATGGGCATTAAGTGTCCGGATTTGGTAAAGCTGGTTAAAGAGGCCTCCTTAGAAGCGGAAATTATTCCGGCGCATGCTTGGACTCCGCACTTTGGCGTGTTTGGTTCCTTGTCGGGTTTTAATAGCATAGAGGAAGCGTTTGGTGAGGAGGCAAAACACATTTTTGCCATTGAAACCGGCCTGTCAGCTGACCCAAAAATGAATTGGCAAATTTCATCGCTCGACCAGTATGCTTTGGTGTCTAACAGCGATGCGCATAGTTTAAGAAAACTGGGGCGGGAGGCCAATGTGTTTGAAATAGAGGAGAAAAAATTATCTTATGCGGAAATAATTCGCGTGATTCGGAATAAAGATCCCAAAGAATTTCTTTACACTTTGGAATTTTTTCCCGAGGAAGGCAAATACCATTTAGATGGCCATGCCGATTGCAAATTTTCTTGTGAACCTTTGAAAACCCAAAAATTAAAAGGGGTTTGTCCGGTGTGTGGAAAAAAATTATTGGTGGGTGTGTTAAGTCGGGTAGAGGCTTTGGCCGATAGAGCCTATGGGTTTATGCCGAAACGGGCTGTGCCTTTTAAAAATGTAATTCCGTTAGAAGAAATTATTGCCGATGTGCTGGGTGTGGGGGTGGCATCTAAACGAGTGGTGGAGATGTATGAGCGAATGGTGAACTCCTCCCGACCTCCTCTTTCGAAAAGAGGAGGGGTATTGCAGTCACCCCCTCTTTCTTTAAAGAGGGGGGAGGGGGAGTTGTGTGATGAGTTTTCCATTCTTCTCGATTTAACCGAAGCGCAAATTACCGCCATCTCGAATCCAGCCATAGCCCAAGCCATCATCCGCGTTCGCGAAGGTAAGGTTAAACTAGAAGGTGGGTATGATGGCGTGTTTGGTAAAATTGAAATTTTTAGCCAAGCAGAAAGGGAAAAATTGTTTTTAAAACCTAAACAAGTAACTTTATTTTAAATATGTTTGGAAAATTGTTTGATAGACTTACTTATTTTGAGCCAACTCGTTTTGAGTTTCTAGATTTAAAACAAGAGCAAAAAAATCGAGCTCAACATGTTTTGGCTTGGTCAAAAGCAGGTTTGCCTAAAACCGCGTTTGCCTATATGGGAGCGAGTGAGCATACCTTAGAAACTTACATTCGCACTGGAAAATTAACGGAGTTTTTTCCAATGGGTGGTGTTCCGATTAATTCTCAAAATGCTCACGCAGAAAGTTTTGGAATTATGAGAGTGAATATTTCCCCATATCCTTTAACTGAAAATAGTTTTGAGTTTATTAGAGATAATGATGCAGTTATCTTAGCCCGCAGTCATTTTATTTTGCAAAGTTTAGGTTTGCCCATAAATCCAGAAACAGTTATGTTGGCTAAAAATTTACCCCTAACACCAGAGGGTGTACTCATTCAGAAAGATTTAGAGACACTCATTGCCATGGTAGTTGCTAGGGATAGAATTACGGGTGCTGATGCAAGAAATAAAATTTTTGACTTTATGGTTCAAGGACAAGCTTATAAAGGTTATGTGTTAGCTTTAAGCACCGCAGTAGATAAACCAGAGGTATTATATAGAAATGAAGATCCATATAATGATCAAGTAATTATTTCGCCGGGTTTTGAACAATATATTCTTGGTTTAGAGGCTTTAGGTGAACATGAAAAAAGTTTTTTAAAAGGTATTGGCAGAGCAACATCCAAAGTCGTTTAATTTATTTGAATTAGTTTATTAGTAATTCCTCAATCTTCATTAACCGGTTATATTTACACACCCGCTCGCCTCGGGTGGGGCCGACTTTAATCCACTCACTACCCATGGCCACGGCAAGGTCAACTAAGAAAGTGTCATTGGTTTCGCCCCCGCCTCGGTGGGAGGGAATAGTGATGAAATTATATTTTTTAGCTAAAAGGCAAGCCTCGACGGTTTCACTCACCGTGCCGGCTTGGTTAAGTTTAATTAAAATCGCATTGGCGCATTTTTCATCTATGGCTTTTTGCCAAAGTTTTGCATTAGTTACGGTTAAGTCATCGGCCACAATTTTTACTGTGCCCGCTTGGCTCATTAATTTTGGCCAATTGCTCCAGTCAAATTCCGAGAGACCGTCTTCCAAAGCTATAATCGGATATTTACGAAACCAATCCGCATACATAGCAATTATTTCGTCGGAAGTTAGCAGTTTTTTATCCACTTTTAAACTATATTTATTATCACTCAGGAATTCCGAAGCCGCAGCGTCTATGTAAATGCCCGCATCTGTGATAGCTTGATAGCCGGCTTGTTCTATGGCCTTAGTAAGAATTTGTAAAGGCAGTTCATTGCTGGTAATTCCGGCCGGCGCAAAAGCGCCTTCGTTGCCGACGTTGGTGTTAAACCCTTGTTGTTTTAAAAGGGTTTTGGTGGCTTGATAAATTTCTTCCATCATTTGCACGTTGGCCTTAGCAGATTGGTTTTTATTTACCGCTAAAATATACTCTTGTAAATCGGTAGAATTATCGGCATGTTTACCGCCTTCAATAAACACGGCAAGGGGACGAGGTAAGTTGTAAGTTGTAAGTTGCCTGTCTGCGGACAAGGCAGGTAAGTTGTAAGTATTAGCTAGATATTCATATAATTCCAAGTTTGCATCAGTGGCAGCAGCGCGGGCAATGGCCATGGAAACCCCCAAAATGGCATTGGCACCCAAATTACTTTTGTTTTCCGTGCCGTCTGCGTCAATCATAAGCCTATCAATTTCCTGTTGAGCTTTTGCCTCTTTGCCAATTAGTAGAGGTGCGATTTTTGTATTAACATTTGCCGTGGCCTGAAGCATACCTTTGCCGTTATAGCGTTTCACTTCACTATCGAGCAAAACAAAAGCTTCTTTACTGCCTGCCGACTCGCCATAAGACACGCTGGCTGTGCCGACACAATTATTTTCTAAGACAACGTCCACCTCTAAAGAGGGCGCGCCACCGCTAGCTAAGATTTCTCTTGCAAAAATGTGTTTGATTTTGGTCATATGGAATGGTTAATCTTTTAGGTATTATATGCAAAATTGGTTAAATCCGCAAAAATTGATATAATCGTAATAGATTTAGATTAATTAGGTTTTGTCAGGGGAGAGGAGTAAAAAAAAGTAAAAGAATAAAAAAATGCTAGAAAGTAAAGAATTTTGCACAATTTATATTGTTCGGCACGGGGAAACCGACCATAATATTCAGGGGATTATTCAAGGTCAAATAGATACGGAATTAAACGCGCAAGGTGTTGAGCAAGCCACGCAAGCTGGTAAAAGATTGGCGCCCATAAATTTTGATGTAGTGTTTGCTTCAGATTTGCTCAGAGCAAAAAGAACAGCGGAAATAATTGTGGCGGAAAAACAATTAGCGATTAATACCACTAAATTGTTAAGAGAAAGAAACTATGGTCAATATGAAAATAAAAAACATTCAGAATTTAAAGAAGTTAATAAAGCTCTCTTGTTAAAATTACAAGCCATGGCAACTGAGCAAAGGCGAGAGTATAAATTTGATGCCGAATACGAAAGCGATAATCAGGTAGCCGGCCGGTTGCTAACTTTTTTAAGAGAAGTGGCTATAACTTATGCCGGAAAAACCGTGTTAATGGTTTCGCATGGCGGAGTAATGAGAATTTTATTGGAACATTTAGGTTTTAAAACCACCGAAGAAATGAAAAAGATTTTTATTGAAAATACCGCTCACATAAAATTAGCCAGCAATGGGGTGGAGTTTAATTTATTGGAAACCAATGGCTTTACAATTAAAGAGGTTTAACTATGCACAAAAAAACGAAAATTATTTGCACCTTGGGACCGGCGAGTGAAAGTATAAAAATCATTGAACAAATGGTGAGGGCGGGAATGAATGTGGCACGCTTAAATTTTTCGCATGGCGACCACGAGAATCATAAATTATTAATAGACAATATCCGCCGGGTGTCTGGCAAAGTGGGCGTGCCGATTGCTATTATTCAAGATTTGCACGGTCCAAAAATTCGGATTAAAGATTTAACCGCGCCAATAGCGGTAAAAGTCGGCGATAAGGTGGTCATTGGTAAAGATTTTAATTTAGACACTGAAGTTTTTAAATCGATTCGCACGAAACAAAGAATTCTAATTGAAGACGGACTAATTGAATTGGAAGTGGAGAAAGTAACCGGTAAACAGATTACTTGCACGGTGCTGTCGCCGGGAAAAATTCAAAATCATAAGGGGGTCAATTTGCCCAGAACCAAATTAAAAATTCCCATTCTTACCACCAGAGACATTGAGGACTTGAAGTTTGGTTTAAAGAACAATGTGGATTATGTGGCGTTATCTTTTGTAAGGACTGCCAAAGACGTGAGGAATTTAAAAAAATTGATTGCCAAGTTTAATCCTAAAACCTTACTGCCTCCGAAGATTATTGCCAAAATCGAAAAGCCGGAAGCGGTAAAGAATTTTAATGCAATTTTAAGAGAATCAGACGCCGTAATGGTGGCTAGGGGCGATTTGGGTGTGGAAATGCCGGAGTCGCAAGTGCCAATTTTACAAAAGGAAATTATTCAAAAATGTTTAAGGTCGGCTAAGCCGGTAATTGTCGCCACGCAAATGTTAGACAGTATGATACGAAACCCCAGGCCAACTCGGGCGGAAGTGAGCGATGTGGCAAATGCGGTAATTGACCAAAGCGATGCGGTTATGCTTTCGGGCGAGAGCGCGTTTGGTAAGTATCCGGTGAAAACTGTACAAGAAATGGCTAAAATTATTGAAGTCACGGAGAAATCCCATTTTTTGCCCCCGCATAAACATTTGCAAGACAAAGTGGTAAGCAAAGTGGAAGCAATTTCCGAAGGTGTGTTTGATTTGGCTGAACATACGAAAGCCTCTGCGATTGTTGGGGCTACGGAGAGCGGGTTTACTGCCAGACAAGTGGCTCACGAAAGGCCGTTCCATCCCAAACTTGTGATGTTTACACCGAAAGAAAAAACTTTGAGACAAATGGCATTAATTTGGGGAGTGGAGAGTTTTTATATGCCTCAAGTAAAAACTTTGGAACAGTTAACTGCCACTATGTTTAAAATTTTAAAAGCTAAACGAGTTTTAAGAACCGGGCAAAAGGTAATTATGGTAACCGGCGAACCTATTGGCACTAAAGAGAGTTTAAATTTAGTGGAAGTTAAAGTAATTTAGCCAGATGGGCATCTTCAAGGGGATTCCCCTTGAAGATGCCCATCGAGGGAATATGAATCATCGAGATTATAAACAATTTGCCCCTTTAACCTCCCATCATATTTATAATCGGGGAAATGGAAAGCGAGATATTTTTTTGGATGCGGATGATTATAATTTTTTTCTATATCGCCTGAAAGAAAATCTTTTTCCCACCTTGAAGATGCCCATCGAGGGGAGTGTATTTAATAATTCGCATACTCCATATAAACGCAAAACCTTGCCTAGCGGAGCATTTTCTTTATTGGCTTATTGTTTGATGCCAAATCATTTTCATTTACTAATCCAACAGAATTCGTTATTGCCTGTGAGTAAGTTATTAGCCAAAGTTTGTACAAGTTATAGTAAATATTTTAACAAAAAATATGATAATATTGGTGGAGTCTTTCAAGATCAATTTAAAGCAGTTTTAGTTGTTAGTGATACTCAACTGCTTTGGCTTTCAGCGTATATTCATCAAAACCCGGTAATAGCAGGAATTATAAAAAAGATAGAGGATTATCAATGGTCTAGTTATTTAGATTTGGTGGGTTTAAGGCAAGGGAGTCTTTGTGATAAAAGTTTTTTTGTGAAAATGGTTGGTTCTAAAAATTCTTATAAAAAATTTGTTGATGAAAGTTTTGAAAAAATTAAACAACGGAAGGACATTAAGAATTTACTAATAGAATAGTACCCCCCTTGAAGATGCCCATCAAGGGTATTTTAAGGTTTAAATGACATTCGTTGAAAATTAGGTTATAATAGTAGAAATCATTTATCATACAAACCCCATTAGAGAATTATTGGGAGTAAGATATTAATAGGCTTTAGGTTATTGTTTTATTTTTATTTACAAAGCTTTATTCTATATTCTCTAACGGGGCAAGTCATACTTTATGGAAAAAGATAAGCAATTTGTTTTATGGTTTGACGAAATTAGCAAAGGCGACGTGGGTTTAGTGGGGGGAAAAAACGCCAATTTGGGAGAAATGTACCAAAATTTAACCAAAGCGGAAAGTCCGCTTTTTAAAGGCGAAAAGATTAATGTGCCTTATGGGTTTTCTGTAACCGCTTATGCCTATCGGCAGTTTATTAGTGCGAATCAATTAGATCAAAAAATTAAAGAACTATTAAAAGATTTAGACACGCATAACATTAAACAACTGGAAGAAAAAGGTCATAAAGTTAGACAAATTATTTTAGAAGCCAATTTTCCGGAAGACTTGTCTACCGCTATAAAAACCGCTTATGCGGAAATGGCTAAAAAATTAAAATTGCCCGCCGAAGAGTTAGATGTAGCGGTTAGGTCTTCTGCCACGGCCGAGGATTTACCGGATGCGAGTTTTGCCGGACAACAAGAGAGTTATTTAAACATTAAGGGTGACCACGAGTTGTTGGAGAGTATTAAAAAAGCCTTTTCGTCGTTGTTTACCAACCGCGCAATTTCTTACCGGCAAGACAAAAATTATGACCACTTTAATGTTGCCTTGTCCGTAGCTGTGCAAAAAATGGCGAGGTCAGATCGCGGTTCTAGCGGAGTATTATTTACCATAGATACGGAGAGCGGGTTTAAAAATTGTTTAATTATTAACGGCGCTTGGGGTCTGGGTGAGTTTGTGGTTAAAGGGATTGTGAACCCCGATGAGTTTAAAGTGTTTAAACCTACCCTAAAACAGGGTTTTAAATCTATCATCAATAAAAAGTTAGGCAGTAAAGAGAAAAAGTTAATTTATGCTTCGGAAGGCACAGAGCCCACAAGGGAAGCGCCGGTAGCCGAAGCCGACCGGCACCGCTTTGTGCTCAACGATGAGCAAATTTTGCAATTGGCCAAGTGGGGAGTAATTATTGAAGAGCATTACCAAAGACCCATGGATATTGAATGGGCGTTGGACGAAACTACTAACCAGCTCTACATTGTGCAGGCCAGACCCGAGACCGTGCATGCGCACCGCGATGCTAATTTTTTGGAAGAATTTGTTTTGGAAGAAAAAGGCAAGGTAATTACGCAAGGTGCTGCGGTGGGTGCTAAAATCGGACAAGGCAAGGCACACTATATAAAAGATGCGGGCAAAATTTCGGAATTCCAAAAAGGTGAGGTGTTAGTGACGGAAATTACCGATCCCGACTGGGAACCGATTATGAAGATTGCTTCGGCGATTGTGACCAATTCCGGCGGGCGAACCTCGCACGCTGCCATTGTGTCGCGGGAGTTAGGGATTCCGGCTGTGGTGGGCACGGGGAATGCCACAACGATAATTAAAGACGGGCAGGAAATTACCGTTTCTTGCGCTGAGGGTGAGTTAGGTAAAGTTTACGAAGGTTTGCTGAAATTTAAAATCAATAAAACCGACCTTACCGGCTTTACGCCTCCGAAGACCGATATTAAAATGATAGCGGCTGATCCGGAATTGGCTTTTGGCTATTCATTTTTGCCCAATAAAGGCGTTGGCTTGGCTCGTCAGGAATTTGTGATTTCCAATTCCATAAAAATTCATCCCAATGCGTTAATTAATTATGACACACTGGAAGACCAAGAAGTTAAAAAACAGATTGATGTGCTAACCGTGGGGTATGAAGATAAAACTAAGTATTACGTGGAAAAGTTGGCATTTGGTTTGGGGCAGTTAGCCGCAGCCTTCTACCCTTACGATGTGCTGATGCGGTTTAGTGATTTTAAAAGCAATGAATACGCCAATTTAATTGGGGGAAAATTGTTTGAGCCTGTGGAAGAAAACCCCATGCTCGGGTGGCGAGGGGCGAGCCGGTATTATTCTCCGGCATACGAAAAAGCGTTCGCGTTTGAGGTGGAGGCGGTTAAGCGCGTAAGGGAAGAAATGGGTTTAATGAATTTAAGCGTAATGGTGCCGTTTTGTCGCATGCCGGAAGAAGGCAAAAAAGTGGTGGAGTTAATTAATCGCCACGGTTTAACCAATCGCATTTCTCCGGAAGCTCGCAAACAAAAAAAGAACGGTGATTTGGTGGCCGGTTTGGAAATTTGGGTGATGGCAGAAATCCCTTCTAATATTTTACAAGTTGAAGAATTTGCGGAAATTTTTGACGGCTTTTCTATTGGCAGTAATGATTTAACCCAGTTAACTTTGGGGTTAGACCGAGACAGTAAAGACATTGCCCATATTGGCAATGAACGCAGTCCGGCCGTCAGAAAATTAATTAGTATCTTAATTAAAGAAGCTCATGCGCGGGGCTTAAAGGTGGGAATTTGCGGACAAGGGCCGAGTGACTTTCCGGATTTTGGGGAATTTTTGGTGAAAGAGGGAATAGATAGCGTGTCTTTAAACCCGGACACGGTAATTAAAGCCACCTTAAAACTTAAAGCAGTGGAAGAAAAGATAGGAAAATAAATATGAAGCCAAAAAGACAGGGTGAAAAAATCGGCGGTGAGCATTCAACTTTTAATGACCTAGCCGTGGGGGTGGCTGATTTTTTGCAAAAACTGCCTGAAGTTCACAAAATTTCTCCAGGCTATATTACTTCTGGTATTGGGGGCGGTGCGGGTAGGCGCCATGTAAAAATTATTGATGAAACAGGTTGTATATTATTAACTTGTAAACAATCAAGTTCAGTTCAGGAAGTTAGAGTATTTACTAAAAATCCTCAGTCGGTAAAATTGGCTTTAGCTCGGTGGTTAAGGGATAGTAAGATAGAGATTAGTTTTGACAGCCATACATAAACCCACTAAAAAACCAATCTGGTAAGATTGGTTTTTTAGTGGCGGAGAGAGGGGGATTCGAACCCCCGAAGCCTTTTACAGCTTACTCGCTTTCCAAGCGAGCGCACTAGACCACTATGCGATCTCTCCTTGGGTAATAAAACAAATGAAATACCAACAAATCTTACCATTTTTTTACCGGCTTGTCGAGATTAAGAATTTATTATAGAATAGTAAGGCAATTAAAACATTTATTCTCTAATAAACACCAATATGACCGCACTTAGCCCAAAAATTTTGAAAGCTTTGGAGTTTGCTTCTATTGCTCATAAAGGTCAACTGCGCAAATTTCCCACCAATGTGCCTTATATTTCTCATTTGGGAGCGGTAGCCCTTATTTTATCTAACGCCGGTTATGCGGAGAATGTGGTGGTAGCGGGGATTCTGCACGACGTTATTGAAGACACGCCGTTTAAAGCTGAAGATATTATGGAAAATTTTGGTACCGAGGTTTACGAGTTAGTGGTGGTGGTTACAGAAAATAAAAGTTTGCCGTGGCAGGAACGCAAGGAGCGTTATTTGGAACAAATTAAAAATGCTTCGGTGGAAGCTCAAGCCATTTCCGCTGCGGATTTATTTGCCAATCGGTTATCCAATTTATTGGGTTTAAGAAAAGGCGAGAATCCGTGGATAAAGTTTTCCAAACAACCTAAAGAATATGCCCAAAGAATTTTTGATATTGACGAAAAACGTTTAGCCATTATTAAAAACAGTCCCATTCCGTTTGTGTCCGAGTTAGAGCGAGCCATGCGAGAAGTGGAAGATTTAACTTGGCAGATGCTGGGTTAAGCCCGAAATTCTAAAGTCTAAAATCTAAATAAAAGATAAATTACAAATTCTAATAAAATATTTGGAGTTTAATTTTTTGAGTTTGTTTAGGTTTTGTTTTTAGATTTTAGTTATTGACTTTTTTATGTCAGATAATCAGTCGCAGGAAGTTAAAGATCGCTTAAATATTGCCGATGTAATTGGCGGTTATTTGCCATTAAAAAAAGCGGGCGTGAATTTTAAAACCACTTGCCCGTTTCACCATGAAAAAACGCCCTCGTTTAATGTGAACGTGCCAAAACAAATTTGGCACTGTTTTGGTTGCGGAGAGGGAGGCGATGTGTTTAGTTTCGTAATGCGGTATGAAAATTTAGACTTTAAAAGCGCTTTAAAACTCTTGGCCGATAAAGCCGGAGTGAGCTTGCCCAGTTATAAGCCCCAAAATCCGGAAGTGGAACAGGAAAGGGAGCGACTTTTGAGAGTGAATGCTTTTGCCGGCAAGCTCTATCATCAAATTTTGTTAAAAGACGCCAAAGGCAGTTTGGCCAAAAACTACTTACTTCACCGCGGGCTAACTTTAGATACTTTAACCACTTGGCAGATTGGGTTTGCACCCAAAGAGTTTGGTTTTTTAAGAAGTGCTTTAGCGGTTAAGCGAGTGTCCGATGCGCACATGGTAAAAGCCGGTGTGGTGGTGAGCGGAGAGAATAATAAATTTTACGATAGGTTTCGTGGTCGTCTGACTTTTCCGATTTTTGATTTATCCGGCCAAGTGGTGGGTTTTTCCGCTAGGATTCTGCCCGAATTCGACGATGGCAAAACCGCCAAATATATTAATTCTCCTGAAACTCTTATTTATCAAAAAGGTAAAATTTTGTTTGGTTTGAATTTTGCCAAATCAGCTATTCGTAAACAGGACGAAGCCATTGTGGTGGAAGGACAAATGGATTGCGTGGCCAGCCACCAGGCCAAAGTGGCGAATGTGGTGGCCAGTAGCGGAACGGCCTTAACTGCGGAACAGTTGGGCCAAATAAAAAAACTTACCTCCAATTTAAAACTATGTTTCGATGCCGACTCGGCCGGACAAATCGCTTTAAGCCGAGCCGTGGAATTGGCCGTGCCTATGGGTTTTAATCTTAGCGTCATTAATTTACAAACTGCCAAAGACCCCGATGAGTTAATTAAACAAGACAGTAAATTGTGGTTAGAGGCCATTGCCCAAGCAGTGCCATATTTTGAATATTTTTTACACAGAGCTTTAAAGCAGTTTACCGGCACAGTAGAACAAAAAAAAGCCATTGCGCATCAGTTAATGCCCGTGGTATCCAAAATTCCCGATCCCGTGGAGCAAGACCATTATTTAGTTAAACTGGCCAGAGCTCTGGGCACTGAGGTGAAAGCTTTAAGTCGGTTATTAACTCACTCGCCGGCGAATCACTCGCTCCCGCCTAGTAGAGAGGCTCCGGCTGTGGCCTCGGTTTTAGAACCTGTGGGTGGGTTATCGGAAGAAAAGTTAGTGCTGGGAGGACTGTTAACCATGCCGGAATTTTTTAAACAAATTGCACATGGCTTGGAGTTAGAGGATTTTCGGATTTTGGAAATTCGGGAGGTGGTGGCTGACTTTTTAAACCCTGCCACCCAAACTCAAGCGTTAGCCGGTTCGCTTGCCAAAGAAGCCATATTTGTGGTAGAATCTTTGGTAGAACAGCAAGGTCAAAAGCCGATTTTACGGCAACTTTTAAAGTCATATTCCTTGCTCAAAATAAAGCAGTTAAAAAAGAAACAAAAACAATTACAATTGGAGTTAAGTTTATTGGAAACATCCGGCAAATTGGCGGAAAGCGCTCTTGTTCGTTCCGAGTTTGCTCGGGTTTCCAAGGCGATTGTGTTTTGGCAAAAGTAAATTAATTTTATTATGGGAAAAAAGCATAAGCTCAAAAAGAAAGCGGTAAAAAAAACCAAGGTCGCTAAACCGGCTAAGCGATTTATTAAGAAAGTAATTAAAAAGCGAATTTGGGCGAGAAAAGCCAAAAAAATTCGCAGTGTTAAACCTAAGTCCACTAAATTCAAGCGCAAGTCCGGTTCCGGAGCGAAAAGTGAAAAATCGCCAGTGGTGGAAATGTTATTAAGTGAAGGTGAAAGACAAAAATTATTTGCCGATTTAATGCAAAGAGGTTTAAGTCGGGGTTTTGTCACCGAAGCGGAAATGCTTCACACTTTTCCCGATTTGGAAAATGACTTAGTGGGTTTGGAATTGGCCATGGAGGCTTTGGAAAAACGAGGCATAGAAATTGTTGACCAAGAAGTGGCGAGCGTGTGGGAGCAGAATAAAAAACCGGAAATTAAGGAAGGCGAAAAACCTTTAAAAGGCAGAAAGTTAAAAAAAGCCGAAGAAGCTTTGGAAGCTTTTGATTTGGGCGATATTTACGATGACAGTATTCAAATGTATTTGCGGGAAATTGGCAAGGTGGGGTTATTGTCCGGCACAGAGGAAATCGATTTGGCCAAACGAGTGGCCAAGGGCGATGTGGCGGCCAGAAAACGCCTGACCGAAGCCAACTTGCGCTTGGTGGTGAGTATTGCCAAAAAATATATGGGGAGGAATTTGGGTTTGTTAGATTTGATTCAAGAAGGGAATTTGGGTTTGTTTCGGGCCGTGGAAAAATTTGACTGGACTAAAGGTTATAAATTTTCCACTTATGCCACGTGGTGGATTAGGCAAGCCATTACTCGTGCTTTGGCAGATCAATCTCGTACCATTCGGATTCCCGTGCATATGGTGGAAACTTTAAATAAGTATGCGCAGGCGGAAAGACAATTGGTGCAAGATTTAGGCCGAGAACCTCTGCCGGAAGAAATTGCCGCGGAAATGGGGATTGAAGTGGAGAAAGTCTATCATTTAAAAAAGATTTCTCAGGAAACTGTTTCCATAGATTCGCCGGTGGGGGAAGACGAAGGCGAAGATTCCTCACTCGGCGATTTTATTGTGGACGAAGATACCACCAAGCCTAATGAAATGGCGGGTAGGCAAATTTTAAAAGAATATGTGGGCAATATATTGTTAGATTTAGACCCCAGAGAGCAGAAAATTTTAAAAATGCGGTTTGGTTTGGAAGATGGCGTGACGCATACGTTAGAAGAAGTGGGGGAAGAGTTTGGCGTAACAAGGGAACGCATAAGACAAATAGAGAGTAAAGCTCTGGAAAAAATCCGCGAGCATATAGATGTAAATAAATTAAGAGATTATTAAATATAACGTTTAGCGATTAGGGGTTAGCGTTTAGCCTTAAAAATCGTTAAAGGTAAAAAAGGAAAAAATATGTCATTAGAAAAGCGTTTGGGAGAACCACGAGAGTTAAATATCGATGACTTAGCTTTTCAGCTTAATCATTTGACTAGAGAACAGTGGGAAGCATTAGTATCAGGTTTAGAATCAGAAACTAGAGAATTGTTAGAAACAGCTTTAAATTCTAATCTTGGAGTAGAGCACGGAGCTTAAGTTTTTAGCATAAACAAAACCAAAAATATTTTTTTATTTATACTTAACAGGAATTTAAGAGTTATCCACTTTTCTACTCTTGAAGCCGGAGAAGTTCAGGCGTAAAATGTAAGTAGAAAGGAAAAAGAAAGCAGATGATTAACAGGTTTAGTAGCGTCAAGTAAGGTAGCTTTTCCCGCCCCATATGGGCGAACAGCGAAAAAGCCTTATAGGTGCTTAACCTACAACTACGTCTGGCTAGTAGAATACGAACTTGCCGGACAAAAAAAGAAAATCGCATATGGGAAAAGTTATCTCAGTATAAACCCTCTTGCTCCTCAATTAGGACAAGGGGGTTTATCATATTTACAAAACTTAAAATTTATGTTAAAATTTTGAGTTAATTTAGAATAAGTCCTTAACTAAAACGTTCAAAATCATGAAGTCCATTGGGTTTATTTTACAAGGGATTTTTACCGGCATTTTAACAGTAATATTACTAGTGGTGGCTGGTGGGTTTTTTGTTTGGTATGGTTACCATCAGTTGGTTTCGGCGGTACAGCCGGATATTAAATATTTGTTAAATAAAAATTTTCCTGAATCAAGTAAAATTTACGATAAAGATGGCGGGCTACTTTACGAGCTCAGTCGAGAAATCAAAAGAACCCCGGTGCCTTTAACCGAAATTGCCGATAATTTTCAAAAGGCAGTAGTGGTAATTGAAGATAAAGATTTTTTTGTGCATCAAGGTGTGTCTTTACCCAGTATTGTTCGATCCGGTTTGATGAATTTTGTGTTAGGCGAACCGGCTTATGGCGGGAGTACTATCACTCAGCAAGTGGTAAAGCTAACTATTTTGCCCAAAGATAAAACTTTAGCTAGAAAAATTTCCGAAGCCATTTGGGCGAGGGAAGTGGAGAAAGTTTTATCCAAAAAAGAAATTTTAGAAATTTACTTAAACCAATTGCCTTTTGGCGGTAATTTATATGGAGTGGAAGCAGCGGCTAGAAGTTATTTTGGCAAACCGGCTAAGCAATTAAGTTTGGCAGAAAGCGCTTATTTGGCTAGCATTCCCAATGCTCCCAGTTTTTTAAATCCGTTTGGAGAGAATCGTTTACAGTTAGAGGATCGAAAAAATAAAGTTTTAGGTTTGTTATATACTCATGGGTATATTAGCCAAACAGATTATAATTTGGCTAAAAGCCAAACAGTTAAGTTTTTGTCACCCCAAGCATCGATTTTTGCTCCTCATTTTGTATTTTACATTACTGAGGCGCTAATTAAGGAGTATGGCGCAGAGCGAGTGTATAATGGTGGTTTGAAAGTTTACACCAGTTTAGATAGACACTTGCAAAGTTTGGGTGAACAGGTGGTAAAAAGTCAATTGGCAACCTTAACTCAGAAATATAAAAACGCTAATGCCGGTTTGGTGGCAATTGATCCTAAGAGTGGCAGGATTTTAGCCATGGTGGGCAGTAAGGATTATTTTGCTCCCAGCGAGCCGGCTAAGTGTGTATCTGGACAAACTTGTCGGTTTGATCCGTTTACGAATGTGACCACTGCGCTCTTACAGCCCGGCAGTAGCTTTAAGCCCTATATTTATGCTACGGCTTTTGACCGAGGCAATGGTTATTATCCGGGTTCTGTAATATTAGATATAGCTAAAAATTTTAGTCCGCCGGGATCGGTGCCTTATATACCGAAAAATTATAATTTTTTTCAATATGGTCGAGTGAGTTTGAGAAAGGCCTTGGCTGGGAGTTTGAATATTGCCACTGTAAGATTAGCGAGTGAGTTGGGTTTGGATAAAATCAACAATAGTTTAAAAAAATTTGGTTTTAAAAGGGATTTTCGTACTTGCGGTTTGGCAACGGCTTTGGGTGCTTGTGAAGTGACTTTGTTAGATCATACAGCCGGTATGGCGGGTTTGGCGAATTTGGGTAAGCTGTATAAAGCCAATGGGATAGTTAAAGTGTTAGACGCTCGGAATAATGTAATTTCCGAATTGTTTAATTCTGCTACGCAAGTAGTCGATGAGCAGTCAGCTTATGAGGTGGTTAGCATTTTAAAAGACAGTCAAGCCAGAAAATATATTTTTGGCAATAATCCTAATTTGGTTTTTAATCAGAGAGAGGTAATTGTTAAGACTGGCACCACCCAAAACTGGAAAGATGGCTGGACTGTGGGTGCTACGCCAAGTTTAGCCGTCGGAGTGTGGACAGGTAATAATAATGGTCAAGTAATGACCAAAGGGGCAGATGGAGTTTTTTCTGCCGCGCCCATTTGGCATCAGTTTATGGAATTGGCTTTGGAGCATTCATTTAAAGAAGTTTTTGTTCCACCAAGTGGCATTGCTGAATATAAAATTAATCCTTATACGGGCAAGTTAGCCGGCTCTGGACAAAGAGCTCAAGTGGAAATTGCTTCGGATTATACGGAATTATCAGCTCCAAATTTAACTTTAACCGGTCAAGTTGAACCGGTCGATCCGGCGCTCGCTTATGAATTTTCTCCCGTAAAATTTATAGGTATCGCTTCCGGTGAAGTTTGGAAAACCGAAGGTTTAAAAATTGTTGCCGTGCAGGCAGAGGAAAATTTTGGAACTCGTGCGAGTTTATATGTAGATGGGAATTTATATTCTAGCATTCAAGGCCCCAATTTTTATTGGCAATTACCCGGCGATTGGTTGACTCCTGGGGAACATTTGTTAAAAGTTTTGGCAGTGAACCAGGCGGGGTACCGAAGCGAAGACACGGTTAAAATTACAGTCGCCACCAATTAAAAAATTCTATATAATAGTTATATGGCTAATGATAACGTAATTTTAAGGTTTGCAAATGTGAGTTTTGAGCATACGCACAATAAACCGCTGTTAGAAGAAGCGAGTTTTTCGGTAAGGCAAGGCAGTCGGATTACTTTAATGGGGCAAAATGGTGCGGGGAAATCCACTTTGTTTAAACTGATTACCGGTGAATTAAAACCCACCAGTGGGGAAATTTATATTACTCCTAAAACCGCAAGTATTGCCATTGCTCGGCAAGTTATGCCGAAAGCTTTGGCGGAATTGAGTGTGCGTGAATATTTTGCCACTGCTTTTTCCGGCGCAGATGGGCAGAGTCAACCCCCTGTGGAGGAAAATCACGAATGGGAAAATAAGGTGCCCTATAATTTGGATAAACTCATTCGCGAAGTGTTTGAGGTGGTAAATGTTAATTTGCCCTTAGAGCAAACGGTTAAAACTCTGTCGGGTGGCCAACAAGCCAGATTGCTGTTGGCTTATGCGCTCATTCAAAACCCCGATATTTTGTTATTAGACGAACCGACGAATAATTTAGACGCTCAAGGTATAGAACACTTAACCGGATTTTTAATGCTGTATGAAAAAACCGTGCTGGTAATTTCTCACGACGCGGATTTTTTAAACGCCTTTTCCGATGGCGTCTTGTATTTGGATTATTTTAGTAAAAAAATTGAGCAGTATTCCGGCAATTATTACACGGTGGTGGAAGAAATTAAGAATCGGATTGAGCGGGAAAATTTGCAAAACGCCCGGATGCAAACACAAATTAAAGAAAAACGAGCTCAAGCCGAAGTGTTTGCGCATAAGGGTGGTAAGCTTCGGGCCGTGGCCAAAAGAATGCGGGAAACTGCCGAGGAGGCGGAAGAGAATATTGTGGAGGTTCGGCAGGAAGACAAAACCATTCGTGACTTTACCATTCCTTGCCAAGAATTTAGTCCATTTTTCGATGGCAAGTTGTTGGAATTTAGCGCGGTTTCTGCCATAAAAGCCGGCGAGGCAGTAAGTAAACCTTTGGAATTAGTGGTAAGAAAAAATACTCACGTGTTAATAGCTGGTCCCAATGGGATTGGCAAGTCTACGCTGTTGGAAAAATTGGCCACTCATAACGGTGAAGGATTTACAATTGCCAAAGACATAAAAGTGGGTTATTACAAACAAGATTTTAGTAATTTAGATTTTACCCAAACCGCTTTTGATTGTTTAAAGGCGGTAATGGAAAAGTTGGACGAACACTTTTTGCGTTCTACGGCAGCCGGGTTTTTGTTAGACGGTAAGCTCTTGGGCCAAACTATTGAATCTTTGTCCGAGGGGCAAAAAGGCCTTTTGGCTTTTTGTCGGTTGGTCTTAATGAAGCCTGGGTTGTTAATTTTAGACGAACCAACCAATCACATTAATTTTCGGCATTTACCCGTTATTGCGAGGGCTTTAGATGCTTACGAGGGAGCCAGTTTAATGGTATCCCACATTCCGGATTTCGTTTCGCAAATTAGAATAGATGAAGTAATAGACTTAGAAACGGTTTGATTTGTGGTTTTTTTGGGTGTATAGTAAAGGTAAATAATTAAGTTTATAAATTTATGCTAGAAAATATACCACCGAAAGAAGTACAACCAAACATGGAAAGTAAGTGGCAAGAACATAGGCGTACTGAAGTAACCGGAGACGATAGAATACTAACAGATGATACTAGATTTGAAGGACCAGAGTGGGAAGTTTTAGTAGAAGGCCCAGCACAAGCCATGAGGGATTATACAAACACACCTCATGACTTACTTAGAAAGTATAGGACTAGAAAGGTTCGTGGCAGAAAAATTAAACAAGCTGATGGAACAGAAGTAGATATGTGGCATACTCAAGAGCTACCATACCATCAGCGTGATTTAACCACCGAAAAAAAAGTCAGTTAGGAAAATAAAAAACCCTTCCGATATTTGTCGGAAGGGTTTTTGAAACTAATTTCATATTTTCGCGTATAATAAGTTAATGGACATTGACCCAGAGATTATTACCAAGGCAATACATAAAGACTTAACCGCTTTTGAAGAAGTGGTGTTTGCCTTTGAAAAACCCATTTTTAATTACTTATTTCGGTTATTAGGGAGCCGGTTAGATGCCGAAGATGCTGTGCAAACTACTTTCATTAAGGTGTATAAGCATTTGACTTCCTATAAACCGGAAAAGAAATTTAGCACTTGGGTGTTTGCCATTGCCACCAATACGGCTTATGACCTGCTTAGAAAACGCAAATACGTTATTGAGACCGATTTAAGCGAAGCCGATACCTACATAAATGAAACCAAACTGGGTGAAGATCCGTATTATACTGCAGAGAGGGAGGTTAATGCTCAAATGGTGCAAAAGCATTTAAACCAGTTAAAGCCAGTACAAAAAAACTTAATCCTCCTCTATTATTATAAAGAGTTTTCTTTGCAGGAGATTGCAGACTTGCTCAATATGCCCCTAGGCACGGTGAAAACTAATTTATTTAGAGCCAGAGAAGAGTTAAAAAAATTAATTATGTAGGACTTTCGGGACTGTCGTTTTATCTTGGGCAAAGCCCAACCTGGGGATGGTGTCGTATTCAGCTCAAACCCGTAAGTCCTAACTTAATTAAATATGAATAAATTTGCTTTAAAAAATTTAGCCGATGAAGCCTTACCGGAAAATTTGCATAATAAAATTATGCGAAAAATTTTACTTATTAAATTTCGCAATGTAGCAATTCTAACCGGAATTTTTTTAGCTATAAATTTGTGGTTTATTGTGGATAAAATTATTACCAATGCTTCGGAGAACCAAGCTGTGCCGGTAATGGTTAGTTTTTTAAAAGAGTTAGAATTTAGCGTGGCTTATTTTAAAGTATTATTGAGTGTCAGCACAGCTGTGTTACCTTGGGGTTTAATGCTGTTTGCTTTAGTAAATATTGTGTTATCCTCTTATATTTTTCGGGTTTATCAAAAAGAATTTTAATTTGGCACAGATAGGACTTACCCATTACGTATGTTCTAACAGAGCCAAAAGAAAGGCAAATTATGCAAATAAAAGAATTAGTTGGAGCATTGGGAATTTTAAGTGTAATACTAACCGCGACTCCGGCGTTAGCTTCGGAAAATACTACTACCCCCGAATTTAGACACCAAGAAAGGGAGGAAAAAAAGATTTTAAGAAAAGAATATAAGATGGCGCTGAAAGCTTTAAAGGAAGTTAAACAAACAGCCATTAAAAAAGCCAGAGAAGAATTTACCCAAAGCGTCAAGACTGCCAAAGAAGTTAGAAAAACCGCTTTAGAAAAAGCTACCACCGAGGCGGAAAAGAACACGGCTAAGGAAGCCTTTCGGCAAACCGTGAAGTTAGCTCAAGAAAAATTTGCCCAAGCAAAAAAGTTGGCAAACGAGAAATTTGAAGCAGATAAAAAAGTTTTAATGGAAAAATATAAAAAATAAGGTTTAATCTTATTAAACAAAAATCCTCTTACATGGAGGATTTTTGTTTGCACGGGTTTTGTAAATAGGTGTTAGTAGGCCCGAGAAGCTTTGTTATTACTAAAAATGGCGTCTTTACCTGTGTCGCCGGTAAAGGGACCGGTGGAGGTTTGGTTGTAGAGATTTTCGTCTATCCATTCCCAAGCGGTTAATTTTAAGTTGTAACTATAAGTTTCACCTGTGCAGTTAAGGGTGCATTGGGTGAAATTTGAGGTGTCAGCTGAAATAATTAAGTAGCCCTCTCCGTCAGCCGGAGCAATTACCCCGCCGGACATGATGGCGGAGTTTAAATTTAATTTAATTTTAGAAGTGGTAGATCCGTCTAATACGCCAATACCCACAGGTTGGCTTAAGCTGTGTGAGCCATCGTAAACATAGTAGGTAACCGGAGAAGTGGTGCCAGTGGGTAAGGCACTACCGGATTGCTGTAAACTAATTTCTAACAGGCGCATATTGGTGCCCGATAAACTTTTAGGTTTAAAAATCCCCATAATTTCCAAAGTTGTAGGCGTGCCCTTACTTGAAGCCGTGGCATAGAGACCGTTTTTATTAAATGAGGCTACGGAAGAAAAGGTTACGGGCTGTTTAATAATGGTAGTAGTACTCGAGAGAGCTTGGTTTAGAATAGATGGCACTAGATTCATTCGCGAGTTTTCTCCACTTACAGTGACATCGTCGGGTGAGGCTATAAAAAAACTCCAAACCGAATTAGCGGAGGCCTCCATAAGCCAAGGGTTTACTTCGGCTTTGAGATTTAAAGTTATAGTGCTACTGGACGCAACGGTTAAATTTAAGGGTGAGTTAGTAAAGTAGTCAATTAAATAAGTTTGTTCGCCACTGCCACTTACTCCACCGGGTCTGGGCGGTGTTTCGCTGGACCAAGTAGGTCTTACTAAAGTGGTGGTGCCACTGGTTAGGGTAAAGTTTTTTAAAGTATAGTAGGCGGAATTGGTAATGAGATTATTTAAAGTGGTGCCTCCTAAAATTTTAGCTCGGATTTTTAGGCCTTTTAATTTAGCTCCTTCCATTCCGCTGGTTTCTTGTAAATTTAGGGTGTAGAGTAAAACATCTTTGGTATCCATTATTACTTTTTGGGTAGCCGGAGAGTTGGTGTCTGTACTCAGGGTAACGGCTCCTCGGGGGGTGTAGAGGGGACCTTGAGTTTCGTATGGAGTTTGTGGTGCAGAGTTAAGTGAGTTAGTATTAGATTTTGGATTTATATTTAACGGGCTTAATTGTCCACTCTTTTGGGTTGGCATAATGCCACTTTTGGGTTTTTGTTTGTCGGCCGTGTTGGCCGGTACTACATCTTTGTAAGCATAACCCCAAGATTTAAAAGTATTTTCAGTGGGAATGCCCATTAGGCCTTCTGGGCCAACTAAAAAAATAGTTCCGTTGTCGTTAATGAGTACACCGGGACTGTGGGCTTCGGACGCGCTTTGAATGGTAGATAAAAGAGTTAAGAAAGATACATCGCCGGTTTCGGCATTTTTAAAACTAAACCCTTGGCCAAGAAAGACTTCTGCCGAGGGAAAAGCCACTCGGGCACTTTGGGAAATTAAATAACAAGTGCCTTTGTCGTTGCCTCGGTCGGAGCAAATTATTTTCCCGTCTTGAGGAGGAATGAAAACACCGGTAGTGAGGGCCATATCTTCGGCAGTGGCTGGTAAAGTGCCGGCAATGGAATTTAAACCATAAGATAAAAACGCGCCGGCTGAAGTGTAGGGACGTTTTTGATTCGCCTGTGTAATAAAATATATGGTGCCGTCGGATCCCAAAACATTTTGTCCGGGTGAGTGGGCAACGGCTTGGGCTGGGTGGTGGTTTGCTAAAAATATTCCGGCTAAGGCCAATGTAATAATAAGCTTCTTCATAAGCTGATTATAACATACTAATTTACTAAAGAATCCGGAATGTTGACGTTAGGTATACTTTACTGGGGTATAAGCTTGATTTTTGTTTTATTTATGTTAAAATATCCAAAGGTATTCGGGAGTTCCGCCAGCTGGCGGATCAGCGGTACCTGCCTCTACCTGTCGGCAGACAGGTGCCGGCAGGCAGGGAGCAATCGGCTTCAGAATAAAGAAAATATGTATTGTGTTTATGCAATCATTAGCCAAATAAAAAATAGAATTTATGTAGGACTGTCCCACGATCCCTTTAAAAGGCTTACCGAACATAATTTAGGAGAATGTAAATCCACTAAAGGTTATACACCTTGGAAATTGTTTTTTATCGAAACTGACCATCAATCTTTAAATTCTGCAAGAAATAGTGAAAAGAGATTGAAGAGCGGTTTTGGTAAAGAATTTTTAAAAACTTTACCGAAAGAAAAAATTTCATATTATTCGGGAGTAGCTCAGCGGTAGAGCAATCGGCTGTTAACCGATGGGTCCTGGGTTCGAATCCCAGCTCCCGAGCCACGCTAAGCGTGGCTGTACCCCCGCTTAGCGGGGGAGCCACAGATACGTTTAGTGCAGTTAAGAAAACCTTGCTAGTTGCGAGGTTTTTCTTTTAGGTTTAAAATTTAATCATGTTTTATGTATACATCTTGCATAGTCAAAAAGATGGTTTGTTATATACTGGCTACACACCTGATCTCAAAAATCGGATAAAGTCCCACACAGCAGGTTATGTTATAGCAACTAAACATCGCCGTCCTTTAAAGCTTATTCATTATGAGGCTTTTTTGTTCGAGTCAGATGCCAAACGGCGTGAACTGTATCTTAAAGGTGGTAATGGTAAAAAAGAGTTAGAACAAATTTTAGAAGATTATTTTAAAAGCAATCCTTGGAATAAATGATAGGTTAGCTTTATTAAATATAAAAGCTTGTCAAAAATTCAGACTTGCCTCTTATTTTTTTATATATATGTACAAAAAGTTTATTTTTTGCCGAGATATTAAAAATAAGAAATATAAGGTTAAAATTGACCAATTAAATTTTCGTCCGGCAGTATACGGACTGATTTTTAAAGGTAATAAAATATTATTAAGTAGACAAGGAGACGGTTATGATTTTCCAGGTGGTGGTGTAGACAAGGGAGAGAAACTTGAAGATGCATTAAAACGTGAGGTTTGGGAAGAAACAGGAGTAAAAATAACGTCTGGAGATTTAGTTTATGTTACCCAAGATTTTTTTATTAGCATCCAGAGTAGAAAAAGAATTCATTCCATTCTTGTATATTATCTATGCAAGAAACCAAGTGGTAAAATTTCGACCAAGCATTTTGATGGTTATGAAAAGAGCTATTTAAAAGCAGCAGAGTGGATTGATTTAAAAGATGTAAAAAAACTGCATTTCTACAATGCAGTTAATAGTCCAAAACTTATCAAGCAAGGTTATGAACTTTATAAAAGGCTTTATGAATCAACAATACAAGTTTCAATTAGCAGGCAACAATAGAAAATAAATTATATGCCAGAAAGGCCAACATCAGAAGAATTAAATAGATCTATTGAAGAAGGAATTATGACATTCCAAGAGTATGCAAAAAAGGAGCACGATGTTCCTTATGTTTTTGAATTGAAGGAAGGGAGTAAATCACTTACCTATTACGGGGCTGGTCACTCGCATAATCCTGAAGATCCTATGTTTGTAGATATTGAACAAAGATTTAAAGCGCCACATCCTCAAGTAGTTATAGTTGAAGGAGTAAATCAATTAGTAGAACAAAAAGAACGATTCAGAAGTACCTTGAGAGGGGTAACTCGTGAAGGAGTAATAAAAAAAATGGGTGAATCTGCTTTCGCTCTAAAATTAGCAATGGATTCCAATATAGAAGTAGAATCACCGGAACCGCAATTAAGCGAAGAAATACAATATTTAATACAAACAGGTTTCGAGAAAGAAGATATTTTTGCTTTTTATCTTTATCGTTCGGCAAATCAATATCAAAGAACTCCCCAGACCCCAAGTATAGAAGAATATTTACAGCCAGACGCAGAGGAGTTTAAAGCCGCAACAAATTGGGAAAATTTTGATTATTCAATTGAAAATCTAAAAACCATCGGTCATAGGTTATGGGGAAATAGGAGTGCTTTAGATAGTGCAGAATTTTCAGAAGAACGTATTGACCCTGTCCCTTGGGATGAAAAGAAAGATGAACAAACAGTAGTAAATCAAATAGCGGCTCAGTCCAGCTTTTTTCGTGATAGATTTATGGTAAAACGATTACAAAAAATACTAAAAGAAAAAGATAGTGTGCTTGTAGTTTTTGGTGTAAGTCATGCATATATGCAAGAACCAGCTTTAAGAAAAATATTTGAAAGTTTTAAATAAGAAAGTATGTGCTCATTAGACTGCCTAAATAAGGTCCCAACCATTTCTACTGTGTTGAACCAAACAAAAACCACTATTTAGATAGTGGTTTTTGTTTGGGGAAAGTGGTAATATATTAAAAATAAGCAGGTTATATTTTTGTCAAAAATTCAGACTTGACCCTATTCTAGACAGTGGGTTTATCTTGGCATGATAAATTGGCACCGACTAAAGGCATATTTGGTTTTAATGATTGGGGTAGTTTGCTATTTGGGTATGGTATTTTGTTCTTTATCGTGGGAAAAGTTGTAGCATGGTTTCAACGCCCTTAACTGTAAATTTGTTAGCGTTAAAAGCCTGGACGAAACCAGGCTTTTTTGATAGACTAAAGGGTCTTTGAATCAAATCGAAGAAGAAAGGAGCAGGAGGGTGAAAGTATCAGAACTCTACGTTTACCCAATTAAATCGTGCCGTGGAATTGGGCTTTCGGAAGCTCGAGTCAACGCGCGCGGAATTGAACACGACCGGGAGTATATGGTCATAGACGCCGATACGGGCATGTTCGTAGCCCAGCGGCAGGACAACGGTCTCGGCATCGAAATCAAGAGCATGTGCCAGGTGAAGACGAAACTCCAACCCATGAACTTCATTCACATCTGGGCACCGGAAATGAGGGGCGTGCACATTAACCCCAAACTGGCCGGTAGCGAGATGCGGGTTCAGGTCTGGAAGAACGGCGGCATCCTGGCTTATGACATGGGCGACTTTTTGGCCGATTGGTTTACCAAGTTCCTAAGTCGCGAACGGCCTGGCAAGTATCGTCTGGTGCGTATGACCGACGACTTCATCCGGCGGGCCAAGATCGGTGACGCTCAAGTGGGTTTCGCCGACGCTTACCCGTTCATGGGGATCGGCTGCAGCGCACTCGGGGAACTCAACCGACGGTTGGCGGTCAAACGCCATCCCGAACTTCCCATGAACCGCTTCCGGCCGAACATCGTGTTTGGCGACGCTGCTCCGCACTCCGAAGACCACATGAAGGTCATCAAAATCGGCGACGAGGGCGGCGTAATCCTCGACGGTATGACGCTATGCGAACGCTGCCCCTTGCCCTGCACGGATCAGGAAATCGCTGTGCGGACCAAGGAACCCAGCGCCACCTGGGCGGAATATCGTCGCGGTCGGCACATCGGTATCACCGATCCGACAAAACAGGGAGCTGTCTTCTTCGGGCGTAACTTCAACCACCGCGGACCCGGTTACATCAAGGTCGGCGACTACGTGGAGATTCTGGAATCGGACTAGCACTCGAGGCGTGGGCCGTTGACCTTAACCGGCAACGATTCACGCTTCTCATCTTAGCAAATCAAGGATTGGTTTATTGAGATGAGAAAAGAAGGAGGAGTATGTTAGCAATCGCACGCTTAATGGTGCATATGCACCACCACATTTGGGCGATTCTTGTGGTGTTTCTTGTAGGAGTCGGAGCTTTTGTTCTCGGCTCTTACATCCAAAACGCAATTGCCCGCAACGTGGTTTTCGGTATCGCAATCATCGCTGTGGCGTTTGTCATGGCGACGGGCGCTTCTATCGGCCCTATGGACGACTGGCAGCACCAGCACGGAAGCTGCCTGCTCGAAACAATCGACCAAATGCAGAGAGGTAAAAAGTGAAGCTACGCAATCTGTTGTTCGTGCTCATGGTTCTGTCTGTCGCTTTCGGGTGCGCCAATGCGCAGTCGCCGCAAAAGCAGCCCGAATGGCAGGCCAACTGGTTCCCCATTAACTGGGAGGCGGAGAAGATTGAGAAACAAATCGTCACCGATACAATCTTCATCCACCATACGGCATGGGAACCGAACGCCACATGGCAGCGGCTGTCCGAGGAGCAGAAAAAACGGCTCTACGATGCCCGCTACGCCATCGCCGACAAAGACCCGTTCGTGCAAGGCGAGCCGTCGCACTCGGGTCACTATCGCTTAGTGGACGGCAAATTGGTGGAAGTGTTTTACGCCTACCACTGGATAGTCCGGCAAGACGGTAAGGTCGAACGGCTTCTGGATGACCGCGAAGTCGGCTGGCACGCCGGCAACTGGGCGGAGAACATGCGGTCAGTGGGTATTGTTTTCGATGGCGACTACAGCAAAAAGCCGCCGCCGAAGAAAGCGCTCAAGGCAGCAGCCAAGCTCATCCAGCAATACGTCCAGCAGTATCCGACAATTACCCGCCTCAAGGCACACCAGGACGTGCGCAAGACCGAGTGCCCGGGTGCATGGTATCATGCGGCAGACAAGCACGGGCAGACCGGCCGGGACCGACTGCTCAAATACGCAAAGCTAATATTGTCCGAGTAAGTGTTCGGACTAACTGTGGGGCGCACGTTCAAGCTGGACGTGCGCTTCTTCTTTTTCCATATAAGCCTTTCTAATACGCTGCACATATCGGAGCCATAAGAAATTCATTCCATTTTGGGATGGATTTTTTATTTCTAGATACTGGTATGAGAAGTTTATCCGCCTCTGGCGGAAATCCCGCCTACAATAATTTGAATTGCTTTAGCAATTCATAGTGGAAGTGCCATAAAACTTTATGGCCAGCTCCCGAGCCACGCTAAGCGTGGCTGTACCCCCGCTTAGCGGGGGAGCCAAGAGAAAACATCCAATAGGCAAGGTTAGGGTGTTTTTTGCTATAATATGATTATGGATAAAAACCGAAAACTCAGAAATAAAATGAAGCTGGGCAAACCCAAGCAAATGATTGTTTATCTTTGCGGGGAATGTGGGTTTAAGTTTGGCAGGACAGAATTGCATACGCCTATTTGTTCTTATTGCCAAGCAAAAAGTGGTTTTACTATTGTTAAAAAACAAAAACTTACTCCTAGTGCTATTGCCGAAAGGTTAAAAGAATCCACAGACAATATGATGAATGCGTTAATGGGCGCTTACCAAATTCGGCCCAAAGAAATTGATGAAAAGGAACTTTTAAAAGTTATGCAAAAAGCCAAAAGCTTTACGCAAAAAATACAAAAGTTAAAACTTAAAAAATCATTTAAAAAATAATTGACCATACTTGAGTTATTCACCTAAGGTGTGAACAAGATTTAAAAATGGTATAATAGTCAGGTAAATAAAATTAAACAAAATTAAAATTATATGGGTAATTTAATAGAAAAAATCTTTAATCCTAAAGTGCTTTTAGTTACTAACCTGTTAATTATACTTATTGCCGAGCTTAGCGGGGAATTGTTTGACACTTTGGGCCTAATTCGGATTTTTTCTTTTTTCTTTGTGGGTTTAGGTTTTATAAGAATCTTTGTCCACTACAAACTTTACGATCAATACTTACAACCTTTAATTTTTTCCGCCATCGCTTCCTTGATTATTTTAGCGGGCACGAATTTTTTAGGGATTCATGGGTTTGAGGAAAGTGTAGAGCATGAGGAAATGCTCTTTGTGAATTCGGTGAATTTGTATATTGTGAGCATGTTAGTTATTAGTTTCGGGGTAGAATTCTTTTTAAGAAAAGTGCAAAGAAGATCCTCGCTGGGTTTGTGGGTTTTAGGAGGCATTACCCTAGGGGTTTTAGCTTTGGCTTTATTAATTTTAAACGAACGCATAGAAGTATCTTTGGAGCCTGATCAATTTGGACCTTATGGCTTTTTACTGGCGCTGTTTGGCACATTCTTTTATGCTATTGCCAAATTAATCAAACTTAAAAAAGTCGTATTAATTATGAAGGATTTTGCCAACTATTATATTTATGCGTTTATTTTATTTACCATTGGCGGAGTATTAATCTTGTTATACCAATATTTAGATTTACCCGAGTACCAAATAACTTACATCTTCCACTTTTTGTTTTACGGGGCCCTTTCCATGATGTATTTAGCCTTTGCCTTCTTTAAGACCTTACCCGGACTTTACCAAACGTTAAACAGTCAATCCCAATAAGTTTATAATTTAGACGTTTAAATTGAAAACTTGGTAAAGTAAGTAATATCTTTGTAAATAAAACCAATTTAGCCTATATCATTTTAATCAATAGTTTGTTATTATTAAACCATGGAAGAGATTGATTACCAAAAAACTAAAGATTCAATGGTCGCCTTCTTGAAGGACCATTTTGTTATGGCTTTGGCTACGGCAAATGAAGAAAGTCCGGCTGTGGCTCCGGTGGTTTACATTATAGATGAAGATTTAAATGTTTATTTTGTCACTTATCGGATGTCTTACAAGGCTCAAAATTTGATTAAGAATCCTAAGTGTAGTTTTTCTGTCTGGGAATTTTTAAAAATGTCAGTGCAGGGTTCCGGAGATGCCTCGATTGTTGAAGATGAAAAACAGCAAGGTTGGGTTATGGACGCGTTTGCCGACGCAGCCACTAAAGATCCGAATTTTTGGGCACCAATTTTTAGAATTAAACGGGGAGATTACTGTGTTTTTAAGATAAAGCCCACTTGGCTCAGGGTGCTCGATTTGACTCATAACACAGTCAGACAACAAACATCACCCTTTACCGAAATTAAATTATAAATATGAGCAATAATAAGCAACCCTCCATTCTGTTTTTAATTGCCGATAATGATCCGGTTTTGGCTCGAGTGATACGGAATAAATTTGAGAAAGAAATGGGTTGGCAATCATTTATTGTTTCCACTTATAAAGATGCCTTGGAAACCATAACTCATCAAAAACCCAGTGCAGTAATGACAGAAATTATTATTAAAGATGATTCGGGTAAAACCGGTTTTGATTTGATTGCCGAAATCAAAAGTCAAAATCAAAATATTCCCATTATAGTTTTTTCGGATTTGGGCCAGACAGAGGACAAGGAAAAAGCTATGCAGGCGGGTGCTACACATTATTTCTCCAAAAATGATGTTAGCATTGTTCAGCTTATGGATGAAGTAAAGAAAATCTTGAAATAAAGCTTAAGTTAATGATTTGCTTTAGGCAGAAATATGGACATGAACATTACCAAAACCAAATTTGTCATAATTTTTTTAGTCTGTGGGTTTGTTTTTCAATTCCTCACCACTTCGCTGTTGGGGTCAACCGGTTTGCGGGGCATGCCCAAATACCCCGATACTTTTTTACATACCGCTTCACCCATTGCTTGGAAGCAAACTGCCTCTAATTTTATTTTGCCTCTGAAAGTCGTGTTAACCGGGCCCTTAGTCTTATCTGAAGTAAAGTTTTTAAAAGATGATCCACCTCCACCGTTTGTGGCTTTTTATTTTATGGTTTATTGGTCGTTGCTGGCCATAAGTTTACATTATTGTTTTAGTAAATGGTTCTTTACACCCAAAAAACCCTCACCGAAGTGAGGGGTTTTAGTTGGAAAACACAGCAGATTAATTTACGCCGGCTGATTGTAGATAAGAGTCAAAGAACTTTTTACAGTCTAAATCGTCTTCGGTGGTAGAGCCATGGCCACAGCCGTCGGTTTTGGGGTCGGGTTTACCGCAGAGCATACCATGACAATGGTAATAAGCGCACTTGTCGGGTTTGGCTAAGTGCAGAGCGGTCGGAAATTTTTTATTTCGTTCGGCATTTTCCTGATTAATTTTTGCCAGTCTGGCAGTAATTTGGGCTTCTACAGTTTTTAGTTCATCTTCCAGTTTTTGTTTTTCCGCTACTTTTCTAGCTAGTAAATTTTTATAAAATTCCAAAGCGGATTCAATCGAGACTTTGCGTTCCGCGCGAAGAGCGTTTAAAGCTCCTTCGTATTGGGTTTTAGTGCTTTCCGGCGGGATATAAGTATCCACCTCTTTTAAAGCTCGCTGTAAAGGGTTCATTCTTTTTTGAATGTTTTCTAAACTGGTTTGTAAAGTGGGAAGTTCTGCCGAAATTTCTCCTGCCCGTTTGCGGAGGGCTAATAGTTCCGAATCTAAATTAGCATTTACAGGTCTGCAACTTAAGAGATTTTCCGACACCTCATTGTTGGTCCCATCTTTAGCCTGTGGCGGATCGGTAAATTTTTCTTTCCCTTGTGGTGGGTGGCAGGCTTTTTCTCGAGCTGATAAACCGGCTAAGGCAGTGTTTAGAGCAGTGCGCATAGCTTGCGTATTTTGGTCAAAAGTGGTTTGCATTTGCACAAGGCTTTTGTCGTAGGCATCAAAGCAAGCTTTGGTGTCGGACTGTTCGTAAGTCACCACGGGTTTAGGGGGGTTGGCTAACCGGCAAGCGTCTAAGGCTGTCTTGGCGGTTTTGTAACTATTGTAAGCTTCGTCGCGTTTTTTAAAATAAGCTTGAAAGTCTGCATAAGGTGCCTCGTTCGCCGGAGCAGGGATATTGTTATAGTTGGCCACGGCGTTATCTCTTTGGGCTTGTGCCTCTGCACAGGGATCTACCGGTTTGGCATTGATACATTGGCTGAGTTGTGCCTCGGCTTCGGCTTTGGCCTCGGCAAATACTTGTACACTCGCCGTTACTCCGGTATCGTATAGATTTTGCAGTTCTAAGCGAGTTTCGTTAATTTTATTGCAAGCAATTTTGTTAGCATCAAAATTGCGCAAAGAAAAAATGACTCCCACAACCACGGCCGAAGCCACGGCTACGGAGCCGACTAGTTTTGCCAGACTTGTATTCATAAATTAGTAGTTAGTGATTAATAATTTATTATAACATTTAATTCGGAATTGTATATAAATGGAGTGGTTTTTGGAGTAAAAAAATGGTATTATGAATGCATAAAACTATGAAACCCACCAAAGAAGATTTAAATCAATTCCAGCAGTATTTAGCCGATCATAAAGGTGAGGCGTTTTCATCTGATACTTTAGGTGCAGTTGTGACAGATGAAATCAGAGAACAAGAACGGAGGTTAGAGGCAAGATTAAGTTATAGTCGTGAATATAATCACCCGCCTGATTTAATACCTAAGCGAGAAGTAGCCGAAGAAGAAATCTAAATGGGAATTATAGATTTTATTTTACATATCGATGTGCATTTAGCCAACTTGATTGCCCAGTATGGCTTTTTGGCTTATGGCATAATCTTTTTAATTATTTTTGCGGAAACCGGTTTAGTAGTGGCGCCATTTTTACCCGGCGATTCCTTGCTGTTTGCAGTAGGGGCGTTTAGTGGCGCGGGGCATTTAAATGTATTTTTAGCGTTCTTGCTTTTAACGTTGGCGGGAATTTTGGGTGATACCACTAATTATTTATTAGGTCGACATGTGGGCGCGAAAGCTTTTGCGAGAGAGAATTCCAAAATTTTTAAACCTGAATATTTGGAAAAAACCCAAAATTTTTATGTGCAATACGGGGCAAAAGCCATTGTGCTCGCCAGATTTTTGCCGATTCTAAGAACTTTTGCGCCGTTTGTAGCCGGGGTGGGTAAAATGGATTACGTTAAATTTTTTGTGTTTAATGTTTTGGGTTCGGTATTGTGGGTAAGTGTGTTTTTATTCTTAGGTTATTTTTTCGGCCAAATTGCCGTAGTCAAAAATCACTTTCAATATGCCGTGTTGGGGATTATTTTTTTATCTTTTCTCCCTATGATTTGGGAATATATTAAATATCATAGAAAGTAAGTTGGTACTAAAAAATCACCCCTCCGGTGTTCATCGGAGGGGTGATTGCCTAAATCGGAGCTTAAGTTATTTAACTTCGCCTAAAACCGCAATTTTAACGGTAAACATATCGTCAATTACGGCATTGCCTAATTTGCTGGAACCGTAGTTAACTCCCCATTTGGTTCGGTCTAATTGGAGTTGGGATTCCAAAGTTGCCATAGTGCCTAAAATGGTGACATCGCCTTTAAAAGTAACGGGTTGGGTAATGCCTTTTATTGTGAGGGTGCCGGAAAATTCATATTGTTTGCCAGTAGGGGTTTCGCTTAAGACTTTAGCGGTAGTAATGGCTAATTCAGCCGTTGGGTATTTTTCTGCGTCAAAAAAATCCGGAGATTTTAAATGCTTTGAGAGCATATCCATTCCATCACCTTTGCCGGTGGTAAGGGCGGTAATGGAAGTCATATCAATGGTGGCGTTAGCTTTAACAATAACTCCATCTTTAATTTCCGCACTGCCTGATTTGACATTAATGCTTCCCGCGTCTTCATAATTGGCCACAATTACTTTTCTGCCCACCCAAGCCATTTTGGTGTTTTCGGCAGTTAAAGCCACAGTGCCATTTTTGGCATTTTCTTTGGGTAAGGTTTCGGCTGTTTTTTCCTCGGGAGTCTCACTGGGGTTTTTGGTTTGGTTTATATAATCGTCAGAAACTTTTTCACTATTTTTTTGTGATTGTTTAGACATAATTACGCCTCCGGCAACAATTATGGCTACAACTACGACTCCCACGCCTAAAACTTTTTTATTCATGCTTTTTTCCTTTCAATTAATTTTTTTAACTTCAAAATTATAACTAATTTATTTTTGGATTGTCAATTAAAACGCAAATCCTTTATTGTAGTTTATTTGTTTGAGACTTCGGCAGGGGGAGTTTGGGAGTTTTGGTAAGACAGGGCGGTAATGGCACCTAGCAGAATCAGCCCGCCTACAATTTGCATTATCGCCAGTTGACCCCCTGGAATAAATATCCAATTAATAATTACTGCAGAAAAGGGGAAAGCTAATTCGCACAAAGTGGCAATGCTCGCTTTGGTATGCTGTAAGCCTTTGTAGTAAATAAATAAAGAAACAAAGCCCGCAATTGTGGCAATAATTAAAACAAATAGCCAATCTTTAGTGGTGGCGTGAGCAATTTCGCCCCAATGGCCTTGGTATGTTTGGAAGGCCAATAAAAATCCGCCTGCGGTTAAAAACCGAATAGCAGTTAAGGCCTGAAAAGAGAGTTGATTTAAAAGTTTTCTGCCAAACACAGTCGAGCCTGCCCACAGCCCGGCTGCCAGTAAAGCTAATAAGACGCCTTTGAGGTTAGGGTTAAAGCTTTCGCCCGGGTAAAGTTGAGGTGTAAAGTTAGGGAAACTTAGCAAATACGCGCCCAAGATCGCAAAGCCAGACCAGAGCCAAAATTTGGCTGAAAGTTGTTCTTTTAAAAAGATAACGGCTAACAGAATGGCAATAATGGGCTGAATTTTTTGGAGGAGAATGGCTACCGAAGGGTTAACATAGTGAAAGCTTTGGGTAAAGGCTATGGTAGCCAGTGCACTGCCTCCTATACCAATAAAGACAACATACCCCCACTCTAGGCGGGTTAAAGTTTTTAGTTCGGACAGGTATTTATTTAAAAACCATAACACTAAAACCGCAATCACCAAATGCTCCATAAGCACAATAGTGCCGGAAGATAGATCGCCGGTTAAATATTTTCTAAAGGGCGCATCTATAGTCCAAAGCAGAGCAGAGAAAAAAACTAACCAAGGCGCAAAACGAGATGAAAGCATAGGGGAAATAGAGTTATGAATTATGTCCCGCAAAGCGGGATCCGCCTTTGGCGGAAATTATGAAGTATGAATAAAGCTTCAGACAGAGTGGTTAAGAGTCAGATGACAAAGCTTTGGGTTTTTGCTAAAGTAAATTAATTAGCGATGGATAAATTATACCATAATAATAAAAAAATATGTTTATTGACGAAGACGAATTAAAAGCTAAATTAAGTCCCAAGCAGTACCAAATTTTAAGAGAAAAAGGCACAGAAGCGCCGTTTTCCAGTGAACTGCTGAACGAAAAGCGTCCCGGACAGTTTAAGTGCGTTGTATGTGGCAACCAGTTATTTGCTTCCGACGCCAAGTTTGACAGTGGCACAGGTTGGCCGAGTTTTGATAAGGCCCTCCCCGGAGCAGTAAACTTCACAGAAGATTTGAGCCATGGCATGCGCAGGACGGAAATTACTTGCGCTGAATGTGGCAGTCATTTGGGGCATATCTTTGATGATGGCCCCACTTCCACAGGTAAGCGGTTTTGCATTAATGGGGCGTGTTTAGTTCACAAACCAAATTAAAATAGGACTTACAGTCCGTATGTTCTATAGTGGGTAGGATTCTAAAAAACAGTTGTCATTCCGGAACCCTGAGTGCATCCGAAGTGGTATCCGGAATCTACACAAAAATAGCATGGATCCCGGATATCCCGCCTTTTGTTCCCAAGAGCGGAATTCCGGGATGACACAACAAAGATTGCGTTTAGAATTCAAACACTATATAAAATTTTTGGATTCTGCGCCCACAGCTTCTTGAATGTGGTGGTAGTTGTCTTGTTTTAAAAGTTTAACTAAATCGTAATTAATTTCGCCAATCAGTTGGGGACCTTGGTAGATCATACCGGTAATCAGCTGAATTAAAGACGCGCCCAATTTAATTTTTTTATACGCATCTAAAGCATTAAAGACTCCGCCACAACCAATTATCAATTTTTTTCCGTGGTAAAAATTATAGACTGTGGCAATTAATCGGTTGGTTAGGGCTTCTACAGCCTTGCCGGAAAAACCGCCTTTGCCCACGTGGTTAAATACATTATTTTTGGTTAAATTGGCACACACAAAACCATCTACGGGGTAGGTGGCACAAACCGTGAGGATTTGAGTGAGCTGGGCTTCGGGTAAATCGGGCGAGAGTTTAATAAAAACCGGTTTGGGTTTAGGGAGTTTAAAAATTTCGGTTAACAATAAAGTTAAATTTTCCGGTTCGGCAAAAATGGGTTTTTCTTCACAGGTGTTAGGACAGCTAATGTTAATGGTAATATAGTGCCCCAAATCGTGAAAGATGTGGTAGCTGGTTAAGTAGTCACGAATGCCGTTTGCTACGTTAGAGGTGGTGGGGGAATTGGTTTTAGCCAAACTAATTCCCACGGGGAAAGTAAAAGTTAAGGGTTTTAAAAATTGGTAAATGGCCGGAGCGCCAAAATTTTTAAGCCCGTAATTGACTCGTAAAGTTTGTTGTTCGGGTAAACGCCATAATCTGGGTGGCTGGTTGCCTTGATAGGGTAGCGCGGTAAGGGATCCAACTTCTTCAAAACCAAAACCCACACTGGGTAAAATTTGGGTGAGTTTAGCGTCTTTGTCAAAGCCCGCAGCCAGCCCAATGGGGTTATTAAACCGGATGCCTAAAAGGGTTTGCTCTAAGGCAGGGTGAGTGTAGGAGAAGCTCTGTTTGGTGAGGGCTGTTAAAATTTTTGATTGGCCGGCCAAAAACCCAATCTTTCCCACCCAATCATGCACGGTTTCCGGATCAAACAGAAAGAAGAGTTTTTTAATTAAGTGTCTGTACCAAAAGCCAAAAATTTTAGCTCTTAAAAACATATACAAAATGTGTTAAAATATACTCGCATCATAACACTCCTTATGTTAAATCGCAAAATTATCTATTGGGGCGAACAAACCCAAAAAGCTTTGGCTAATTTTCCTTTTTCCGCTCCCAAAACGCCTTGGGGGTTAATTGTGGCGTTTGCGCAAATTAAATTATCCGCAGTGACGGCAAATTACGCCAGCAAACGGGTAAGTAAAAAACAGTTTGAGGCCATCTCCCGCGCTTGTAAAGAAATTATCCAAGGCCAGTGGGCCGAGCAATTTGTTTTGCCCGCTTTGCAAGGCGGAGCCGGCACTTCTTTGCATATGAATGTTAACGAAGTAATTGCCACTCGGGCCACGGAAATTTTAGGGGAAACTATCCATCCCAATGACTTGGTAAATTTAGGTCAATCCACCAACGATGTTAATCCTTCCGCCTTAAGAATAGAAAGTTTTCGGCAGGTTAACCAGTTAGCGGAGGTTGTGAGGGAGGCGATTAAAACTTTAAAGCGGTTGGCGCATAAAAATCGGCATCATTTAAAACTCGGACGGACGCATTTGCAAGATGCCGTGCCCATTACTTTAGGCGAGGAGTTTTTGGCTTATGCCGACACTTTGGACAACGAATTAAATAAAGTTATGGGCGCGCAAAAAGCTTTACTAAACTTAAATTTGGGCGGTACGGCAGTGGGTAATAGTGTTAATGCGCCTGTGGCGTTTAGGCAGGCCATGTATAAAGCGTTAAGAACAATCACCCAAATTAATTTTCGGGAAGCGAAAAATAAAATGGCGCAAACCGGTACTGCCGGAGATTTTTTTTCCCTGTCTGGTGCGCTTACCGGTTTAGCCGGAGCTTTGAGTAAAATGGCGAATGATTTAAGATTACTGGCCAGCGGGCCCAAAGGGGGTTTAGGCGAAATTAGTTTGGCGGAATTGCAGAAAGGTTCCAGCATTATGCCCGGTAAGGTTAATCCGGTATTGCTGGAAGCTCTTAATCAAGTTTATTTTTTAGTCTCGGGCAATAACCACACCATTGAACTCGCTATGTCAGGGGCTCAACTGGAGCTTTCGGCTATGGGTCCGGTAGTGGCGTTTCGGCTACTGGAAAGTTTAACGTTGTTACGGGAAGTGGTGCAGGTGACCACTGAGAAGTGTATAAGATTAATTGAGCCAGTGCCGGCTAACTGTTTTAAGCATTTAAAAGCTTCTACCGCGGTTGCCACTCTGTTTACTCCGGTACTGGGGTACGATGTCGTAGCCGGTTTGGTTAAAGAGAGTTTAAAACAGCAGGTAGACTTTTTAAGTCTAATTCAAACCAAGCAGTTATTGAATCAACAGCAAATTGATAAACTTTTAAAACTAAAACCCTCGGCTTAATGCAGAGGGTTTTAAGTTTAGCTAACTGGAGAAGTGCAGAAAGCACATTTTTTCGCTTGCAGGGGAATTTCGCTAAAACATTCGGAGCATTTTTTGCTCGTAGGGTCCGCGGGCGGAGCTTTTTTCATTTTAGCGAGCAGAGTGTTCATGGGTAAAACCACAAAGAAGTACACCGCGCCGGAAACCATTAAGAAAGCAATGAGCGCATTAATAAACTTGCCCAGCATAAATTTACTGCCATTGAGAGTAAAGGTTAAATTGCTAAAATCCGGCACTTTGGCAATGGCGCCAATTAAGGGAGTTAAGACATCGGCCACTAAGGAGCTGACAATTCCGCTAAAAGCCGCGCCAATTACCACCCCAACGGCGAGGTCCACTACATTTCCGCGTAAAATAAATTGTTTAAAACCATTGAGCATATTTTTTCCTTTTTACGATGTAAAAAACATCGCTTAATTATGAAGGTTGAATATTTATTTTTTTAATGATTTTTATTAATTCCCCCATATGGTGAATAATAAAGTGGGGCTTGTGTTGTTTTAAGCGTTTTTCGGTATTATAACCGCCGGTAATGCCTACGGTATAATAGCCTAATTGTCTGCCAATTTCAATTTCTTCTTCGGTATCGCCAATGCTTAAGACTTCGTGGGGTTTAAATTTTTGAGTTTTCACATAACTCGCTAATTTTTCGCCTTTACTGCGTTTGTGAAGCAAGCCTTCGTCTTTATGGGTTCTGGCTAAAATGGTGGTAATGTAAGGTTTTAAATGTAAACGGTGGAGTTGCCGGTTAATTAATTCCACAATATGGTTGGAATAAATAATGCTGTGATAGTGGTTGGTTTTTAGCCAAGTGAGGGTTTGGCGAACGCCGGCTCGGCTCCGGCATCTGGTAGCTTGGCTTTCGTAGATATCGTTATAGATTTTTTCTATTTCATCCATATGCTGGGAAAAAAATTGTTCATCCATACCCACTCGTTTCCAATATTCAATAATGGGAATATGAAAGCACTGGCGAAATTTATTTATGCCAATGGGCGGGTGACCAAATTTTTTTAAGGCAATGTTTTCGGCCTTGACCGCAGTTTGGGTGTCGGACAAAAGCGTGCCGTTCCAGTCAAAAGCAATGAGTTTGAGCATAGAGAAGAGGGGCAGGTTGGTAAGTTGTAAGTAAGTTGTAAGAAGAGATATTAGAGAAGCAGGGTAAGTTGCCTGCCGGCAGGTAAGTAAAGTATACCAGCTCATTGAGACTCAGTAAACAAGCGAGAGAAGATAAGTTAAATTGCGATGCTAATATGCGAATACATGCTAATAATGCGAATAAATCCATATAGCCATTGGCTAATAGGCAGGTAAGGAGAGAGGGATAGAGATTAGAGAAGAGGGATTAGAGATTAGAGAAGAGAGAAGTAGGGAGTAGATAGGGAAAAAGAAAAAAGTAAAAAAATTAACAAGGTGCGTAAAAAGTTGTATAATTGGGATATGTTACCAGCCAAGTCAAAATTTAATCCGGAATTAAGACGCGTAGCCCAAATGGCTAAAGAGGCGGGTATGAATGAAGACCAAAGACGCGTGCTGTTATCTAGACAAGAAGTTCCTCCGCCAAACGGATATAAATATGAGTTGCCATATACGAGCGGAGATGTGGGTTTTGCGGAAGTGATGGCAGAGGCAGGTAAAAATGGAAAATTAAAACAAACTTTATTTGAAAGTTTAACTTTTCAGGGCATACCTAAAATTCAGGCCGAAGATATTCGGATTTTGGCAGAAAGGTTAAGGTGCGCTAGAGAAGCATTAGAGCACAGACCTCAAGTGGAATTACAGAATGCTTATAAGGTTTCTTTAACCGAAAGTGAAATACAGTCTTTTAATTGGGCAGTAAGGTTTTTTGAAGAGTGGTTTTATCGGGGTAAATGGGCGGAATTGTCTAAACCACGGTCTTATGCCAGAGAAAATGCTTGGGCGGATTTTTTTGTACCCGCGACTTTGTTAAACACTATGGCTAAAATTAAAGAACAGTCTCTTGATGTGAGTCGATTGAAGCAAATTAATAGAGAAAAAACAGATGAGTTTGTCGGTCGGGTAAAGGGTTATGCAGAAAATGTGCTTAAAAAAGCATCGTCCAGTTTAAAATTGTTTGACTCAGCGACAGAATTGTTAGTCGGCGATTTAGAAGAAACATATAGTAACGCCGAGGTAGGTACTCGCGGATCAATCTGGGCTGACGATTTATATTTTATGAAAGTTTCGCTTATTGCGGGGGAATTTGCCAGAAGAGATTATTGTCAAGCTCAAGCACATAATCAAGTTTACGAGTTTGACCCGGAAAGTATACTGGTAGATTTACATGGTAATCCAATTACAACCGGTAATGATTTAACGGAACCAGATAAAATTTGTTTACAACCAATTCATGAAGATTTTCTTTATTCCATGCATTATAGAAGATATGAACTCCCTTTTGCTCGTGTGGCGTTTGAATATTTTAGGCAACAACAAAATCATAAAAATAATCATTAATTTAAAAAATATGCTAAAACAAGAAAACTGGGAGCTGGGCGAAAGACAGCCGGTGCCCACACCCGAAGCCGATAAGGCACAAGAACAAAAACCAATTTATCACGAAGGAGATGTCGCGGATGGTGGAGATGGTAATAGATATAAGACCGATGGTCAGGGTAGGTGGGAAAAAGTCAGGCCGAGTGATGGAATGTTTTAACGCATTAGTAAGTTTACTAAAGGCGATCTTCGTCATTTTGACAGTTTACCAATTAAGTGACATATGTCACTTAATTGGTAATGGTAAAAATTATTTTTAGCTGTGGTATAATACAGTTATGCTAAATATCCAAGAAATAAAAAAAAATTTACCCCGTTAGAGAAATGAAATTTCGTTTTCTTATTCGGGTGAAAGGTTAGTTAAATGCTTAATGATAATTTATCAGCATTACATTCTCTAATGGGGTTTGAGGGGGAAGTAGACAACAGTGAAGATACTTTAATCAAATACAGTCATGATGCCAGCATTTTTGAAGTGAGGCCCATGGGTGTGGTGCATCCGAAAAATAGTGAAGATGTAAAGAATGTGGTGAAGTGGGTGGTAAGCCAAAGGCAAGATAGTTTAACTTTGAATACAGATGACTCAGAGCGTCATCCTGAACCTGCCTTGTCGTCAGGCAGGCTTGTTTCAGGATCCCATATAAATGGATTCCGAAATAAATTCGGAATGACAAATGGAGATAAAGCTTCTGTAAATAAAGGGGGGGAGTTATCTATTACAGCTCGGAGTGCCGGCACAGATATGTCGGGCGGGCCACTTAATACTGGAATAATTGCCGACTTTACCACGCATTTTAATAAAATTTTAAACTTTGGGCCGAATTTTGTAGAAGTAGAGCCGGGGGTATATTACCGCGACTTTGAAGTAGAAACTTTAAAACGCGGACTACTTTTGCCATGTTATACGGCTTCCAAAATGCTGAATACCGTGGGCGGAATGGTGGGCAACAATAGCGCGGGTGAAAAAACTTTGGCGTATGGGCAAACTAAAGATTTTGTAGAAGAATTAAGCGTGGTATTGAGTGATGGAAATGAATATCAATTTAGTGAATTGGAAAGTAGAGAATTAGAGAGTAAACTAAAACTCCCGAATTTTGAAGGTGATATTTACCGAAAAATCTATCAGCTCATTAAAGATAATCGCGATTTAATTCAAAACGCCAAACCCAAAACCAGTAAAAATTCCGCCGGATATTTACTGTGGGAAGTATGGGATGGTATAAAATTTAATTTAGCCAAATTAATTGTAGGCAGTCAGGGGACATTGGGCCTTGTTACGAAAATTCGGTTTCGGCTGGTAGAGCCTAAGCCTAAGTCTGCTTTGCTGGTGATGTTTTTAAAAGACTTGAATAATTTGGGAGAAATTGTGGCAGATGTGGTAGAACATAAGCCGGAAAGTTTTGAAAGTTATGATGATAAAACTTTAAAACTGGCCATAAAGTTTTTGCCCGCCATGGTAAAGAAGATGTCCAAAACCGCTGGGTCGGCTTTTGGTGGCATTCTAAACATGTTAAGTTTGGGTTGGCAGTTTATGCCCGAAGCGGTTATGACTTTAACTGGCGGAATGCCTAAGCTGGTATTAATTTGTGAGTTTACCGGCACGAGCCAAGAAGCAGTAAATGAAAAAGCCAGTTTACTCCAGCGGGAAGTGGAAGGGAAATTTCATATCCAAACTCGGATTTGTCAAAATAAACAAGAAGTGGAAAAATATTGGACCATAAGGCGGGAGTCGTTTTCTCTTTTACGGGAGCGCATTAAAGACCGGCACACCGCCCCCTTCATAGATGACATTGCGGTCCTGCCCAAAGATATGCCAGCATTTTTACCGCGGTTAAATAAAATTTTGGAAAAATATCAGGACAAAATTATTTACACCATTGCCGGACATGCGGGGAATGGCAATTTTCACATCATTCCCTTAATGAATTTGGCGGACGAAAACCAGCGCGCGATAATTCCTCAACTTTCCGAAGAAGTTTATAGTTTGGTTTTGGAATTTCATGGGACAATTACGGCAGAGCATAACGACGGACTGATTCGCACCCCTTTTTTACAAAAAATGTATGGGAAAGAGGTAATAGGTTTGTTTGAAGCAGTAAAAAATATTTTTGATCCGCACAATATTTTTAACCCCGGCAAAAAAGTTCACGGGGATTTGGGGTATGCGATGGAGCATATTAAAAGAAGTTAGCAATCAGTAGTCAGTAAATCAGTAATCAGTAGACAGCGAATTAGTAGTTAGAAAATAAATGAAATTGCCGGACCGAGCGCCCCGTGGGGGGCGAAGGTCCGGCTTTGCGTTGCGCGCTGTCTTTTTTTGCCGGAGGGCGCGCCACCTCCAGCAAAACCGATTTGAACTCTTCTACTGCCTTTTGGGCAGCCGGGACACGTGCCCCTTCCAAAATGAGCTCAAGCTGATAAACAGCACGAGCTCCGTCCGGCCGGAGTTCAATCCGGAATCGTCGTTTTTTAACTTCCACGACATGGACGGTTATGCTCAGAGCCTTGCCCGATTCAACATCGGGATTTGACTTGAGCCATGGAACCAAGGTTTCCGACACCGCGCCGTAAAGGACGCGGTAGTCCTCGCCGGCTTCGTCCGGCGGAACTTTAGGCAGGAGTTCAACCTGCCGGTCGGTCGCCCCCTCAAGAGAGGGTATAAAATAGCAAGAAATAAAAAAAAGACCCACCCTCAATAATATCACCAAAAATTTCCTCATCATTCTCTCCTTTTAGGAAGTTCGCGTCCGTTTTGCCTCTGTGGCCAAGAACGCTTAAAAGAGAGTATAAAAGAAAAATTAAAAAATGACAAAAAATAAAAAAATCGCGCTTTGGACAATTACCAAAGGCGATTTGGACTAATTAAAATTAGTCCTCCTATTTTATCCGGCTCCCTCAGGCGAAGGAAATGCTAAAACCCACCCTTGGGAGCCGGAACCCTGTTCAGCAAAAGTAGAACAGGGCCACAATTAATTGATAGTATAAAGCTGGTTTGCGATTAAAGCAAGGCGCTGGTTTTTTATTGGCAGATAGTGGTATAATTGTTAGGTTATTGATTGTAGGTGATAAGTCGGTCAGCAGACAGAAATTAGCTAATCAGCTGACAGCTAATCAGCAGTCAGCTGATCAGCAAGTAAGTTGAAGAAAATTATTTGAATAAACTATATATGGTTAAACATCTTAAATTAAAAATTTATGGCCGAGTGCAGGGCGTCGGGTTTCGGTGGTGTACCTACGAAAAGTTTGTAGAATTCGGTTTGGTGGGGAAAGCGGAAAATCGGGAAGATGGCACAGTAGAAATTTTTGCACAAGGGGAAACCGAAGCTTTGGAAAAATTAATTGCTTGGGCGCACACAGGCCCCGAGGGGGCTAAGGTGGAAAAATTAGAAACCGAGGAATTAAAGGAACCTTTTGTGCCTTTAAAAAACTCTTAACGTATGGAAAATTATTCCACAATTTTTGTTTTATCCGCTGTGCGTTTAAACAGCGAGGGTGAATTTCCCAATTTTGAACCCAGCCCACAAAACCCTGAGCAAGAAATTTATACCGGTGGAGGTGTGAGAATGGAAGCTATGCGTCAGTTTTCAAATTTACACCCACAAACCCAAATAATTACCGTAGGGGGTTTAGAAAGCGACCATCAAACACAGTTTTCTAAAGCGAAAGAAATGGCCGAGTGGTTAAAAAATAAAAATCCCCAAGCACAAGTTGCTTATATAGATTCCACAACTTCCACTCAAGGTAATTTACAAAAGATAGCCGAGTATTTATTAGAGAAGGGAATTTTGGCGGGTAGTTTTGCTCTATTAACCAATGAGTATCATCAAGAGAGAATTCAAGCTTTGTGGGGTAAATTACAACAAGAATACTCAAACTTACCGGCATTAAATTTTATTACACCAAAGGCTCTGGAAGTATGGGAAGTAGTTAGTGAAGATGACCCCAGGTATTTACACAGGAAAGAAATGGAAAGGCAAGGGATAGATAAAATTCATAGCGGGGAATATGTGAGTTTTCGTGAAAAAAGGCTTTAACTTTAAGATAAAAAATTTTAAATTATGCCCAATCTATATCAGCCCAGAGAATCATATCCTGTAAGGCCACCGGTTTTAAGACTGGGTGATGGATTAAGCTTGCCAGAAGCGAGAGTAGCTAACAGTAGGCCACAGGAAAAAGCCTTTATTGGCAAACCCTATCCAATGGTGGAAGTGTAAGCGGATTTAAGCAGAGTAGTCAGTTTAAAAGCCAGAATGGAAAGAGACACAAAGCAGGAAGGTCATGTATTAGAAGGCGTGGTGGCTAAGGGTATAAACGATTTTAAATGGTTAGGACCACATGCAGTTTGGAATCAGACCACAGAATTTGATGACATAGTTAACGGGGTTGATGGCGTAGTGGAATTTCATTCAGGACCAGATAAACATAATTCTATGTGGGCTTTAGCAATAGATGTAACCGAAAACTCCGGAAGAATTTTGGGTAAAGGCATAAGACCAAAATTAGGGGAAATTAAAGCCGGTTTACAGAGTGGGGAAATGGGCAAAGTAAAATATTTTCGTCCGAATCGGCCGGGTTTACAAATGAGAGGCGAATGGCGAGGTTTGCCCAAAATGTTGTTAGTGGGTTCGGGAAATTTAGAGGAGCTTCAAAGGCTTAAGAGACATCAACAACAGGCGTCGGGAGCATTAGAAAAAGACCCCGTCGCTATGGATTTATTAATTCAACTGCGGATACAAGCTCAAGTGTATGCAGAATATTGCCGAAGTTTGGGTAAAAATCACTCCGCTGTAATCTTTAAAAATATAGATGAAAAATTAGAACAAATTTTTAAAACTAAATTTCCAGAGGCAGTTTATCATTCCAAGGATTTTGCCACTAACCCAAATGATTTAGGGTTGTTAAGCGCCTTAAGTGATTTAGGGTATAAAGTAGATGCAGTAAAGTTATAGCCTATGAGCAAAGCGTTAATTTATAGAAGTATATTGTTTACCGCTTTGGCGGTTTTTATATTTTTATTTTCAGCCAGTAAACCGCATGGGCCGGCGGTAGAACATTATTCGTATTTTAGCCAAGCGGAGTTTTTTGAGGAAGCGTATGCTATGGCAGGCAATAGCCAAGGTGAGCCGGTTTTTAAAGGCATCATTGTTAACCATCACCTATTAGCCAAACAATTTATAGCTGAAGCGTTTAAACAGGTTGCCACAACCGCACCAATAACTGTGCTTTTAGTTAGTCCGAATCATTTTGCCACCGGAAAGTTTCCCATAATTACCTCCGGTGCGGTTTGGAAAACTCCGTTTGGGGATTTGGAACCGGATACAGGGTTGATAAATCAGCTTACTACAAAAGGGTTGGTCAGTTTAGAAGAACAACCGTTTGAGCAAGAACATGGGGTAAGCGGGATAGTGGGATTCATTAAAAAATCTTTGCCCAATGCCAAGCTGGTGCCCATAATTGTTAAAGACCGGTTAAGTTTAACATCAGCGAAAAAAATTGCTAATCAGTTGCATCAAATTTTGCCAAATCAACAGTGGATGGTAGTGGGCTCGTTTGATTTTTCCCATTATTTAACCAGTCGAGCCAGTGACTTTCACGATGCGCAAAGTTTAGCGGTTTTGGAAAATTTGGATTTTAATAAATTAAAAACTTTAGATGTAGATTCTCGGCCGGGTTTGGCTGTATTTTTAGAATTGATGCGGTTAGCCTCAGCAAATAAGTTTACTCTGTTTAAGCAGAGTAATTCCGCGAAGTTGGTTAGACAAGATATTTTAGAAAGCACGAGTTATCTTACCGGTGGGTTTAGTGTAGGAGAAAATCAACCACAGCCGATTGATACTTTGTTAAGCCTGGGTAATGTGGCGGGGTATAATTCTAAAATTTCTTTAGAATTCATAAACCGGTTATTCTGGGGACAAGATTATACGTTAAGTTTTGTATCTGACTCTGCATCAAATGTATTTTTAACAAGAGAGATTGAGAAGACATTGGAAAATATTATTTACAAACAGTTAGGAAATAACAGAATTGCTTTGGTGAATGGTAAAAAAGTATCAGATGAGGTTTTGTTTCAAGTGGTTAAACATGGGGTAAGTATGGTAATTTGCCAAGGTGCCAAAGCAAATAAAGTGGAAATTTATGAAAACGTTCCCATTATTTACGCCCAAGGTAATTTATTAGATGAAAATCCCATTTCCCCTGTAGGTCGGAGTTTAGCTGTGGGCGTAGTAAGTAAAGCAAGTAAGTTAGAAGTATATCTTTTGCCTATGGGGGTAAAAGATAACCAAATTCAGTTGCTGATTGGCAAGGAAAATGATACAGTATTAAGAGAAATGGCCAATAATTCTAGGGTGCCAGAAGATATAAAAATCAGGATACAAAAAGGAATAATTAATTTTTAAACTATGGAACAAACACCAACAGGTCAAAATCCCAATAATCAACCTATCATTTCCCCCGAAAACCCTTCCCAGCCAAGTAAAAAAACTTGGGGGATAGTTGGCGGAGTGGTAGTTTTGGTGTTGGTGGGTTTAGCTTTAGGTTATGGGCAATATAAAAAACAGTTAGCCAATAATTTATTAAACCCAGCCAACCGGCCTAACAATATTAAAGTAGTGGATAATCCTTTTGATACTGCCAATCCGGTTACTAATCCGGAAAATCAACTGCCTCCTTTTGCGGAGAATCCGGCCATTTTAGACCCGCTTTCGTATTCGCGTTGCAAAAATTTTGGTGCAACTTTAGCCAGTAAATCCGGTTTAATCGTTTGGCAAAAACCGGAGTTATTGGCGGATGTAAAAATCTTTCAATCGGCTGTCGGACCGGACAATACGGAAGTTTATAGTGATTATGGTAGTGACTATAGTTATAAAGTCGGGCATTTTACTTCCGGGCAGTTTAAGGGAGGTGATTTACTGCTTACTTATATTACTTACAATGCTCCCGGTCGGCCGGTAGTGTATCGAATCGTTAAGCAAGACAATCTTTACACGGTTTTAAGTAAGTATTCGGAAAGTTTGCCAGACGCTAAATACACTCCACCTCAAGTTAAATTGGCAGTTGACCCCAGTTTTGAATTGGCGGATTTGAATTTCCCCGCCAATTTACAAGCGGAAAATCCCAAGTTGAGCTTGGAAGCCGTGAGTTCCATAGCCTTTTTTAAAAGTGGCGGTGAATTTTTTTGCCAAGATGGTTTAGTTAAAATATTTTCAGACCCTCAGGTCGGTGATGTTTATACCATGACGGAACCGAAGATTGAAACGCCAATATTTCCTAAGTTTGGTTTTTATGTAAAATCTCCGGACAGCACGGTGCAGTATTATAAAATGGGCGTTAGTTTTATGGGTCAAAATAAAGTGCCCTTAATTACTTGGAAAAATGGAGAAGCAAATACTAAAGAATATGATAATGCTCATGTGGGCGGGTGCGGAGCCGGTGAATTTTTGGCGGTTAGAGACATTCCAGCCGACCAATTAACTCCCGCAGGAATGACTTTTGACGGTCAAACGGTTTATGTTTATAAAGATAGTCAAACTACTGCCCTTAAAGATTTATATGAGGGGATGTTTGTGCCGGAGGGAAAAACTAAAATGACTTATCAGACCTTTGTGAATTCTCGGCCAATTTTTTTCTGGCAAGATCCTTTGGGCAGAATGGTGGAATTTAAATCCAGAGATTACCAGCCTTTGGCTGAATGTGGCAAGCCGGTGATTTATTTATACCCAACAGAGACGCAAAAAATTTCCGTAAAAGTTGAACCTCAAGGCGGTATGAGCGTATCGATTCCCGCTTACCACCAAGGCTGGGAGGTGGAGTCAGATCCGCAAAGTAAAATAAAAAATTTAGCCGACGGCTTAACCTACCCTTATTTGTTCTGGGAAGGCAGAGGGGGAATTTACCAGACACCGGAAAAAGGGTTTGTGGTAAGTAAGGCCGAGGTAAATAACTTTTTACACGAAAAATTGCATCAATTAGGGTTAAATGCGCAGGAAACCGCTGACTTTATGGAGTTTTGGTATCCCAAGATGCAAAGTAGTCCTTACTATTTTATAACTTTTCTGGGTAATTCGGCCATGGATGAATTAGCGCCTTTAACCATTACACCTAAACCTGACACTATCATTCGAGTATTAATGGATTTTGTGCCGTTAGAAAAACCCATTCGTGCGTCGGGATTTAAGATTCGCACGCCGGAACGAAAAGGGTTTACCGTGGTGGAGTGGGGCGGAGTCTTAAAATAGATAAAAGTTAAAAACTAAAAAGGTTTGGAGGTAAAAAATCGTGTGGTTAAAACAAATACTTATCATCAAAAATCAAAACTAGTAAAAACCGGTGCCGGATTTACCATTATAGAGCTGGTTGTGGGACTGGCGGTATTCGCACTTTTGGCCAGCGGAGTGATTGCCGCGTTTTTAGCTTTGTCCACCACAGTTAAACAAGCAAGGGAAAAAACCGTGCTCGCATCTTTGGCCTCCAGCAACTTAGAAGTGGTGCGCAATATGCCGTATAGCCAAATTGGCACATTGAATGGCAATCCGGTTGGCACTTTATTGGATTTGGCTAATGCCACGACGACTAAAATTGAAGGCTTTACTTATAAAATATATTACGAAGTAACTTATATAGATGATCCGGCCGATGGTACTGTGGGCGGAACTCCCAACGATACGGCGCCGGCAGACTACAAGCAAGTAAAAATGAGTGTGCAAAATGTGCAAACCGGCATTGTGACCGATTTTTTAACCAATGTTGTGCCCAAAGGTTTGGAAGGCACCACGAATGCCGGTGCTATTCGGATTAAAGTTTTCAATTTTGCCGGTCAGCCGGTAAGTGGGGCGGATATCCGCATACAAAGGCCCACTTCCACTCCCACCTTAATATTAGATAGGCAAACCGACAGTAGTGGTCAGTGGACCGAAGTTGGGCTTCCCGCTGACATTAATAATTATCGGATTGTGGTGAGTAAAACGGGTTATAACTCGGACCAAACTTACCCCATTACCGCTGAAAACCCCAATCCCACTAAGCCGGATGCCACGGTAATCAACGGACAAGTGACGGAAATCAGTTTTAGTATAGATTTATTAGCTAATTTAACTATTAAAACTTTAAATGAATATTGTCAGAATTTAAGCGGAGTGAATGTGAATATTCGGGGCGACAAGCTAATTGGTACTAATCCGTTTGTGTATAAATTTAATAATAATTTTACTTCCGCTTTGGGACAAATTGCCCTCACGAATCTGGAGTGGGATACCTATACGCCGACACTTTTGACGAATCAAAATTTGGTGGTGCGAGGCACTTCGCCCATCCAAAAAATTGATGTGCTCCCCGGCAGTAGCCAAACTTTTACCATGATTTTAAGTCCGAATTCCACAGCCAATAGTTTTTTGGTGATTGTCAAAGACAGTGCCACGAACGCGGCTTTGGAAAATGCTTTGGTGCATTTACAAAAAGGCGGAAGTGAACCTCAAGATTATTACGGGGTTACCGGGGGGAGTGTGTGGACGCAAAACAGTTGGACCGGTGGGAGTGGGAGTAGTGTTTGGTCCACAACTTCCCCGAGCGTGTACTATGCCGATGATGGCAATATAGACGTCAATTCCAATCCAACCGGAGTGAGACTCAAAAAAACCAGTGGGAGGTATGCGTTAAGCGGGTGGCTGGAGAGTGCAGTTTTTGATTCGGGGACTGACAGTAGTAATTTTACTACCATCTCTTGGGAACCAACCAGTCAAACCGCTAATACCACGCTGAAATTTCAATTGGCTACTGCCAATGCTTTAGAGGGTCCGTGGAATTATTTGGGCCCCGATGGGACGGCAAATACTTATTATACTACCTCGGGTAATAATATTTCCTCTGCCCACGATAACCAACGCTACATTCGCTATAAAGCTTTTTTAGCTACCACGGATGATAAAAAAACCGCAGTGTTAACCGGAATCAGTTTAAACTATGTTTCGGGTTGTTTTACTCCCGGACAAGTGTATTTTGGCGATTTAACTTCGGGAAATAATTATGATTTGGAAATTAGTTTAGATGGATACCAAAATTTTGAATTAGACAATAACACCATAGATGGCGATGATGTTTTGGAAGTTTTTTTAAGCCCATAGCGGGCAAGAAGTAAGTAGTAAGTTTATGAATAAAGAAGTTAGCGTCAAATTTAATAAGTCAATTGTTAAAGGTCAATGGTTAAGTGTTAACCGAGGTTTTACTTTGGTAGAACTGATTGTCGCTTTGTTTGGGTTTGTTATTTTAGTGTTCGGGGTGGTGGCTTTGGTGAGTAATGTGTTTTTTGCTTCCACAAAGCAAGCCAATTTATTAGCCGACTCCGATTCAGCCAGAAGTTTAAGTAATAAAATTATTAATGAATTACGAAATGCCAGTTTATCGGCAGTGGGGGCTTATCCGTTAGATACCGCCGGAGCGCAAAGTTTAATTTTTTACAGCAATGTAGATACCGATGCGGATATGGAACGAGTTCGGTATTTTGTGCAGAACGGTAAGCTCCTTAAAGGTATAATTAACCCTAGCGGAAATCCTTTAAGTTATAATTCCGCAAACGAAAGAATTCTCACTGTGCAGGATAATTTAGCCAATGGCAATAGCCCGCTGTTTTATTATTACAACGGTGCCTATACGGGTAAAGAAGCCCCTTTAGCCCAGCCGTTAAATGTAACAGAAGTTAAAACCGTAAAAATGGATTTACGAATTTTAAATAAAGCCGGAGTCACGAACACTAACTATTATTCTGTGGTAACCAGCGGAGTGATGCGAAGTTTAAAAACGAATTTAGGAGAGTGAGCAGGAAGCATGTCCCGCAAAGCGGGATCCCTGCCTTGTCGGCAGACAGGCGCCTTTGGCGGAAATTATGAATAGAGAATAGAGAATAGAGAATAAAGCAAATGACAAAAATGAACAAAATTAATAAAAATGAACAAAAATTAAAATCTCCATATTTTCGGCGTTTTTGTCATTTTTTTAATTTTTGTCATTGCCAAAAAGGCAGTGTGTTGATTTTTAATGTGGTGTTGATTTTTATTTTTTCCACCGTGATGCTCGGGGTTTTGTCTTACGCGGTCATTCAACTCAGGGTGATTCGGGGGAGTGTGAATAGAGAACTGGCGTTTCAAATTGCCGAAGCCGGAGCGAATTATTATCAATGGCGGTTGGCGCATTTTCCCACCGATTATTACGACGGCAATGCTTCCACTACCCCAGGACCCTATGTGCATAATTTTTTAGATACTGACACTAACCAAAAATTAGGTGAGTATAGTTTACAAATTATTCCGCCACCGGTTGGCTCAACTGTAGTAACTATTAAATCTACCGGTTATACTTTGGATAATCCAAACCAAAAACGCACTATTACAGTGCGTTATGGGGTGCCCTCTTTGGCCAAATATGCGTTTTTAACCAATACCGATGTCTGGATAGGGAACACCGAAACTATAAATGGCGAAATGCATGCTAACGGTGGTATTCGGTTTGATGGCATTGGCAATGCCCCGATTAAATCCGCTAAGCCGAATATTCCGCCGGGGCCGGGGTATCAATGTTATTGGTATCACGGGTGTAGTAATCCGTTTCAATGGAAGCCGGGGATTTGGGGGAGCGCCGCGACTTCTACCAAAAATTATTGGAAGATGTCAGAACCGAATGTGGATTTTACTACCATTACGGCTGACTTGCAAACGCTAGAGAGTTTGGCCGATGGGCAGGCCGATATTCCACCATCTAATGCCCAAGGTTATTCTTTGGTGTTTAATGCCAATGGCACGGTGAGCGTTTATAAGGTAACTTCCTTAAGAGCGCACCAGACCGGTTGGGACGTGAATAACGTAGCCCACAATGAAGATTTAGACTATCAAAATCGAAGTTTTCAATACACCATGAACCTTCCCACCAATGGGGTAATTTTTGTGAAAGATCATGTGTGGGTGGAAGGCGTGGTAAACGGCCGGGTGGTAGTGGGAGCCACCAAGTATTCCACCAATCCCAATTTGCAGGCGAGAATTTTAATTCCCAATAACTTAACTTATTTAGCCAAAGATGGCAACCATAGTTTAGGTTTAATTGCGGAAAAAGATATTTTAATTACATATTATGCGCCGAGCAATTTGGAAATTAATGGCGCTTTAATTGCGCAAAAAGGCAGTGCGCAAAATTATTATTTTCCCAATAACACTAAAACTTCAATAAATATTTTTGGTTCAGTGGCCAGTTTTGGAGTATGGACTTGGAGTTGGGTAAATGGCAGTAATCAATGCACTAGTGGATATTGCTCTACTGCCACCACTTATGATGCCAATTTATTGTATTATCCACCTCCCTCGTTTCCTTTGTCCAGCGAAGGGTATAGACAGTTAAGCTGGAGTAGTGACTGAAAACATTAAAACAATTATCATTCTAACATTCTAACAAAGCAGAAATCCGCAGGCGTTAAGATCTTTATATGTTAAGAAGTTAGAATGATAAGATGTTAAAATTTTTTATGACGAAACATATGTACTATTTGGGTTTATTATTTGCGGTGTGGGTTTTTTTCTCACAGCCGGTTTTGGCAGTGCGTTTGGTGCCGGGGAGTGTGCCGACTACTACCCCGCTTCAGCCGATACCCGCAGGCAGTGTCCCCAATTATAGTGGCAATGTTAACTTTCAGGCTTTACCGGCTCCCGAAGCGGTTGACAAACCTCATGAGAATCCGCAAGATAGCTTTAAGCCAACTAGTCCTCTTAAACCAGAGCCAGTGGATTTAACATCCGGACATCCAAGTAGTGGTAAAATTCAGTTGGGTCTAATTGTGGCGGGGATTTTAGGCTTACTTTATGTGTATGTCAAATTCAAAAAAACTTTGCGTTGAGTGTGGAAAAAATCCGGTTCCGCATTTTTTATATTGGTATTTTGAAAGTATAAATATTTTTTTTGGCCCCATCCGCCGATGGTTTTTAAACCAGTCGTGGTTTTATAGAGTAAGCTTACTGTCCAGTTATGGAAATTGGGCTCAAAAATTTTTTTGGTTGGGTAAGCAACTAAAAATAATTCGGGTGAATTGGGAAATGGCTCAATGTAAGATTCCGAGAGCCAAAGTTTTATGGGAAGAAGCAAAACAACGCGGAATAGTTATGGGAGAATTGCTTTTGTTCGGTAAATCTTTCGATACCTATATAGCGCAAAAAACAGAATTTTCAATTTTTAGTTCTCAATTTTTAAAAAAGGTAAAAAATCAAAACGACAAACTAAATAAAAGTAACACACTAATATTTAGTGGCTTACCCAGACCCCATAATTACTACAATTCAGCTTTGGATTGGATGGATGACAAGTGGTTATTGAAGCAAAAATTTCAAGCACTGAATTTGCCTGTGCCCGAAGGCGGGAGCGCCTTAACATTAAAGCAAGCTTTAGAAATCTTTAACCGAATTAGCAAGCCGGTAATTGTAAAGCCCAGAGCAGGAAGCCGAGGTCGGCACACCAGGATTTTTGTAAATACCCCAGAGCAGTTAGAAGTGGCAGTAAAATCGGCTAAAAAATTATGCGCCTGGGTGATGGTGGAAGAGCAGTTAAGGGGGCCCATTTATCGCGCCACGGTTATTAATTTTGAATTATGCGGAGTTTTAAGAGGTGACCAACCTTTGGTGGTGGGTGATGGACAACAGACCATTCGGGCATTGGTAGAGCAAAAAAATCGGCAGTTATCTTTACCGGTAAAGCCCATTGTGTTAGATAGCTACACGGAAAGATTTTTAAATTTACAAGGCTTATCTTTAAATTCGGTTTTGCCCGCAGGGCAAGTAATTACTCTGTCTGAGAAAGTGGGCGTGAATTATGGCGGGTCTTCCAAAGAAGAATTGGCACTGTGCCATCCGGACACCCGTGAGTTATTTGTGCGAGCTGCGAAAGTTTTAAAGGAGCCGATTGTGGGTTTTGATTTTATTATTCCAGAGATTACCCAAACCTATAAAACCCAAAAGTGCGGGTTTATTGAAGCCAATAGTTTACCGTTTATTAATTTACACCATACCCCACTATTGGGTGAACCGCAAAACGTGGCCAAAAAAGTTTGGGATATGGTGGGGATGTAAAAAAACAAAATCAAAACCGTCCTGTGGGATGAGTGAGAAAGTTATGATGATACAAAATTTTCAAAAATTAGCCAGTTCTCAATTACGCAAAGATGCTTTGCTCATTGCTGAGGCGGGCTTGTCAGCCATTAATACCGAGCAGGCCTTTGAGCAGAATTTGATGTATAGTCGCAGGACAAATGTTTTGAAGATTTTAGGTAAACGTTATTATTTAGGTAAATTTAAACATATTTATTGTATTGCTTTCGGTAAATCCGCGTTTGTGGGCATAGCTTCTGTGGCGAAAATTTTAGGGCCTAAATTAACTGGCGGTTTTGCCATAGATGTATCTAATCAGATTCCAAATATTTCCAATATCCAATTCCGGACTGGCACACATCCGCACCCCAGTGAGCAAAATGCGCAGATTGCTTATGAGATGGAGGGATTTTTATCTAGAGTGAAAGCCGATGATTTGGTGTTATGTTTAATTTCCGGTGGAGGCAGTTCGCTGTTATGCCATCCGCACAGTTTGAGTGTGGAAAATCAGGCTAAAATATTAAAGGAGTTAATGAATTCCGGCGCAGATATTTTTGAAATGAATGCAGTTCGCAAGCATTTGAGTTTAGTTAAGGGCGGACAGTTGGCAAAATTAATTTACCCGACTAAATTAATTAGTTTAATTTTTTCCGACGTGCCGGGGAATGATTTGTCCACCATTGCCTCAGGTCCGACTGTGCCAGATAAGACAACGGTGAAAGAAGCTCAAGGGATTTTAGAACGTTATGACATTTTAAAAAAAGTTGGCATTACTCAAGTGGAGTTTAGGGAAACTCCCAAAGACAATAAATATTTTAAAAATGTGGAAAATATTTTGTTTGTCTCGGCCAAGACTGCGCTTAAAGCCATGCGCGAAAAGGCTGAGGATTTAGGTTATGAGGCTCAAGTGTTTAATGAGCAGTTTCAAGGGGAAGTAAAAAAGTTATCTCAGGAAATAATTTCAGCAGGCAATAAAAAACATTTGTGTTTGCTGGGGTCAGGGGAAAGCACAGTGCAGGTACTGGGCAAAGGCGTAGGGGGGCGAAACCAAGAATTGGCTTTGCGAGTTTTGCCGTTTTTGCATCAGCACCAAGTGTTTGTGAGTTTGGCCTCGGACGGGCATGATAATTGCGAGTCAGCCGGAGCGATTGTGGACTTGTCCACTTTAGCCAGAGCCAAAAATTTAAATTTAAACTTAGATGAGTATTTGCAAAATAATGACAGTTTTAATTTTTTGGAAGCAGTGGGAGATAGTTTGCACACCGGACTTACCGGAAGTAATGTCGCGGATTTATTTATTTGGTTAAATGAGTAAATGTATGGTATAATTTGTGGGTAAATTATGAAAATTCTATTTTTAGAAACTAAAGAATGGGAAGCGGAATATTTAAAAACCAAATTTAAGCATAAGGAGTTGGTGTTTTGTGAGAGCGGAGATTTGGCAATGCACAAAGATTGTGAAATCCTCTCTAACTTTGTTAATTCCCCCGTGAATGCAGAGGTTTTAAATCAGTTACCAAATTTAAAATACATTACCACCCGAAGCACGGGGTTTGACCATATAGATTTAAACGCATGCAAGACCAGAGGCATACTGGTAAGCAATGTGCCCACTTATGGCGAAAACACCGTGGCGGAATTTACTTTTGCTTTGCTGTTGGCTTTAACTCGGAAACTTTATTTAAGTATTAAGCAAGTCAAGGAGCAAGGGAAATTTTCTACGGAAAATTTAATGGGGCAAGATTTAAAAGGTAAAGTTTTAGGCGTGGTCGGTACCGGACATATTGGCGAGCATGTGGTCCGAATGGCCAAAGGGTTTGAAATGCAAATTAAGGCCTACGATCCCCACCCAAAAGCTGAGTTAACCAATAAGTATCAAGTTGAATATTTGGATTTAGATCGTCTATTAGAGACCGCTGATATTATCACACTGCATATGCCGTATTTGCCGGCTACTCACCACATTATTAATGCGGAAAAATTTCAGTTATTTAAACCGGGGGCTATTTTAATTAATACTTCTCGGGGTGGACTGGTAGAAACTTCGGCTTTAATTACGGCTTTAAAAACCGGACAAGTGGCAGGCGCCGGGCTGGATGTGTTAGAAGAAGAAGGTATGCTTGTTCACGAAGATGCCCTGTGGCAAAATGCCCACCCAAACGCCAACGCTTTAATGACCATTTTAGCCGATCATGAATTAATGCACATGGAAAATGTAATAATTACTCCCCATAATGCGTTTAACTCCAAGCAAGCCGTGGAAAGAATTTTAGATACCACAGTAGAAAATATTACGGCTTTTATTGCGGGTCATCCAATTAATGTGATTAAGTGTTAACATGGATCTACCGATAATCCGCCAGCTGGCGGATTGATGCGGAATCTATAATTTATTTTCAATTAGATTTTTATTTAAGGTAAGTCTGGATCCTGAAACCCCAATAGCAGAACCTTTGGTTCGCTACGGGGTAAACAAGTTTAGGATGACAATCAACAAGTTCAGGATCATTAAGAAACAAATTTACAGTTCCTTGGTAAATATTAAAATATGACAAAAATTAGTTTTAGTTACTAGATCCGTGTTAAATATATGGACAAAGTAAAAATCAAAAGAACCAAAAGAAATAAAAAGAAATTATCTTTCAAAGAAAAGGCGCTGGCGGGCGTGGGTTTAACATCTACACTTGTGGGCGGTGTGGCGGGAGTGAGCCGAGGGATGCAAGAACAGAGAATGGTAAGCACCATAAAAGACATGCTTACTTCGGGCAAGAAAAAAAGCAATACCCAAAAAGCCAAAGATGCCATTGCCAAAGTTTTTGGCATTAAAGAAGCCAAAGCCAGTTCGGCGACCATTAATTTTCGGAATTTAACTTCCGGTAACAACAGCCAAGTGCGGGTGGGTGAGAGTGTGCAAATTAACATTACCGGTCCTGCCGGTTCGGCAGTGTTTTATGATGGCGGAAAAAATGGAAGTCAGGAAAGAATTTATTTAACTAACGACCAAGGCGAGCAAATGTATGTGGGTGAAGATGGCACCTTAAACCAAACCATAACCATGACGGCAGACTGGGTGGGTGATTGGAGTTTAGATTATAAATTATTTACCCCGAGTGAAGAAGAAGTCTTTGCGGGTAATGTAAGTTTTAGCGTGATATCTACAGCTACCCAAAACCTCGGGAGGAATTCTGCCAACCCAACCAGAGTGGTGGCTTCGGAAAGTTCGTTTGATTTAAAAGTGGGGGAGAGTAAAACCGCTCGCGTGTGGGTAGATTACGATGATAATTCTCAAGATAGCGAATTTAACGTAGAAACTTCTAACCCGAATGTGGTGAATTTTGTTTTAAATAACGACGGCAGTTTTAGTATGCAGGCCATTGGTCCGGGACAAGCGAGTATTATAGTGAATGCCAAAAAAGATCCCAGTAAAGGGGTGCGGATACCGGTGAGAGTAAGCGAGGCAACGGCGACGGTATCCACTTTTAGAGTTACGCAAAATAATCGAGAAACTAGCGGAGTGAATGTTAACGTGAATGGTAGAACTACTATTACCGCTTTGGCTACGTTGTCTGATGGGAGTTTAAGTCCGGCAGTGGAAATAAAAGTTTTAGATAGTAACAATGCCAATTATAGCCAGCACGTGAGTGCCTCGGTGGATAATAACGGGCTAATAACTATTCAAGCTGGCGACCCTTACCAAAACGAAGATCCATATAATCAGATTTCAGATTATATGGCGACTTTAGTTTTGCACCCGATTTTAGCCGGCAGTGATACAAGCTTAGATAAAACTGTATCGGTGTTTGTGGAAAGAGCAAATCAAAATTTACCTACTCAACAAACCGAAACCAAAGAAATGCCTGCTTATATCTACCAAATGGGCGCGCAAACCAGATTAGAACAATTAACCAAAGCCCAGCAAGATGAATTGGTAAATTGGTTTTTGGCCAACTCCGATGTTTTACCCGCCAGTTTTATTCCGGGAAGTTTTTTTGCAGACGCAGTTTTTCAAGTGGGTAAAAATCCGCCCACGCATAACGACGGAAATGCAGTAAGAGGCATTTTATGGGGTTATGAATATCAAAATGGACAATGGCGTCATATTTTTGAATTGCCTGGAAAGAATGCGATAAATATTGACCAAAGTTATTTTGCTAATAGGTGGTATAATTCTGATTTTGCAAGAGGATCAGCAATGGCTGCAGCTGGTATTACCTCTAGTTTAGGAGCTACTATTGCTTTAACGATGGGCTCGGTAAGTATAACTTACGCGGCAGGCACCGCAGTTCCTATAGTCGCTGAGGTAGTTTTAAATGGGGTTACTTATGCATTAGGACAAGCTTTAGGAACCGCAACAATGAGCAGTACAATGCTTTCTTTTCAGGCAACTATGACCGCTTTAATGGCTCAACCGGTTTTTGTGGTTGCTATTGTGGCTGCAGTTATTTTAGGTAGTATAACTTTAATAAGTTGGTTAGATAATAAAAGAAAGATGGCACATTACAGACAAGATGATAGTCGTTTAGCCAACGAAGCTTTTGTTAAAATAAATAAAATCGCGGATATTTATAATTCCAATGCTTTAGGCGACATAGATCTTGAGGGTGAGTATAAAGATCGAATTATAGAATTGATGAATAATATTTTTAATCAGACTTCGGCGTATTTTAAGTTGCAAAATTCCTCTGTGCAGAGTCAGCGTCAATACTTAAATTCAGCCATCAGTAGTATTAATCAGACTTATTATCAAAGAATGTCCGGCTATGAGCAAGGTTTGCAAAATATAGAGGTCTTTGAAGATAAAAACGGACACCGAGAAGCTTATGTAAATGAAAATTTTGGCATGGTGGTAGCATATAAAGATGGTTATCAGCATTCCCAAACCGGTAGGTTTGTTGGTCAACGAACCGTAGAGGCGATAAGAAATAAAAGTAATACGATTAAAATAGATAGAATTACGTTTGACCCGGGTTGGGTGTATGGCAATCCGGCACAAGGTAATGTAAATCCTAATTTAAATCCTAACCCCAATCCGCCTCCTACTAATCCGCCTCCGGTAAATCCTGGTCTGGTGGTAAATCCGCCTACCGAGGACACCACCATTTACGATGTCTATTTAACCGATGCGGGGAAAATTGTGTGGGTGCCGGATTATGGTTTAATTATTATTGCCAGCGATGGCGTATATAAAGCCGACGACAACGGCAATAAAATTTCCAGTGAAAGAATTGCCGATTTTCCTCAAAGTTTACTAACCGCCATTAACCGCACTAATAACCGCATTGTAGATTTTAGAACGCCACCCCCGCCGGCCACTCCACCCCGTGTAGACCCTCCGCCGGCTGTGGTTACTCCCACAATGAATTTTAGAAATCATACCACCAATACTCAACTGGGGGTGGGGGCAATGGCTAACAATGTAGTAAAGGTTGGAGAAAATTGGGAAATTGCGCTTACCGGCGCAGAAGGAGCCATAGTCAGAGCCATTGGGGGTAAAAAAACCGCCAGTGGTTTTCCCAATGTGATGCATAATTTAGGCACCATTCAAACTGGCCAATTAAATTTAAGCGGTAGTTTTGGCAGTGAAGATGTGGGTGAATGGCAAATGGAAATTAAAGTGGGTGAGCGGAGCGCGGGGATTTTACATTTTACCATTCAGCCACAAATTCAATATGCCAGTATTTCTATAGACACAGACCAAACTTTACCCGCAGTAGTGGTAGGCAACGCCTATAACCAAACTTTACAAGCGAGCGGAGGCACCGGACCTTACCGGTGGGCAATGACCATGGGTAATTTACCCTCAGGTGTGGCATTATCTGCAGATGGAAAATTAACCGGCACACCTAATGTTTCGGGGGAATATAATTTTGTGCTTAACGCTACAGACAATGTTGGCAATACTACCGCGAAAAGTTTTAATTTAGTAGTAAGCCCCAGAACTCAAAGTGGGCAAGAAAACAATAATCAGAACAATAATAACCAGAATAACAACCAAAACAATAATCAGAATAATGTTATTCAAACTCCGGTGGTGAATAATGCTAACGTCGCCTTAACAAATGGGCGATGGGTCTTAACCATTAACGGAGCCAACTTTAATACTGTTGCCACCAATAATGTAGTTATGATGAATAATTATTCGCTTACAGTCACAAGTGGTTCGGCAAATATGCTAAGTATCACTTTACCCATAAATATGCCAGCGGGGAATTATCAAGTATTCGTGGTAAATAGTGCGGATGCAAGTAAAATTTCATCGCCTGTGATTGTGAGTGTGCCTCAAGCGACAACTAACACTAACAACAATAACCAAAATAATAATAATAATAATAATAACCAAAACAATAATCAGAGTAATTCCAATAACACTAACCAAACTAACACTTCGCTTGGGATCCCCAGTAGTTTAGAAAGCTATGTGTTAAACAAACTCGCTAAAAGCAAGAGTTATAATAAGTTTAAAACTTGGGCAAATTCCAATACGGGTAAAGCCACTTATGCTATTTCCGGTAAAGATCCCAGAACAGGTGAGAGCTTTAAATTTTCCGTAACCAAACAACAAGCGAGGAACATAGTTACTCGGATTAATGCTATGAATTTGTAAAATAGTAGTTTTATGGTATAGTTTAATTATAAATTAGATATAATTTATGTTATGATAAAAAAACCAAAACATCATAAACCAAAACATCATAAAAACAACCCAAATATGGAAAAAGTAAAAATTAAAAGGGCAAAACGTAATAAAAAGAAGATAACTGGCAAAGAAAAAGCTTTAGCAGCTTTGGGTTTGGGCGGGACTCTGCTTGGGGGAGCAGGGGTGGTGGCGCCAAAGCCCAGCCAGACACAGTTTGTGCGGGCGGAAAATACTCAAGGCCAAAGCACAACCTCAAAAATTAAACAAAGTTTAAAAAATATTTTTGGGATTAAAAGCGCGCAGGCTGAAGAGGGTGAAGAAGAAACCAATTTGGAAGAAGAACAAGAAGACACCGGGCAAGATACTGGCAGTGGCGGTTCTGATGATGGAAATAATTCATCCGGTGGTGGTGACGCCGGCGGTGGAAGTAATAACGGAGGCTCTGGTGATACAGATTCAGGTTCATCGGGCGGTGGTGACACGGGTGGCGGAGATACCGGCGGTGGTGACACTGGCGCAGGACAAGGTGGTGGTGACGCCGGCGGTGGAAGTAATAACGGAGGCTCTGGTGATACAGATTCAGGTTCATCGGGCGGTGG